>PXCF01000065.1 GCA_003566715.1 Cryomorphaceae bacterium | reverse complement strand
GCCCACTCCGTGCGTACACCCGCAGCCACTTCTATACGCTCGGCTTGTAACTTCTTACCGCTGATGTCGTATAAGGTGAGCATGGCATTGCCGGTGAAAAGTGGGTTGAGGTAGGCGTGGTTGTCGAATACCCAGGCCGTGATGCCACTGGCGTTTTTCGTGCGTTCCGGTGCATCGATGCTGAGTGATCCGGCACGGAAGTGCAGCACAAAGCGACCAACCATGCTGGTGTCGTTGATGAAGTTATAGTCTTGTGCACTAAGGTCGGTAAAGGTCTGCAGGAGCTTATCCTCCAAATACACCGCGTAGTGGTTGATCATATAGCTGTCGTCGTAGCGAATGGTGAAGTTTTGTCCGTGCTGCGCAGCCTTGAAACTGATGGGTACGGTTCTCTTTTCGCTGTGGTTTGGACCGTAAGGAATGGCGTTGATGGCCATTACATCGCCATTGGTATGGGTGGAGTAAATGTTTGTTCCCGCATTGGCCATCTTAATGGCGTCCCAAGACCCGTCGTAGCCCATCGTGGTGTTGTCTTCAATGAAGGAGACCACCGTGTAATCGCTGTTGGACGTATCCGCCGTAGCGTGGGTACGCAACACCAAGCGATCAAAAGGCTGTGTGCGAAGATGAGCCGGTGTGTGGCTGGTTGTACCGTGCGTGGCCATGCTTAGTGTTCCCAAGCTAGGACTACCTCCGCTCGCCTTCACCCAAAACGCCTGCATTGGAGCGATGTATGGGTCTGTGATACCGCCAGCTGACCAATAGTCGTAACCCGCTCCGCCCGTTTTATTGTTGTTGTATATGTAAAAGGCGTCATCTACCTCTGCTTTGGTTAATCCTGAGAAGTCTAGGGCGCACGTAAACGGATTGGCGATCAGGTTCCAGCCGACTCTTTCGTTGGTATGCGTGCCTTCAATTGCTATACCTGAGGCGGCGGTGCCGTTTAACAAGCTTGGCATAACAGCAGTATTGGGCGTACCTGAGAAGTCATATACATTAGCTGCTGGTTGAAAGCCATTGGTGCCAACAAAACCAAAGTAACCTTTTCCGGGTGTAATGGAAGCTGCATTATTGACAACATTCACATAATTCGTTCCATCCCAAGAAAACAGGTTTTGAGTAGCACTGGTATGCGCACTTCCTGATGATCCGACATCATTACCAAAGAAATCCGCTGTAGTAGCGTTCATCGAGGCGCCCATCATCACCCAACCGCCATTGAGGTGTTGTTGCTGGGTAACCGTACCATTGCCTTGGTAATCACCCTCAAACTTCAACTGCGCGTAACTCGTGGAGCTCGCCTGCAATACAATGCCCTCAGTAGCTTCATTGCTAACATCCTCTACTACCTGCAATGTGCCACCGGCTGCTACCGTGACCTTTGCCTGGGCCGCGATCGACAAGATCTTGACTTCGGCAGGTTGTCCAGCACCGATGATTGGCTTATTTGATACATCCGGAATCACCGCCAGCATATCCGCATCCGGAACAAGTGCCGGCTCCCAGTTGAAGGGATCGTGCCAATCCGTACTCGTAGCACCTGTCCACTCCAAAATACAATCTTGAGTAAAACCTTCCCAACTCAATCTTGGATAATCATTGCCTTCATCCATGCCCCAAATATCTGCTGTACCATTGGCATTTTCACATTGGAAATCCCAGTCGGTGAACGTAGCTTGTTGTTGCATTTCTGCTGTTGTTTTGGCTGTACCACCTCCTGTAGTTTGTCCAGTAGCATCACTGTCATAGAAACTGTTGGTGATGCCATTACTGCCTTCGGTTAGCCCTCTGCTTAAAGTTATATGACCAGCATGTTGCTTAAAAACAACGCTTCCAGCAGCGTAACAATTAGTGATGGTACTGGATGAATTGACACCCACTAAACCTCCTGAATAGTTAATATCAGCGTCGCCACCTTCAACAGTAACAATAGCATAGGAATCAGTCAAACTTGACCACAACAACTGACCTAATAATCCACCAACACCCGAACCTCCAGCGGTTACACTACCTCCAGTAGCAAAACATTGCGAAATACTCGTTCCATTATCAGCTAATCCTATAAGTGAACCTACATTTGAACCCATTCCAGATTGTCCTGTACCTGTAACCGTAATATCTGGATCAACTATGCCTAAACGCTCAATCGTTGCGCCATTGGTTTCGCCAAATAAAGCTATTCTTTGATTATTGGGTCTATTGATAAAGAGATTTGAAATGGTATGTCCGTCTCCATTGTAGGAGCCAGTGAATTTTGTGGAAACATTTCCAATAGGTAACCAGCCCGCGCCACTGTTGTAGCAAGTGTCAGAAGTAATTACAGCTTCAATATCTGCTGTTTGAATAAAATCAGCATCCCAGCTACTACTGTTTTCACTGATCCAACGGAGGTGATTAAGGGTGGAGATTTGGTAGACGCCGTTGTTTATTGTAGGTTGTTCTGAAGCAAAAGGTGCACACGGATTACCATCTAATTCAAAAGCTCCAATAGCAAAAACAGTTGATGAACGGGGTTCATCTCTTATATCAATATCAGTTTGTAGAATTACATCATTGGAGCCTAAAACTGCATTGCCAAATGCTATAGAATTTACATCTAATAGTGCAATGGATTCAACACCATTTGTTGTTCCATTTTCTTATAATGTATTATCTAAAAATAGTTCGCCAGTAATGGTCTGGTCCGAATGTAATTTGAAGATTCCGTCTAAGGTTGTTGTGGTTTGATACCAAGAATTGTTGTTTACTGTAAATTGAGTGGTAGTTATTCTATCAAAAATATTACCTCCGTTGTCAACGATTGTACCAGAAGTTTCTTTAAATAAATCATTACGTCCTGCAGGCAGAGGACTTCCTCCTCTTGTGTTTCCTGAAAATATATTGTTCTTGAGATAAATATTACCCGATCTAACAAATATACCCGCCCCTTGTCCAGTTCCAATTGATAAATTATTTTTAGTAAATGTACAATTAGTAATAACCGTTTTGCCTGTTGTTGCCATAACTCTTATTCCAGCACCACCAACAGTGGCGCTTGTAGCAGTCTGTGTATTTGAAAAGAAAATAGAGTTTGTGATATACATTTCTGAATTTGATGTAACCGTGTGGTCATCAACCGCACCTCCACTTGCTGCGATATTTAATTGGAAAATCGATTGATTTACTGTAAGTACAGCAGCGGTATTATTTTGTTTTATAGCCCCACCTCCACTAGGACCAATGTTATTGATAAAATTACACTTTGAGATGCTTAAGGCACCACTATTTAGAATTGCCCCTCCAGTCGAAGATGTTTTTCCATTTCTTATTGTTAATTCACTGAAAGATGCATTTACACCTGTATTTATAGTAAAAACTCTTCTATCTGCAGTGTTATAAGCAGAATTAGCTTGAATTATAGTTTGATTTATTCCTTGTCCTCTAATTTCAATATTTTTATTAATTGTAAAACCAGAAGTTGTAGATGTAACCTCCCCCACATTTGTCCAAGTAAACGTCCCTGTTAAATCAATAATATCATCTGCATCTGCTTCATTATAAGCTGCCGTAAAAGTTTTTTTGGCGGTGGCTGGTGTTAATCCATCGTTGGAATCGTCTCCAGTTGAACTGTTTGCATAAATAGTGCTTGGAGCCACACCAAAAGTATATACAAAAGACCAGTTACTTGGAGTGCTCCCACAATAGGAACGTACATATACATCATAACCGTTTATGGATGGGTCTATGCCGCTAATGTTTTGTGAAGTTCCTGTAATATTAGAAATACGTGTCCCTGAACCAATGCTAAAACCAAAGGCTCCATATTCCAATTCGTAGGTCTGGGTATTGTTTCCCGTCCAACT
>PXCF01000110.1 GCA_003566715.1 Cryomorphaceae bacterium | reverse complement strand
TTAAAAAAACGCTCGCATGTCTAAGTATCAAGCTCAGATTGACCAGTTCATGGAAACGTTAAAAGAACGTAGTAGTCATGAACCGGAATTTTTACAAGCCGTGGAAGAAGTCGTAGAAGTGGTTCTTCCCATCGTAGAGGAAACGCCTAAATACAAAAAGGCCAATATTCTAGAACGTATTGTGGAACCCGAGAGGGTCTTTATTTTCCGTGTGCCGTGGCTTGACGACAATGGCAGCGTACAAGTAAACAGAGGGTTTCGCGTGCAGTTTAATTCGGCGATTGGTCCTTATAAAGGCGGTTTGCGCTTTCACCCATCGGTAAACTTGTCTATTCTCAAGTTCTTGGGTTTTGAGCAGATTTTCAAAAACGCATTGACGACTCTTCCCATGGGAGGAGGTAAAGGAGGGTCTGATTTTGACCCCAAAGGAAAAAGCGACAGCGAAGTGATGCGCTTCTGTCAAAGTTTTATGACGGAGTTGAGTAAGTACATCGGAGCCAATACCGATGTGCCGGCAGGAGATATCGGTGTAGGTGCTCGCGAAATTGGTTACATGTTTGGCCAGTACAAGCGCATTCGCGATGAATTTACCGGCGTACTTACGGGTAAAGGGATCAACTGGGGTGGTTCACTCATTCGACCGGAAGCCACCGGATACGGTGTGGTTTACTTTGCCGTTGAAATGCTTCGCGAACGCGGAGAAGAATTGAAAGGTAAACGTGTGGTCGTTTCTGGTTCCGGTAACGTAGCACAATTTGCGATTGAAAAAGCACTTGAGTATGGTGCAACAGTGGTTACTGCCAGTGATTCTTCCGGATATATCTACGATCCCGAAGGGTTTAACGATGAAAAGCTGGCCTTCTTGAAAGAACTCAAAAACGAAAGAAGAGGTCGCATTAAAGAATATGCCGATAAATATGGTTGTGAATTCCACGAGGGTACGCCTTGGTCTGTTGCTGCTGATATTGCGATGCCTTGTGCCACGCAAAACGAATTGAAAGACGACGATGCCGAAATGCTCGTAAAAAATGGGATTATGGCCGTAGCAGAAGGCGCCAACATGCCCTGTACGCCAGGAGCCATCCGTACATTTCAAAAGGCAAAAGTGTCATTCAGTCCGGGGAAAGCCAGCAATGCCGGTGGTGTGGCCACCAGTGGATTGGAAATGTCACAAAATTCACTCCGCTACAACTGGACACGCGAACAAGTCGACGAACGTTTGCAAAATATCATGAAAGACATTCACGAGATCTGTGTGAAATACGGAAAACGTGAAGATGGTTATGTGGACTACGTTCGTGGAGCCAATGTTGCCGGGTTTATTAAGGTGGCTGATGCCATGATAGATCAAGGCGCCGTTTAACGATTCTTTAATGGCTGTGGTGGCTGTCTATAAAGCCCGATAGCTGCGTAATGATCAGGTGAAAAAATACGCATTTACTTTATGTAAACTCCGTTTTTTTAGCCTTTCGCAAGCCTTGCTCTCGAACTTTCTTGACCAGCTACTCTAACTATATAGATGAATTTTGACAATGCTATTCCAATTAAAAAACCGCCCTCGGGCGGTTTTTTAATTGGGTTAATCTTCTAAATCTTCCAATCGGTTAAGGAAGCGATTCATTTTTCCACGCGTACTGATGGTATAGGTGTACGGTTGTTGACCTTTGCCGCCGGATTTTTTGCGTTTGTCCGGGTTGGTCTCACGGATGATGGCCATGAGTTCGTCGTTAGACGAGTAGAACGACATGAGGTTGCGGCGGTACTCGAAGTAATAGAAGGTGCGGTTGTCGAGCTCAATGTAAAGTCGAATTTCATCCCCGCGACGCTTGCGGGCAATCTCCAAAACACCATCTACTTTCCGGTTGATGGGCTCCTTGCCAATGCTCCCGATCCCCAGTTCCCCAACCGATAAAAACGCATTTGCTTCCGGCACCCACTCCATTTCTAGGTCGTTAAAGGTGAGGGTGTTGGTAAGTTCTTTTGGCAGCTTTTCAACCGCGCCGTAGAGCTCAAGTTCATCGACATAGTTGCGCTTGGTTTTACCGTCCAATAGCTGATTAATGACGGTTTTATATGCATCTCTATTGAGATTAACACCACTCAGTTCACTGCGCGATAAAATTTCCTCGGTAATGGCTTTCATAATGTCATCATCGAAAAAGAAATCCAATGCCAACTGCATATCCAAACTAATGATGTCATCTTCCATGAGATGCTCGGCATAGCCAATGCCCTCGATTTTTACTTGACCCAATCGATCGCCAAAGCTCAACACACCATTTCCGGAAGTGTAACAATCGCGGTTGTTCAGCGCCAGATAATTGCCTTTGGCCGTAGGGTCTTCAATGCGTTCTTCTGAAGCAATGACGTAACTGGTCAGTTTGTGGTCGTAGTACAACTTACCGTGTGCCGTGATGATATCATAGGCTGCATTCGGACTCTCCGGCGTTAGGAATGCCGAGTAGCCGGAAACGGAATCACTGGAAATATAGATGCCGTTGTTGATGGGCATTCTTCCGTCCTCTCTCGGCTCAGGTAAGTCGATGACGATGTTTAATGGGTCAATAATAGACTTAAACGCAAACCAATCGGTGAGGATGTTTTGACACTCGTGCTGAATCAAGGTGTAACCGTCAAACTCCATCGGTTGGCGAGAGGATTCTAGTCTTACTTTTCCATAGAAGCCAAAGAAGGGACTCAAGTAAAAGTTGTCTTCTTGGTCAATTTCGGTTCGGCCAATGGTGAACCCATCTCGATGAACGAGTATTTCTTTAAAGAAAATAGGCCATCCAACGTCGTCTTCGTCGATGTATTCATAGTAACCGGTGCCGTCGTATTTTTTTCGAGAGCTTATCTGAATGCTCGACTCTAAAAATTCGTGATAGCGCGTTCTTCGGTTGGTTACCACCCGACTGTTTTCTAAGCGCCTCATGTTTGCGCCCGGATCTATCACCACGTATCCGGTATCCGGGTAGATGGTGGCGTCGGCAACGTCAATTTCCATGGCTTCAAACACTTCGAGTTCTTCTACTATCATAGAGAACTTGGCTGAGCCGGCTACATACTGCAGGGAATCTTGCATTTTGTTGATGGAAACCATTTTTGAAGATGGTAGTTCTCCTTGCTTTTTCACTTCAATGGTTTTAGGCGATATATCCCACCGCGCAAAGTCCATGTAGCTGATGTATTCGTGGATGTCAAATTTGAAATAATGAGCTGGATCATTGAGTGTGAATAACCCCCGATCTTCGTCAAAATTTACGTCCCCTTGCGCATTGTCCATTGAGAAAGCCCAAGGTGCATTTTGGTCACGTCTTACGCGAAAGGCCATTGTCTCGGCAGAAAACTTCCGATTTTGGAATAAGAAGTCTTTGGATTTGCTTTCCGCATCGAGATAGGCAATATTCACATCGCCACGCAAGGCATCGGGTCCGTAAACAAGTACTCCGTTGGCGGTCATCCCAATGTCGTCGTACATCTGAAAGGCCTTATCGGTATTGCGCGCGTACATCTTATCGTTGTAAGGCTCCCAGTGGATGTTGGTTTTGGAATTGGTAACATGTGGATACTGTGTTCCCGCCGTTTGTTCTTCAATTTCAAAGGTCGAAGCCAGTCCATTGGTGGAGTCGGGGAAAAAGAAAAACTCCTCGGATACGGCGGTAGCGGTGAGGTAATCGATTGCCCCATCGCCGCGAAGGCCTTTGTTGCTGAGATTAATGGTATTGGTGAAACGTCCTTTGCCGCCATAAGCCGGATAGCCGTTTTCCGGGGTTTCGCGGACAAATCCCAGTGAGTAATCGGGCTGTACTTTGAGCGGTTCATGGATGTCGGGGAAAATTCCGGCGCTGACAAACACGCCCGTAAATTCAATGCTTTCGGTTTTGGCATTGTCCAGACTATCGATTTCAAACGGCTCCAACTCTACGTAAAATTCCTTTCGGTCATATACGCCGTCAAATATTTTTTTGTTGTCAAAGTACACATAGCTCTCCCTAGCCGATCGAAAAATGGGATACTCGGGATGTCTTTCTTTGCCTGATTTATTGTTTGGCTTGTCAATGAGTATGTCACCGGTTAAGTCTTGGAGGACGTTTTGCATATCCACCAACCTTTTTTGTCCATCGACGCCGGGCTTGAAGCTTTCCACTTTAAAGCGCATGGAATCAATGTCGGTCATGTTGAGTCGAAACTGGTCGTAGATAAAGGAAAAGTTGTGTCCCCAAAACGCAAATCGCCCGGCGGCAATGGCCCCATTAAAGTCGAAGTTGAGATCTTTGTGCATCACGATTTTACGCTCGTAAGGGAAGAGGCGTACTTGCTGGGAGTCGCTCAATGCAATCGCTTGCACGCCATTGATGGTGAGGTCGTTGTCGAGCAAACTGAGCATGGCGTTGGGCGCGCCTTCTATCTGCGAAACAAAGGTGATAACATCGTAGTCGACTTTTTCTTCGTAGTAATTAATATATTCCAATACTTTATCGCTAAAGGTCATTTCGTCGCGGTTCATATTAAATGTTCCAAATCCCTGAACAGCCAAGGTCATGGCAAAAATCCGTGCACTTCTTATATCGAAGCGCATGTAACGCGAAAGCTCTTCCATGGTAAAGGTGCTCTTGCTGTGGCCCAACATGAGTTCACGAACGTCGTAAAGCGGACTGCGATCGGAAAAGCCCCGCAATTCATCAAATCGCTCATCGCGAAAATAATAATTCGACTCAATAACAACCGGTGTTTGCGTACCAATATTCGTGTTGGATATCAGCATTTTTGGCTCGTCCATTTTCCAACGCAAGGACTCAAATGCCATGTTTACTTTGTGGTAGGTATTGGTGAATTTTGACTTGCTGAGACCTTTGTTCTCACGAATAAAGGTCACCGTTTTTTGTTCGGGAATGAGTCGCATATATACCTTGGGGTGGTATATAGAGTCATTGTCGAGATAGATGGTGAGCTCAATCTTGTCGGAAGTAAAAATGTCGCCTTTAAGTGCAAATCGATCGCCTCTGGTTATGACCTTGGGTTCGCCGTCGTAGTAAAAAACAAAATATGCCGGTGTTTGGTCCGTTCCCGATCCATATATTCTTCGCCCGATAACGGAGATGCCACCTTGAAAATTGACGTTTTCTGCAATGTCCTTGATGGAAATATCATTGCGGTACGATGTAAATCTAGGAAAGGTAGCCGACTCCGGATCGCTTCTCGCACTGAGTCGCTCCTCCAAACGTCCCTTGATGGGTTCAATGGGGTAAACCTCTGTGTAAAGTGTAACGCTGTCGGCTTCGAAATTTGATTTGTTGGTAAACAACGTGTATTTAGAAAACTCGGCTCTGGCACTGTCGCGCGACAAACCGGCCCGTTCCCAGTACATCTCGCCTTTGGTGCCCGACCATTCAAACGAAGAAGGGACGTACACGCCGTTGGTGTTTTCGATGTAGGTGGAGTCACTTTTTAAGGTGGCGTAGATGTCCACTTCGGTGAATTCAAAATACGGTTCTTCGGAGAACTTCATTTCGTACCCGCCAAAGTATTTCCAAGAAATCATGTTGTCTTCGTACAGGGTTTCGTCGTAGAAAATGCCGTAGAAAATGGCCAATTGATCGCGGGTCATTCTATTGGGACTTCGCTTGCTGTATGTTTCCATGTAATTTAGCCAATCGGTAACCATCTCTTCTTCTTCTTGATAGGCCACGTGCATGATACAGCGGAAGTAGTGGTTCCAACTATCGTAGTTGACGATGCGTTTTTTCAGAAAGTGATTGGATGTGGTGATGATGGTGTTTTGCCAATCGGCGGTCAAATCGACGTTCCAAATTTCAGAAAATGCCTCGATAAGTGCTTCTGTACCTGCGCGGTCGTCGTCACGAAGTAATTTGGTTACCTGACTCAAATAGTTTTCTGGGTCTTGCTCAAAGTTCTTGACCTTTTGCGCAAAGACTGAAGAGGAAAAGAAAATGATGCCAAGGACGAGTAGGTATCTCATATATTTTATTGTAATTGCAGGTGTAGTACCATCCATTCGTTATGCTTCCATTGCTTTTGCAGTTCGAGGCCGGACGATTTGCTGACGTCCAAAATCGCGGGAACGTCTTCTTCGTAAAATCCACTGAGCATAAGGTGTCCGCCACGTTTAAGGTGCTTGACATAGGTGGGGATGTCCTCGAGCAGCACATTGCGGTTGATATTCGCAAGTATGATGCCGAAACTGCTGTTTGCTTGCAAACTGTGTTTGTCTCCACAAACGGCGTATTCGGGCGCTTGTTGCTCGTTGGCTGCAAAATTTTCAATGGTATTTTCCACTGCCCATTCGTCCACATCAATGGCGTGAACAACCTCGGCGCCTTTGATCCGGGCAAAGAGTCCCAAAACCCCGGTGCCGCAACCCATATCCAATACCGATTCGCCCTCAAAATTAAGCGCCTCATCCATTGAGGCAATCATTTGTCGGGTGGTGGAGTGGTGCCCGGTTCCGAAGGCCATGCGCGGCATAATGCACATGGTATAGGTGAAAGCCCCTTGCTCGGGGGCTTGGTGAAAGGGCGCGTAAATGCAGCAAAGGGAGTCAATAATCACCGGCTGAAAGGAGCTTTCCCATTCGGCATTCCAGTTCTTTCTTGGGTGATGGACTTGTTCAATCTCGATTCGTGCTTCGGAGGGCAATTTATCCAGCACCTCGCTCATGTGACTGTCAAATTCTTCTGCAGGTATATAGGCTGAAACCCCGTCATGGGTGTCTTCAAAGCTTTCAAAGGGAAATTCACTGAGCAGGGCAACAATGATGTCGTTCCAAGTTTCGGGATCGCTGTTGCGAATGTTAAGGCCTATGTAATCCATGCAGAAGGTAAAAAGATTGACCACAAAGGTAGTCCACTGCAAGGGAAATAAAAAAGGGACAAGCTAACCATATCACACCGCTACGACCGGATACCCTTGCTTCCTTCCGGATCTGGGGGGGTTCACCAGGAGCTGGTTGTATGGGACTTGTCCCAAGGGCAAAAGTAAAGTAAAATGGGGAAACGACGAAGCTTATCCGTAAATTTCGTTGAGGATATCGGCGATGCGTATGCCGGCTTGAACCAAGCGTTGCTTAACGGTTTCAAAATGATTGTATTGGTAGCGATAGCCAAGATTTTCGCCGGGATAATTGTAGATGCCCTCGCGGTACGACATGGATTCAACGGCCCATTCTCGCGGACCGGTGTTGCGCCATTGTTTTAATTCTTCTTTGGAAGGTGCGGGTAGGTTGGCGGACAATTCGGTATAACTCATCTTGTATCCATTGATCATTTCGCTGTCCCACACGCGGTGCAAATTACTGGCATTTCCAAACCATTTGACACGGACGGCATTTCCGCCTTTGTCGTCTGCACGACCAACGTGAAGCGGCTGGTGGATGTCGCCGATTAGGTGAACCAACATGCGTACCAAATCACGCTCTACTTCAATATCAAGCGCGTTGTTCTTAATGCTATCAATGATGGTTTCAATGGCCCAGATGACATCGCCGTCGGGATTTTTTTCACTGTCTTCATACGTGCCACCATCCGGAATGCTCACGTAGTGCCAAGGGTTTAGGTGACGGGTGTTGGGTGCAGACTTTATTTCGTCCATCCACGTAGAAGCCAAAGCCAAGCTTTCTTCACCCATGATTTTTTTTAGATTCTTCTTGGCCTTTTTGGACAAATGTTGTGTAGCAATTTCACCAGTTACGCGATGTCCGGTGGCCCCCCAGCCAAAACCGATAACAGGCATCAGGCCGACGAGAAGGGAAAGAATGATAGATTTCATAATGTAAAAAAAAGCAGGTGTCAAAAACCCTAAAAACACCTGCGCAAGCCGAGAAAAAGGTTAACGATATGGGTTTTTGAAAAATGACAAACGTTGTTGTTTGCCGTTACAAATATACTGTACAGGTAGGACATGCCCTTTATGTACAAAATGGTATCACGACAATTGTTCCCTGATTTTTGCCTCGATTTCATCGGATAATTCTGGATTGTCGGCCAGCATGTTGCGCACGGCTTCGCGACCTTGACCCAATTTGGTTTCGTCGTAACTGTACCAACTGCCGCTCTTTTTTACGATGCCGTGTTCTACACCGAGGTCAATGATTTCGCCAAGACGAGAAATACCTTCGCCGTACATGATGTCGAATTCTGCCGAACGGAACGGTGGCGCTACTTTGTTTTTCACCACCTTCACGCGGACGTGATTACCCATCACGGTATCGCCGTCTTTGATCTGTGTCGAACGACGAATATCGATACGCACCGAGGCGTAGAATTTAAGCGCGTTACCACCGGTCGTGGTTTCCGGGTTTCCAAACATTACCCCAATTTTCTCGCGCAACTGGTTGATGAAAATACAGGTACAGTTTGTCTTGCTGATGGAAGCGGTTAGTTTTCTCAATGCTTGCGACATCAATCGGGCATGCAATCCCATCTTGCTGTCCCCCATCTCGCCTTCAATTTCGCTTTTGGGGGTCAATGCGGCTACTGAGTCGATGACGACGATATCCACAGCGCCGGAGCGAATGAGGTTGTCGGCAATTTCCAGAGCCTGCTCACCATTGTCGGGCTGCGAGATGATTAAATCTTCGGTGACCACGCCGAGTTTTTCCGCATAAAAACGGTCAAACGCGTGCTCGGCATCGATAAAGGCGGCAATGCCTCCTTTTTTCTGAACCTCCGCAATGGCGTGAATGGTTAAGGTCGTTTTACCGGACGATTCCGGGCCGTAGATCTCTACCACTCTCCCACGCGGATAACCACCTATACCCAAAGCCACATCGAGCGCGATGGAACCGGAAGAAATTGAGCCTATATTGACCACAGGCTCATCGCCCATACGCATCACGGCGCCTTTTCCGTATGCTTTGTCCAACTTATCCATGGTAAGCTTAAGTGCTTTTAATTTGGCGTCTTTTTCGTTACTCATAACTTTTTTTTTTACAAATGTACAATAAACAATTTTTACTTGCAAGTAATATCTTACAAAAACTACTCAATCAAGTAAACAACCAGTTTGTTTTCAGGTGTTACGGTAATGGTGTATGCTGAGTTGCCATTGGGGAACAGCGCGCTTAGCGTCATATTCGCCGTACCGTAAACGGGGAATCCGGAGACCAGTTGCCCGTTTTCATCAAACACATAAATCTGATTTTCGTTGCTGGCAGTGGCAAAAAATCTTGGTTTTTTGCTGCCAAATATCTTGGGCGCTCCGGCCATGCTCTGTTCGAGTGATATGGTTAGCGGTTTGTTTTGGTCTTGCCACTTAATACTGTTTTCACCGTAAATCAGCATTTGGTCGTTCCATATCTGAACCTTCGCGCGATCGGGGAGTTTGCCGATGTCAATGATGTCTTTCTTGCCGCTGCTGAGCACGGTCATCAATTCTCCATCTAGGGTAATGTTGGTGAGCTGCACGGTTTTTTCCGCCACATTGGACTGCACCTGATAAGGACCGTGGTGATTCTTGGGTAAATCCAATACGGTTTTCACGCGAACCCTTCCTCGACGATCGGTCAAGTACGCTTTGTTTGTCTCGGTTAAAAATACAAGGTAATCTTTACTGCCGGCCACGTGGTGTTCCGGGGTGCGTTTTATCTGTCCTTCCACTTTGTCCAATTCCCATCCTTTTACCGGCTTGCCCGTTTTGTCGAGATTGTGGATGCGGTTACCAGTGGCGTACACAAAGCGATAATTTCTCGTGTTGTCGTAGTCGAAAACGGCCAGCGGCGATGTGATGGTGTCCTTGGTTTTTACGGGAAATGGCTCGACGTGATTGCCATTTCTATCGAGAATAACCACTTGCGAAGGCGTGGTGAAGGCCATTTGTAATTTTCCGTTCCTAAACAAATCAACCTGCTCGATATTGCCCAATATCCTTCCGTCAAGGGCTTTTTTCCAAAGGAGTTTGCCGGTGGTGCCAAAGAGGTAGAGCACGTTGTTTTCATCTTGAACGACAATCTCCTGTTGTTTGTTGTAGTGGTTTTTCAGGAGAAATGGACCGGCGCTTACCCGCGCGGGGATGTCTGCCGACCACACGGGTTTGACGATCTGCTCCACACTTTCCTGATAGGCTATATACAATCCAGTGAAGGCCATTTTGCCCTGTGGTTGATATTGCAAACTCACGTACGGTGTGTGCTCCAGTAGGGTTTCGTTTCGCTTGATGATCTCAGCCCACGACTTCGGCGTGTAGTCGCTGATGAGTCCTCTTGCTTGCTTGGGTGAAAAGGTCACTTGCACGGCGGCTTTATCGGGGATTTTTGAGGTAAAATTACGGTAGGGTAGGGATTGACCCAGTGTACGTTCGTCTAATACATCCGTCATAAAATCGGTGAGTACATCAACCGATGCCGAGAAGAAAACGTAGTTGTTGAATACCCATGCAAACCTTGTTTCCATGGCGTCAAAGGCCCTACCGGAAACCGAGCGCAGCCAGTTGTGCTGATTGAGCGCGAGGATTTTTTCTCCACGGAAGTAGGTGGTTTTTTCCTCGTCGACCAAAGGAGAAAAGGCTTCGGTGAATCCGTTTTCGTCTCGGATGCTGAAGTAGGCCACCCGTTTATGTCGCGGGTGATTGCTGCTCTCTAGGTAAATGAGTCCGTAAAAGTGATCGACCCAGCGTGCAAAGGCCGCTTCCAAGTCCACATCCAGTCGGCTCAGTTGATCTTGAAAGCGACGACTACTGCCTTTGGTTTTTCTAAAGGCTTCGCGGTGGCGGAGGTGGGTTAGATAGTTGTTTGTGCTGAAGTTGACCCACATGGCGGCAGCCGAGGGAACGATGTGTGCCGATTGGATTTTCGGGGTCTTTTGCTCAGCAAAGGCATCCAAGTAGGAGGGGAGGGAGTCGCCCATGTCGCTGAGGCCGGACATGAGAATCCCGTTGCCGGTGAGGTTGACGTCCAAGGCCGTCCATCGCGAGATATCAGGGAAGTAATCTGTTTTGGGTTTGTTGAGTAGACCGCCGATAAATGTGGCTATTTCGCTGTACTGCACGTACACGTTGAAGTGATCTTTGCGGTTGGTGGTCTTACGCATGTTGTTGAACACGCGGTTTTTGTCCAGCGCGTGCTCGGAATCAAGTCGCCTTAAGCCATCTTCAATCAATACGTTGTGCGGACTGCAAAGCAATACGTCTTTGTTACATGCGGCATAAATGATGTTTTCGCCTCTTTGAAAAGCGAGGATGTCTTTCCCCGAGTAGGCCGATTTTTTGCCCTGGTGTTTGTTGACGATATATGCCCATTCGTCCGCGTTGATATTGGTGGAAGCCAAGATGCCAAAACTGCCTTTTCCGGTGAGTTCGAGAGAGAAAAACAGCCGACGATTGGCCAGAAAGTCATCCAGAGAATCACCGATGCCAAGCAGGGGGTCAAGTTGCTCCGTGAAGGATGACCACACGCGGTCTTCAGCAAACGTCTGCATCCAGACATTCTGCATCCATGCTTGTCGCGCAGCATGAAAGTTGCCCGTTTCAACAATCACTGCAGATTGCGTGCTCAGCGCTTTAATTGGTGAAGTGACGTCTTGGGTTTCCGGTTCGCAAGACACCACAATCAAAACCAAAAACGCCGGAATCAACACCCGATTTAAAAGTGATGAACCAGTTGCGTTGCCACGAAAGTACAATTTACGCAACGTAGATGTCGTGCAGACAAATCCTTGTAAAACCTCTGAAATCAAAAGCTTAATTGATGCGGGCATGGGTGAGATTGGCGTCGTATTGTTGAGCAACAAAAGTAATGGACAATTCGATGCGTCTTTAATGGAGAGTGGATGATTTACGCACAATTGATGTGAGTAATTTTGAACTGAGAAATGGGGTGGTTTTTGCTCTGCAAAATGTTTAGCCACGGATTATATGAATTTCCACGAATCGCTTCGCTCTTTTCTGCTACGCTTTTTTAACAACGAAAAGCACAAAAGCCACGAAAGATTTGCTCCGCAAATTGGATTAGCCACGAATTCACGAATTTATCACAAATCCCTCACTTCCTCACTTCCTCACCGCTCCCTGCTCTTCGCGTACACAGCACATTTAAGTACGAAAACCATGAAAATTTGCTTCACAAAATCTTGATTACCTTCTTCTAAATCGATATTCTATGCCAACGTTAAACGTGCCGCCAAGCATTTGACCTTGTCTAAAAAAAGTATTTGAATGAAAAGCACCAAAAAACGTGTTAAAGATTAAAATATTTCTATTTATACTTTTGGGGGAGTTTAATATAAAAGAGTAACCTATTCCTAAATCGGCTTTAAAATGCAAAGTTAAAAAATGAGAAAATGCAGGGTGACTTTCAAACGGTACGCTTTCATTATCAACTACAACTCCGTCTACAGTCGTCTCAGAATTCATGGTTAAACCATATGGATAACCTACGCTTAGTCTTCCCTCACAATAAAATCGAGATTTGGTGTCTTTAGAAAAGTAACGCCTATATCCCATCCCGATAGAAGTGAAATAAAACAGGCTATTGTCTTTGTATTCACCTGTGGTTAATTCTCTACGTATTGTTAAGTATTGCAAGCTATGACCTATAGAAAAAGACAGTCTGTTTAAATCATTTTTGCTGTAAAAATTAACGGACAGTAACACTTCGTTAAAAAAGAAATTATCATCTAAAGAACCTAACATTGGGTTATTATAAGTGCTGTATTCTAACATTCTGAGACCACCGCCCAAACTACCCTCGATACTTATACTTTTTTGACCGAAAAGTAATGTAGATATAAAGGACAATAATACTATGAATTTCAATTTGTACATGTTGTAGTTAGTTTATTATCAGTTTTTTTGTTGTTTTATATCCGTTTGCGTCAATTTTCATAAAATAAATGCCCGAAGATAAGTTTAAATTAAATTTTTCGTAACTGCTTTCTAAAATATAATGATGAACCAATTTACCTTCGGCACTGTAGATGTTTACATCACCACCTTTTAAATCTCTATTACAGTTTATTTCAAATGCTCCATTTGAAGGATTGGGATAAAGATCAAAAACGATATCGTCTATTGTCCCTAATTCATCGGTATTGTCTTGATTGATTCTGCTGTGTGGAATAAACACTTCATTTTCCATACAGTTAGAAGATTCGAAAACAGTTATGTGACTTGAAAAAACTTTTTGTGAACTATTGCAACTATTACTTAGTGTGACTTTATAATAATATGTACCATCAGCAACACTTGAGCCATTGTTAGTTAAGCCATTCCATAATCAAATATTTCTATTTTTTATTGTACCGCTCTTTTCATAAACTTTATTTCCCCATGAATTAAGTATAACGACATCAAAATGTGTTGCTCCATCAACTGTAATGTGTAGAAAATCATTAATGTCGTCGCAGTTAGGGGTTATGACATTAGGTAAAAAATGGTTCACATATTTCAGCACAATTGCAATCATCAATAATAAAATCAGCGTTAATTCCTTCCCCCATAACAAAACCGGGTTGTATATCTATATAATCACCTGCTTGAAAGTAATAGGATTGATAAGAAGGGAGATTGACTGTTCCGGTTGGTAGGTTTGATGTGACATTTTCTCCGATTTTAATATCATCTTTTACAACCGTATATCGCCTTGTAAAAAAATCATTGTTTTGAATTCTTTCTTGATATTGGTTTCCGGTACATTTAGTATTACACGGCACGCAATCGGGACCGCCGCAGTCAATACCGTGCTCTCTTCCATCTTCAATACAATTATTACAATTAGGAGCATCCGGGTTGGAAGCGCCATTAGAACCGCCGCCTAAATTGTACCGGCTAAAATCCACATGAAGTCCTAAACTATTAATCTTTTTATAATTGAAGAATGGAGAGTTTGCTGCACATCCAAATGAGTCATATTTATCATCAAAAGTGTAACTTGTGCCATCACACCAATATAGTCTATTTATAGCATAAGCTGATCCTAGAAAGTCAATTGCTTGAAATTCTCTATCAGGTTGAGTACGATGCATTAAGTTGTGTTTTTCGCCAAAATGTCCCAAACCTGCTGCATGACCTAATTCATGTGAAATAGCTCTTCTAAAACTAGACCATAAAGATTTTGCTGTTGGATGAATTTCGCTTGGATCGTCATAAGCATCTTCAAAGAATGCGGGTAAATAAAAATCTCCGTAAAAATACCTGTAATTTGGATTAATTAAAATATCAAAACCAGAAATAGATGGACTATACCATAATTCAGAAAAGTCGCAATCAGATTCATCGGGTGTAAGTGGCCTATAATATAAAATGGTGACAGCAAGTTCAAAAGTTGAGTTTTTTTGTAATAGATCAGATAGGTCAGGACTTGTAAAATAAAATGCCCTATTAAAATTTTCTTGAATTAATGGTTGCGCATCATCTTCAAATCCGATTACATTGATGGGTTCTTGAAAATTTGGGTAGTTTTCGTCAATTAAAAATATTGGAGAAGAGAATTTATTTGTTGCTTTTGTGAATTTTAAAACCTCACTAAGGCCATTCCAGTCGTTTATGGCATCTTCTACATCATTCTCAAATTGGCTAAACCTTGGGTATAAGGTGTTTAATGTTGTTGTCAGGTTTTGATGTAAAGTCACAGGAATATAAAACACTGATTGATTATTATAAAAATTATTTGGTTTGTCGCTTAGAGAATTTCTATAATAGTTTCCACTTTCATACTGAATATAACGTGCTCTATAAGCAACGTCAGGATTAACGTTGTCGCAGGAAATAGCTACTCCTTGTCCTTGAGCAGCAATGTTGTAAAGCATGAATAGTTTAATAAGTATTGTTCTGATTATCATTTTTTTAGCGTATTATTAGTTAAGGGGCACTTTTTATACAATATTTCAAAAGCACGTTTTATATCATCGGGGTTTCTGGAGTAAGGCCACTTATTATTGAGATAACGAAAATCTTCTAACATGGCTTCTCGGCCAAAAAAGAAATTAAAACAAGTGGGGAAGTCGTTAACATCATCATATATACCCATTTGCTGATATTGCTTTGCAAATCTGAAGGTTCTATTACGGGTTAAAAAGGGAACTATTGTGTCTCCAATTAGAAATACAGGCATATGTTCAGACCAGCTAAAATGTGCTGCAGTTAGAACGGAGTCCCCACCATTATTGACCAAAGAAAGTTCTGGAATTCCATCATATTCGTTTATTACTATGTAGTCGCCTTTTTCAATTTCAGTAAAGCTGTACAATACTTCTAATACTTTAATCAGGTATTGCCTTGATATTACACCTTTAGGAAGAGGGGTGCCCGGCGGATAATCAAATACTGGTTGTTTCCACGCAATAATTTCTGCTACTACTACGGCCTCGGAATTTATTATATTTGAAATATTCTTTGTACTTAACCCATAAAAGTAATCAGGTCTTTTTGCAGGTGGAAGAAACATGAAATGTTCTTTCAAACAATAATAGAGGGAGGTATCTACTTTACCAATAAGTTGTGGTATGTAGTTGTAAGGGGTAAATCGCGTTGAATTTTCTCTACAATCAATAACAGATTTTAAATTTCTACAAAGATCCATACGTTCTATTAACTCAAAAAGACCGACGGTGTCAAGGTTTGCTATCCTGTCAATGTCTTCTTTTGTGGTAAAACGGCTATATCTTTCGCAATCAAAATACTCAGCATAAGAGGAGTCTGAATACATTTGCAGCCTCAGGTCTGGAAAGTATGGGCGTTTTTGCGCTATTAAAGGGTTTGCTATTACCTGTAAAAGTATTGTTGTAAATAAAAAACCAATCACGCGTTTCATTTTATTTATTCTTTAGTTCGTTAATTTCCTTCTGCATATCTATCATCCTCAAAGTTAATTCCTCTATATGACGCAGCAAAATAGCGTTCATTTCTCCTAAGTCAATTCCTTCTTCTACAACGACTGCAGCAGAAGGCACGCCGGGCAGGTGTTTGTTTTCTTTGATGAAGGCTTCTAACTCATCGATGGGAATGAGAACGTAGTCTTCTTCGAATACGTAATCGGCCCAGCCGTTTTCTGAGGCAATGTCAACGCGTATTTTTTCTGTTCTAATCCCATCTTCAACATATAATTTGTAATTACCCGGATGGTCGCCATTTAGGTCGCGCCCAATATATAATTCACCGGCATTGCTGAATCTGAATATATCTCCTCTTCCTGAGTTTATTCTCAGCGCATAATCATGTGAACGCCATCCATTATTTTCTATCAAAATACCATGGTCGTTGAGAGATTCTCCCTGGTTAATTTCTTCAGATAGATATTTAACATGCAATGTCGCGCTTGGGTTTTCTTCATTAATGCCAATATTGCTAAAATCATCTTCTTTTTTCAAGATGGTCAACTGAGGGAGGTAATCGTATTGGTATTCTGAAAATCCATCGTCATTGGTCAATCCATAACCAATGTGGAATTTTGGTGTTTCAGCATTGTTTGGTGATGTCCATCCAATTTTTTGTTCGTTTC
>PXCF01000006.1 GCA_003566715.1 Cryomorphaceae bacterium | reverse complement strand
GCTAATACGAAGCGTATATATTAATTGTTAACTATTAATTATTAATCGATTACAGCGTTAGTCTGGAGTCTGAAGTCGGGTTTCACTTAACGTCATAAATAATACATCGTTATTTTACATGACTTTGCATAGTACAAAACGATTAGCGTCTGCATCTTACGTTAACGCCTCAGACAACCGACATACAGCCTGTCGGCGCGTATTGCTTTCATTCGTCCCTAAACAACTAAACGCCTAACAACAAACCACGAGTTCAACAATTCCTCCTTATTGTATACCATAGGTTTCATGGAAGGATACTGCACCACTTCACAACCGGCTGCCCGACAGATGGCGTCACCGGCAGCGGTATCCCATTCCATGGTGGGAGAAAATCTCGGGTAAACATCGGCGGTGCCTTCGGCGACCATGCAAAGTTTGAGAGAGGAGCCTTTTGAAAGGATGTGTGGAGGTTTGGGGGTTTGGAGGTTTGGGGGTTTGGAGGTTGGGAAGTTTGGGGGGGTGAGAGATTGGAGGTTGGCGATGAAGGCTTCGGTTTCGGGTGACATGTGCGAACGGGAACCGACGACGACCAGATGATCGCGATGATGTGGCATTGGAAGCGCTACACCTTCTGCGTTTTTCCAATCGTCTACCGTGTGAATGTTGACGAATTTTACCGCGCCCTTCCCTACTTCACCCACATAAAGGGTTTTTTCAACGGGGACATAAATCACCCCAAAAACCGGACGTCCATCTTCAATCAAAGCGATATTCACCGTAAACTCGCCGTTCCGCTTCACAAACTCCTTGGTGCCATCGAGTGGATCTACCATCCAAAATTGTTTCCATTTCGAGCGCTCTGAAAAAGGAATATCTTTTCCTTCTTCACTCAATATAGGTATTCCCGTTTTTTCTAACTCAGCAACAATTACTTTGTGGGCCTGAAGGTCAGCTTCGGTGAGAGGACTGCTGTCGCTTTTGCTGTAAACGTCGAAGTCGTTTTCGTAAATCTTTAGAATGGCTTGGCCGGCGAGGATGGCGGCGGTGATGGGATGGGGCATTGAAATTGAAAATTGAGAACCGGAGCAGAGCTCAACGACCGGAGGGAGTTAATTATAACCGGAGCGAAGCAGAGCTCAACGACCGGAGGGAGTTAATGGAAAATTGAGGGTTAGATGATCATGCCAGCGGCTACGGTTTCATTGGTGGCTTCATCTACCAGAATGATGCTACCGGTGTGACGGTTTTTGCGATAAGCATCCACAAAAAGTGGTTTGGTTGTCCGTACCGTAACCCGAGCGATATCGTTCATGCCAATGTCAAGATCGTCTTCATTTCTATGCAGCGTATTAATATCCAGTTTATAGGATATTTTTTTTATCATACACCTCGCTTCATTCGTTGTATGCCGAATGACATATTTAGCCCTGGGCTTGGGGCCCTCTGAGTGAAACCAACACATCATAAATTCTAAGTCTTGCGTGACCTTTGGTTGATTGTTGACGCGAACAATCATGTCGCCACGACTGATATCGATATCATCTTCTAAAAGAATGCTGATTGACATGGGAGAAAAGGCTTCTTTAATTGGGCCGTCATGCGTATCAATTGAAGCAATTTTACTTTGAAAACCCGAAGGCAATACCATCACTTCATCTCCTTGCTTAAAAACACCTCCGGTTACTTTTCCGGCATAACCGCGATAGTCGTGAAACGCATCAGAATGTGGACGGATAACTGTTTGCACAGGAAAGCGACAGTCGATGTGGTTTTCGTCTGAACCAATGTGTATGGTTTCCAGTGTATTGAGCAAGGTGCCGCCTTCATACCACGGCATGTTGGCACTGCGGTTGACCACGTTATCGCCCAACAAGGCAGAGATAGGGACAAAACGTACATCATGAACATTCAGTTTGGTTGAAAACGCCTTAAAGTCTTGGACAACCGAATCAAAAGCACCTTCGTCATAATCGACTAAGTCCATTTTATTAACACATACGACTAGGTGAGGAATTTGTAACAGTGACGCCAAAAAAGCATGTCTACGCGTTTGTTCAATGACGCCTTTACGTGCATCTACAAGAATTAAAGCCAAATTAGCCGTACTTGCTCCCGTAACCATATTCCTGGTATACTGTATATGTCCCGGCGTATCGGCAATGATAAATTTCCGCTTGGGCGTGGCAAAATAACGGTATGCCACATCTATGGTAATGCCTTGCTCGCGCTCATCGCGCAAACCATCCGTCAGCAAGGCCAGTTCCGTGTGATCCAGACCCTTTTTACGACTGGACTTTTCTACCGCATCCAATTGATCTTCAAAAATTGATTTGGAATCATAAAGCAATCGCCCTATAAGGGTTGATTTTCCGTCATCAACGGAGCCGGCGGTGGTGAAGCGAAGGAGTTCCATGTCTAGGTAGCTCATGTGTGAAAATTTAGAATGTAGAATGTAGAATGTAAAATGGTTAAGGACATTTTGGATTCTAAATTCTTGTTTGTCAAGATGATTAATATATAGAATAAAAAAATCACAAGTTTTATGTCACTTGTCTTTTATTCCTTGTTTGGTTGAGATAATTATTTTTGTTAAAATGTTTCGAATATCGCTTACGTCACTCATTAAATAATTCAGTGTTTCGTCAGTTTTTATATATGAACACTCAATTAAAGCTAACCAGTACTTCGTTTCATTCGCTTCTTTCAGGGCAATATTTAGTTTATTTACAAAATCACGTTTCGATGGTGCACTTTGTGCTTCATTTACATTTGCCCCTATCGAAGTAGCTGACTTAAAAAGCTGCCGAGCTAAATCATACTCGCGTTCTTGGTCTTTTAGGTATTTTGTAAATGTCATAATTTTGACTGAAAAGTTAAATGTCTTTTCTAAAATTACATTTTTCATAATCACAATTTTATTGCAAATATAAAAATGTAATCTTAATTTTACATTCTACATTTTAAATTCTACATTTTACATTAAAAGTAGCCTTGCTTCTTCCTATCCTCCATCGCCGTCTCCCCTCTTTTATCATCCGCACGATTACCACGTTCAGTTTGGCGAGCGGCGGCAACTTCTTCTACGATTTTTTCGAGGGTGTCGGCGTCTGATTCGATGCCACCGGTGATGGTGATATCGCCGAGGGTACGGAAGCGGAGTTTTTTAGTCACCACTTCTTCATTGTCGCGTATGGTGATGTGCTCAGAAACGGGTATCCAGGTGTTGTTGCGCCAAATGACTTCGCGATCGTGAGCGAAATAAAGCGACGGAATGTCGAGATTTTCCGCCAAAATGTACTGCCATACATCCATCTCTGTCCAGTTGGAAATGGGAAATACACGAAAATGCTCACCTATATTGTACTTACCATTAAACAGGTTCCAAAGTTCGGGACGTTGGTTTTTAGGATCCCACTGACCAAACTCATCGCGATGAGAAAAGAAGCGTTCTTTGGCGCGGGCTTTCTCTTCATCTCTTCGGGCACCGCCAATAGCAGCATCTATTTCGTGCATTTCTATGGCATCTAATAGAGTAACTGTTTGCAAGGCATTCCGACTGGCATGTATGCCCTTCTCTTCGCTAACCATCCCCTTATCAATGCTCTCCTGAACGGAGCCTACCAATAGTTTAACGCCTAATTTTTCAACCAAACTATTGCGAAAATCAATGGTTTCCGGAAAGTTATGCCCTGTATCAACATGCAAAAGTGGAAAGGGAATCTTTGCCGGATAGAAGGCTTTTTTCGCCAAATGGGTCACAACAATGGAATCTTTTCCTCCGGAAAATAAAATCACCGGGTTTTGGAATTGGGATACGACTTCGCGAAGAACGTAGATGGCTTCGGATTCGAGTTGTTGGAGGTGTTTGAGGGTGTATGAGGACATGTTGTGAAATTTAGAATGAAGAATGTAGAATGTAGAATTTAGAATGTAGAATTTAGAATGTAGAATGTAGAATTTAGAATGTAGAATTTAGAAT
>PXCF01000075.1 GCA_003566715.1 Cryomorphaceae bacterium | reverse complement strand
TCCAGTTCAAAATTCAACTGAACGTTGATAGTGATGTTGATGCCGCGGTCTTAGAGCACCGATTGCAGTTCTTGGCTTTGGTGAAGAAGAAAATGACCATTAAATAAGCCTTTCAATCCGTCGTTTTAAAAAAATAGACCCGATAAGATCTAGATTCCTGTTATAGCCCATGTAAATGTGTTGGACAAGACCGCTTTTGTCAATCATTACCAGCATCGGACCTGCCTGACTGTCGACAGCTTTTTGTATAACTTGGTTTTTGTCTTGAAAATGCTGGTAATACGGGTGGTGTTTTTTTGCATATGATAGGGTATTATCATCAATTTTGCCCGTGCTTTCGATGTTGATTACTTCAATGTTGATGTCTGGATGTGTGGTTAGAAATTGATGAACCATGTTTTCCATTTTTATGCAAAAGCTGCATCCGGTATGCCAGTATAAGAGAATGAAACCATCTGTTTCACTTCTTGGATTAAACGCATCTTGCGTTTCTAATGAATTGATGGAAAACATCCCTATATTAAGGTCATCATTAATAGCAATGGCCATTTTCTGTTCAACAATGACAAACAATAAAACGAAAACAACTCCGCCGTAAGCAACTGAAAATAAGCATGCATAAATAAAGCGCTTGTAATAAATAATTGTTCCTAATGTCAATATGGTTATCATGGAAACACCAATGTCGACTATCCAGTGTTTTTCCGGACCTAAAATAAGTTCCACTAAAAGAGTAATTATGAAGGGAACAGCAATGTAAATATTTGTTTTTCGCGCAGCCCAACCAATAAAAACCCCTATCACAATGGATGCGAGATAATTATATCCATCGTGATAGAGATAAGTAGCATTGCGCAGAAAAAGCAGTACAAAAGCGAGTGGTAAGCCAAAAAGCAACCACTTAAATTGAGTCATATTTTTTTGATGTGGTTTGATGATATAAATATTTAATTACATACTCCATCACATGGATGTCTGAAAAAGAAACCACAGCCCCTATTGCCTCCTAATGAACAGCTAATTGAGCATTCAACAAAACTATATAAATTCTACAAACAAAACAAAAAATGAATTTTTTTTCTTACAAACATGTCTGAGGATAAAAAGTGGCTTAAATCAAAACTTTTTCGATGGCTATTAAAAATCAATCAACCCCTTAAAGGCAAGCAATAAAACTGGTGTAATTCCTAAACAAGTCCTTCTTGAGAAAAATTTCTTGTAATTCTTCAAGTATAGGAAGCGAATATGAAAAGTAAAGCGACGAACATACCGAAGAAATCGTTCGAAAGCAGATGGAGACGCCCATGCACCTACAGGTAGCTCGCGTTTATGCGGTGTTTTATTTGTGGTTCGACTTAGCATTGACATAACACCCTTATCACTTACTTTTGCAAGTTCAAAATCGACAACCTTTTTTTCATCATATATGATTACGGATCTCTTAGGAAAAATATTCGGCACCAAATCGAAACGCGATATCAAGGAAATTCAACCTTTTGTAGTTAAGGTTAAAAGCGTTGAACCAGACATTGTCAAACTCTCCAACGATGCCTTACGCGCTAAAACAGATGAGTTTAAGTCGCGCATTGCCGAAGACACCAAGTTGCAAACCGAAGAAATTAATGCGCTGCGCCAGCAAATTGACGCCACGGAAAATGCCGAAGACAAGGAACAGTTTTTTGACCAAATTGAAAAACTGGAAAACGAGGCATTGGACATCATTGAAACTACATTGCTCGATATTTTACCGGAAGCCTTTTCAGTTGTCAAAGAAACCGCGCGACGTTTTACCGAAAATGAGCAAATTGAGGTTACTGCCTCAACAGCGGATATTGAAATGGCATCGCGATACAGCCACATCCACATCAAAGGTGATAAAGCCATTTGGGACAGTACATGGATGGTGGCCGGCAATCCCACCAAGTGGAGCATGGTGCACTACGATGTGCAGTTGATCGGTGGTGTTGCGCTTCACCAGGGTAAAATTGCCGAGATGCAAACGGGTGAAGGTAAAACATTGGTGGCCACATTACCCGTTTATCTCAATGCACTCGCCGGTAGAGGCGTGCACTTGGTGACGGTTAACGATTACCTCGCCAAACGTGACGCCGAATGGATGGGGCCAATTTACGAATTTCATGGGCTATCGGTAGACTGTGTTGACAGGCACCAACCCAACAGTCCGGAGCGGGTTAACGCCTACAAGGCAGACATCACCTTTGGTACCAACAATGAATTTGGCTTTGACTACCTGCGCGACAACATGGCGAAAAATCCGGATGAGCTCGTACAGCGTAAACACCACTTTGCCATTGTGGATGAGGTCGACTCGGTGCTCATTGACGATGCGCGTACCCCATTGATTATTTCCGGGCCCACACCCAAAGGTGACCTGCACGAATTCAACGAACTTAAACCACACGTTGCCAAACTGGTAAGTCACCAAAAACAAGTGGTACAGCAGTGCCTCAACGACGCCAAAAAGCTCATTGCCGAAGGCGATACCAAAGAAGGTGGAAAACTGCTTCTTCGCGCACACCGCGGTCTGCCCAAAAATAAAGCCCTCATCAAATATCTCAGTCAGGACGGAATCAAGATCATCCTCCAGAAGACCGAGGCCTTTTACATGCAGGAGCAATCGAAAAACATGCACCTCATCGACGACGAACTCTACTTTGTCATCGAAGAGAAAAACAACCAAATTGATCTCACCGATCAAGGTATTGACCTCATTTCCGGGGACACCGAACGCAACTTCTTTTTGATGCCAGACATCACGGCTGAGCTTTCCAAACTGGAACAAGAAGGCATCGAAAAAGAAGAAAAGATTAAGAAAAAAGACGAACTGCTCCATAATTTCACGGTAAAAAGTGAGCGCATCCACTCCATGAACCAACTCATCAAGGCCTATGCTTTGTTTGAAAAAGACGTGGAATACGTGGTGATGGACAACAAGGTAAAAATCGTTGACGAGCAAACCGGACGTATCATGGAGGGGCGCCGCTACTCCGACGGTTTACACCAAGCATTGGAAGCCAAGGAAAATGTAAAAATCGAAGCGGCTACCCAAACCTACGCAACCATCACCTTGCAGAACTACTTCCGCATGTATCACAAGTTGGCCGGTATGACCGGTACCGCAGAAACTGAAGCGGGTGAGTTTTGGGACATCTACAAGCTCGATGTGGTGGTCATCCCCACCAACAGACCTATTGCCCGTGACGACAAGGACGATTTGGTTTACAAAACCCGTCGCGAGAAATTCAACGCCGTTATTGACGAAATTGTGACGCTTACGGAAGCCGGAAGACCCGTACTTGTGGGTACCACTTCGGTTGAAATCTCAGAGTTATTGAGTCGATCGCTCAATATGAGAAAAATCAAGCACAACGTTCTCAATGCGAAACTTCACCAAAGAGAGGCGGAGGTTGTTGCCGAAGCCGGTAAGCCCGGAAATGTAACCATCGCCACCAACATGGCCGGTCGTGGTACCGACATCAAGCTTACACCGGAATCTAAAAATGCCGGTGGCTTGGCCATTATCGGTACCGAGCGCCACGACAGTCGCCGCGTGGATCGTCAGTTACGCGGTCGTGCCGGTCGACAAGGAGACCCCGGTAGCAGTCAGTTTTTTGTATCTCTTGAAGACGACCTTATGCGCTTATTTGGTTCGGAGCGCATTGCCAAGGTGATGGATCGGATGGGGCACAAAGAAGGCGAAGTGATTCAGCACAGCATGGTGTCAAAATCCATTGAGCGCGCACAGAAAAAGGTGGAAGAAAACAACTTTGGGATGCGTAAGCACTTGTTGGAATACGACGATGTGATGAACGCGCAACGCGAGGTTATCTACAAGCGTCGCCGCTCTGCACTCTTCGGAGAGCGCCTGTCCATCGACATCATGAATGCGATTTACGACACATCGGAGTCCATTGTCAATCAATACATCGACCTGCGTGATTTTGAAAACTTCCAGCTCGACTTGGCAAGTATATTTTCCATTGAAAGTCCGGTTGACGAAGAGACGTTTAAGAAAATCAATCCGCAAGAATTAATCGATAAGCTTTACGAAAAGGCCTATGCCTATTATCGTGAGAAAAACAAACGCATCACCGACGTGGCTTTCCCGGTCATTAGAGATGTATACGAAAAACAAAAAGCTAAATACAAAACCATTGCCGTTCCTATTACCGATGGACGAAGAGCCATGCAGGTGGTAACCAATCTTGAAAGAGCTGCGGAAACCGAAGGGCGACAATTGATTCTCGACTTTGAAAAGTCACTGACCTTAGCCATGATCGACGAGGCGTGGAAAAATCACTTGCGCGATATGGACGACCTACGCCAAAGTGTACGCGGCGCCGTTTACGAGCAAAAAGACCCTCTCCTCATTTATAAATTTGAGTCGTTTGAACTCTTTAAGCAAATGATGGACAAGGTGAACCGCGACTTGATTTCCTTCCTTTTCAAGGCCGATTTACCTACCCGTGACCCGAATGCCGTTCAAGAAGGCAAACGCGAGCGCAGTCCGCAAGGAAATCTGCAAACCTCTCGTACAGACGTGAGCGCATCCGGTGGTGGTCAGCAGCAGGCACAGCAACAAGCGCCGCCTCAGCAACCCATCGTTAAGGAGAAAAAGTACGGACGCAACGATGTGGTTACCTTGCAAAACCTCAGCAGCGGAGAGAAGAAATCGGTCAAGTACAAGCAAGCATTGCCCTTGCTTCAAGACAATCAATGGGTTATTGTTGAAGAAGCGTAATCGTTAAACCATGTAGCCGTCAAAGCGGTTATTTCTTCATAAATCAACCATATGGCCACTCGTTGGAAAATCGTCTTTTGGATGGTGATTGCATCCATCCTCATTGGGTTATTTGTATTCTCACTGAAACAATTACAGCCCAAACGGACACTGCCCATCATCAATCCTTCTCAGGTTAATCCCATGCTGGTCGACCCGGAGTTTCAACGCGTGGGTCGCGGCCATAGAGTGGGCGATTTTTCGCTGGTAGACCATCAAAATAACCCCGTTGATTCAAGCATGGTTGACGGTCGCATTCGCGTGGTGGAGTTTTTCTTTACCACTTGCCCGAGCATTTGTAAAGTCATGACCAACGAACTACTGCGTGTTCAAGCGCACCATCGCGATGAAGAACAGTTGCTGATTTTATCACATACCGTTATGCCCGAGGTAGACGATGTGGCTACATTGGCGGCTTACGCCGAAGAAAAGGGCATCCATTACGAACGCTGGCGATTGCTGACGGGAGATAAAAAAGAGATCTATCGCTTGGCCAGAGAAGTGTATTTCATCGCGCCAGAACCTCCGGAAGAGATTGGCGCCATCGACGAAGACCACGACTTCATCCATACGGAGAATATCGGACTAATCGACCAACAAGGTCGTATACGCGGTTATTACGACGGAACCAATGAGGAGGAAATGAACCAGTTGATCGAGGATATTGGGCTCTTACTGCGCTAACGTCCAAACCAGCATCTATTTTTGGTTTTAGTCCTGTGGCTTAAACGTGTCGTAGAAGTCCATCAAGTATACAATCGCGGCAATAGAAGCGGTGCCTATTTCTAGTTCTCTGGCGTTAACAGCTGCATAGACATCGGTAGCGGCGTGGTGTACATCGAAATAGCGTTGACTCTCCGGGCGCAACCCTCCGAGAATGGCGTTGGCATCTTGTATCTGCCCAACATCCGCCCCACTGCCTTGGTTGGTGAATTCAAACAAGCCGTAGGGTAAAAACAGCGGTTGAAAACGACGAATCTTTTCCAATGTAATCGAGTCGGTATCAAAACTAAAACCGCGAGGAATATACCCCCCTGCATCGGACTCAATGGCCAAAACATGTCGTTGATCGTGGGTCATTTGCGCGTACGTTCTTGCCCCGTCGAGACCGAATTCTTCATTCATGTAAAGCACCACACGCAGCGTTCGCTTTAGCGCTACATCACTGTCCATAATGAGCTGAGCCGCTCCCATCGAATGCACACAGCCTGCCCCATCGTCGTGGGCGCCTTCGGCCAAATCCCAAGAATCTAAGTGACCACCCAGTACCATGATCTGCTCGGGATAAGTACTGCCGTATAAATCGGCAATGACGTTGTATGACGTGGTGCGGCCTTTATCTTCACTCTCCAGGCGCAACAACATTTTTTTATCGGGTTGGCGCTTTAACTGCACACTTAACCACTCCGCGGCCATGGTACTCAGCGCTCCACCGGGTATTTTGGTTTTCACATCGCGGTAGGTCATGGTGCCGGTATGGGGAAAGTCGTCAATACGCGTACTCAACGAGCGAATCAAGGAAGCCACCGCGCCGTATTCCGAGGCCTTGGCGGCGCCCATCCAACGATATTTGACCGCATCACTGTAGGCGTGGAAGGTTTTGATATAATGCTGCTTCATGGGGTAGTTGTAGAAAACGATCTTCCCTTCCAGCAAACCCAACTCACCAAGACTGTCGAGCATACTAAAATCACTAACCTCCACCACCTGCGCGGTGATACCACCTTCAGGTGTGGAAATAGAACCACCTAAAGCAGTAACGGATAAGGGAAAGCGACCAAAGCGCGCCTCTTCTTCACCGCGTACCCAGTGGGGCACCTCCACAGGCTGAAGATACACCGTGTCAAAATTCATTGATTCCATGGTTTTCATCGCCCATTTTACGGCCTCTGTCGCCCCTTCCGATCCGGCCAAACGAGGTCCAATGGCGCAAAGTTCGCCCAACCAACGATACGATTGCTGTTCTTCTAACGCGTGGGTGTAAAAATCTCTGAGCACCTCTTCATCTGACTGTGCAAAAATGTTTGTGCTAATAAATACAAGGAGCGACAATAAAAGGCTGCGCATAAATTTGTTGATTAGACGGTTTAAAGACGCACAAAGATAAGATACATGTCAAGCTCTTTAAAAGTGAAATATTCCCCCTCCCCCCATTAACCCTTTATGCTGTAGTTTTGGGCTTTTAAAATTTCAGCAGACACATGACAAAAGGAAAGACGAATCTGGTCGATAAGTTTTTGAATGTTGTAGAGCGATTAGGGAACTTACTCCCGCACCCGGCCACGCTCTTTGCAGGATTTGCCGTCTTGGTCATCATCCTTTCATGGGTGGCCAGTTTAACCGACTTAGAAGTGGTTCACCCCGGAACGGGAGAAACGGTGGTGCCGTTTAACCTAATTTCCGCCGAAGGCTTGGATATGATTCTGAGTAAAATGGTCACCAACTTTACTGGGTTTGCGCCTTTGGGAACCGTGCTTGTCGCCTTACTCGGTATTGGTATTGCCGAGGGGTCAGGGTTGATTGGATCGGTACTGCGCTTGGTCGTGCTGTCGTCACCGAAAAAAATGCTCACCTTTGTTATCGTTTTCTCCGGCGTTATCTCTAATACTGCCAGTGAGGTAGGATACGTTTTATTGGTGCCCTTGGCGGCGGTTATCTTTCTAGCTGCCGGCCGACATCCCTTTGGTGGATTGGCCGCGGCGTTTGCCGGCGTTTCCGGTGGCTATAGTGCCAACTTACTACTTGGCACCATCGATCCACTCCTTGCTGGTCTTTCTGAAGAAGCCGCTCGAATCATCGACCCGTCTTACACGGTAAACCCGGCCTGCAACTACTACTTTATGTTTGTGAGCACATTTTTGATTGCCGGCTTAGGAACATGGACTACTGAAAAGTTGGTAATGCCACGTTTGGGAGAATATACCGGTGATGAAAAACCGGAAGAAATTCACCAACTCACCAAACAAGAAAAAAAGGGGATGATTTACGCCTTGGTTGCATCATTGTTATTTACAGCATGGGTGCTCTGGGGGCTTATTCCTGCCGACGGATTTTTACGTCACCCTGTTGATGGCGGTATTTTACGCTCTCCTTTTATGTCGGGTATTGTGGCCTTTATCTTTTTAGGATCTGCTGTAGCAGGTATTGCCTACGGCGTAGGTGCAAAAACTTTTAAAAACGATGAAGATGTAATGGACGGCATGGCTAAGAGCATGCAAACACTTGGGTCGTACATCGTGCTGGTTTTCTTTGCGGCTCAGTTTGTAGCCTATTTCAACTGGACCAATCTCGGACTCATTTTCGCCATCAGTGGAGCAGATTTTCTACAATCGGCCAATCTCGGAAGCATTCCGCTGATGCTTGGCTTTGTGGTAGTGGCGGCCATCATCAACTTGGTGATGGGCTCTGCCTCGGCCAAGTGGGCCATTATGGCGCCCGTATTTATCCCCATGTTTATGCTATTGGGCTTCTCTCCCGAGTTTACACAGGTGGCCTACCGCGTGGGGGACAGCATCACCAACATCATCAGTCCAATGATGAGCTATTTTGCCCTAATTGTTGCCTTTATGCAACGCTACGACCCCAAAGCGGGTATTGGCACGATAGTATCGACGATGCTCCCATACTCGGTGGTATTCTTCATCGGATGGGCCATCATGTTGATCATTTGGATTTTGCTAGGGCTGCCGATTGGGCCGGGAGCGCCTTTGGACTATGTGCCGGCTAATTGACAATGACGTTGACGTTGACGTTGACGTTGACGTTGACGTTGACCATGACGAAGACTATGACGAAGACTGGGTCAGTCATGGATATATGTGTGGACTCATTTGGTAAGTGCGTGCCAATAATATCACGAATACCCACAATATGTTAACCGTAACGACGTCTTAGTCTTAGTCTTAGTCTTAGTCTTAGTCTTAGTCTTAGTCAAATCCCATCACCCATTCAATTGCTCAATGACGTCCGGTAAAATGCGGAGGGAGGCCATTTCGCGGTATTTTTTTCTGGCATCTTCTGCGGGATAGCCGAAATAGGTTTTGCCGCCTTCCAAACTTTTAGAAATGCCCGACTGGGCCAAAACTACGGCCTTGGCGCCAATGGTCACGCCACTGGTCACGCCAACTTGACCCCAGAAGGTAACCTCATCGCCGATGTTTACACAACCGGCAATACCCACTTGGGAGGCAAACAGACAGCGTTCGCCGATGTGGGTATCGTGACCAATTTGTACTTGGTTGTCAATGACGGTTCCTTTGCCAATGGTGGTTTCGTGCGTTACGCCACGGTCGATGGTGCACCCTGCACCAATCTCCACGTCATCGGCAATTCGCACCCCACCGCCACTGAGTAGTCGCTCAAAACGAGCGTCTCTTTTTTTGTAATAAAAACCCAAACTGCCAATAACGGCATTGGATTGAACAATCACGTGATTGCCAATGTGGGTACCACTATGAATGACGACTCCCGGATAAATGCGGCAATCGTCGCCAATGACCACATCGTTGCCAATAAAAGCGCCGGGCATGACGACCGTATTTTTGCCTATTTTGGCGTGGGGACTTACTTGATGTGTGGGCAACTCCCAAGGGGAAAAATAGTCGATGAGTTTATTAAATGCCGTAAAAGGCTCATCGATAATCAAGAGTGCTTTACCTTCAGGAATCTCAACATTGTCGGTATTGATTAACACCGTAGATGCCTTCGACGAAAGGGCCTTTGAATAATATTTTGGATGATCTGTAAATACCAGGTCGCCTTCTTCTACGCGATGGATCTCATTTAAACCCGTGATTTGGTGGTCGGGGTCGCCTTCAAACCGACAGTCCAATAGTGACGCCAGTTCGCTGAGGGTATAAGCACGTGAAAATCGCATGATTACTCTTTTGCGCGTTCTTTATAGGCCCCTGTAGATGTATCGACCACAATTTTTTCATTTTGCTCGATAAATAGCGGAACGCGAACAACGGCGCCAGTTTCTAACTTGGCCTCCTTGGTAGCGTTGGTGGCGGTATTGCCCTTCACGCCTGGTTCGGTGTAAACCACTTCTAGGGCAACACTTCCCGGCAATTGACAAGACAATGGACGCTCTTCGTCGGCGTGAAAGAGAATAATCACTTCCATGCCTTCTTTGAGAAATTGTACGCCATCGATAAAGTCCCTTTGCAGGGCAATTTGGTTAAAATCATCCATGTTCATGAAGTGGTAACCGTCTCCATCTTCGTATAAAAACTGATGATTGCGGTATTCTACATTGATGGTATTGATTTTATTTCCTGCAGGAAAGGTGTGTTCTAAAACGCGACCGGTATCCAGGTTGCGTAGTTTGGTGCGAACAAATGCATTTCCTTTACCCGGTTTTACGTGAAGAAATTCAATGACCTGATAAGGATCGCCGTTGTGTTCCAAACAAAGGCCGTTTTTGATGTCTGAAGTGGATGCCATGGGGATTAATAATTAAAAATGAAGAATGAAGAATTAAAAATGAAGAATGATTGTTAAAGGGCATGCCCTGTCTGTACAATATGCTATGTACAAAAGTAGTGGACAAATATCAATCAACAACAAACTCTTGGCGGGGGTTGGGATATTCGGCGGCGTTATGGTTGGAGGCGACAAATACCATTTTTTCTTTTGCCGCTTCAACCAGAGCCGACTGGTACCAAGCGATGGCTTTAGCGTCTAAATGTGAAACAGGTTCATCGAGAAATACCACCCGGGCAGTACTGAACAAAGCCAATCCGAGTTTTACCCGTTGCTTCATTCCCGAACTAAAAGCCGATATCTGCTTGTGGGCGTGTGGCGAAAGGTTCATCATTTCCAAGCACGCTTCGGGGGTGTCAATAAACGGTCGGAAAATGGCCGTAAACTTTAAAAATTCCAGTAACGTCATCTCCTCAATCACCTCGTGATAAGGTCCGGCAAAGGCGATGTATTCGTAACGTTTGTCTGCCGGTATGATTTTCAGCTGGTCGTCGAAATAACTGAGTATCCCTCTGGAGGGCGTTAGCATGCCGGACAGCATTTTCATCAAGGTAGATTTACCCGATCCATTTCCTCCGAGAACCACGTACACGCCGGGCTCCTCTACGGTCAAATCCGTGGGCTGTATGACCACCTGTCGCTGATATCGCTTACCTATGCCTTTGGCCTCAATTCGCATTCTTACTCAAGCTAAAGCCCTTCATAATGCCACGCTGCGAGTTGCGCAAGAACTCAATAATTTCATCGCGTTCGTCGGTTGGCGCTATTTCCGTTTCGATGATCTCCAACGCTTGAGTGGTGTTGAAGTGCTTTTGAAAAATAATGCGGTAGATATTTTGAATCTCCACAATTTTTTCGTTGGAAATGCCCCTTCTTCTAAGGCCGATTGAATTGACCCCCATGTAAGAAATAGGCTCCTTGGCGGCTTTTACGTAAGGTGGCACATCTTTGCGCACCAAACTTCCGCCACCAACCATGGCGTGTTTACCAATTTTTATGAACTGATGCACGGCACAGAGTCCGCCGAGAATGGCATACTCACCCACGGTAACATGACCGGCTAGGGCCACTCCGTTCACAATGATTGCGTGGTCTTTAATGACACAGTCGTGCGCAACGTGGGCATAGGCCATGATTAAGCAGTGGTTGCCCACCACTGTTTTTCCACTTTCTTTGGTACCGCGATTGATGGTAACACATTCGCGAATGGTGGTGCCGTCACCAATGACGGCTAAACTGTCCTCCCCTTCAAACTTTAAATCTTGGGGAATGGCGGAGATGACCGCACCGGGAAATATCCGGCAGTTTTTACCAATGCGCGCACCTTGCATGATGGTTACATTGGAGCCAATCCATGTGCCTTCACCGATTTCCACATTTTTGTGAATGGTGGTAAAGGGTTCGATAACCACGGTATCGGCGATTTTTGCCGAGGGATGGATATATGCTAAGGGCTGATTCATTAATTCATTAATTTATGTGTCTGCCTATAAAGTCCGATAGCTGCGTTACGCTCAGCTGAAAAACGCTCATTTACTTATTGTAAACTGCGCTTTTTTCCCCGATAGCGATTGGGGTCGCAAGCCTTACTCTCAAACTTTCTAGTCTAGCCACAGCGGTTTATTTTTTATCATCAATTTCATTATCAAATGAAAGGTGAAAGTTTAGGTGTTTACTTTTCTTTCTTTATTTGGGCCATCATTTCGGCTTGCATGACAAGGGTTTTGCCAACGTATGCTTCGCCCGACATCTGCACCAAACCTCTACGGATGGGTGCCGATAATTTGAGGTTAAAAATAAGGGTGTCTCCGGGGACGACCTTATTCTTGAATTTTACATTGTCTAAGCGCAAGAAATAAGTGAGATAATTCTCCGGATCAGGCACGGTACTCAATGCGAGTATACCACCTACCTGCGCCATGGCTTCTACCTGCAATACACCGGGCATAACCGGGGCACCTGGGAAGTGTCCATTGAAAAATGTTTCGTTCATGGTCACATTCTTCAAACCAACCACGTGGGTTTCCGACATCTCCAAGACTTTATCAATCAGCAAAAATGGCGGACGATGCGGCAAAATGCTCATCACTTTATTCACATCCATCAGCGGCTCAGCATTGGGGTCGTAAACCGGTGCACTGGAACGTGATTTAATGGCGTTTTGAATGTTTTTGGCCGTTTCTGTGTTGACGAAATGACCGGGCCTGGTCGCGATGACATGGCCTTTAATGGGGCGCCCCGCCAAGGTAAGATCACCCAATACATCGAGCAGCTTGTGTCGGGCAGCTTCGTTGGGGTACTTGAGTTCAATGTTGTTAAGTACGCCATTGGGACGAACCTTAACATCCGGTTGATTGAATATTTCTTTTAATTGTTTTAGCGTCGCATCTTCAATCTTTTTGTCGACATAAATGATGGCATTTTTGATGTCACCACCTTTGATGAGGCCCTTACTGAGTAATGGTTTTAATTCGTGTAAAAAACTAAACGTTCGAGAAGCGGCAAACTCTTGATTAAACGCAGTGATATTGCTGAGCATGGCGTTTTGGGTACCCAGCACCGTTGTTTCGTAATCGACCATCACCGAAATTCTAAAATCGTCGTCGGGGATGAGGACCATTTCGCTGTTGCCGAAGGTAAAGCGCATCACTTCATCCACCTCAAACACGTCGCGTTCTGCATCTTGTTGTTCGATGCCGGCCGAATGAATAAGCTCAACAAATGGCTGCGCACTGCCGTCCATGATGGGAATTTCTTCGTTATCGACCTCTACGATACAGTTGTCGACCTGTGCTCCGGCCAATGCAGCGAGCAAGTGCTCTACGGTGGCTACTTTGGCGCCGTTTTTCTCTAGGGTTGTTCCTCTGGAGGTATCTACAACCAAGTTGGCCAATGCAGGAACATCTACCACGGGTTCCATATCCACACGTCGAAATACGATACCCGTATTAACATCCGCAGGTACTATGGTGATGGTTACATTTTTTCCGGTATGCAATCCTACGCCGCTGAGGCTGGTTGACTTTTTAATGGTCGATTGGTGGGTATTCATGGCATGTTTTTTCAAAAATCCTATTTTATTGGGGTATTGAACGTTACTGCTGCTGGTCTTTAAGGAGCTTATTCCATTTCTGCGCTAAGTTAGGCAATTGCTTGAAGATAACATAAGCGCGATTAAATTCTTTGGCGTTGATGGCGGGTGACCCCATGATCACTTCTCCGTCTTTGATACTCCTGGAAATACCTGTTTGCGCGGCCACTTTCACTTTGTCGCCTATGGTGAGATGCCCTGCAATACCTACCTGTCCGCCAAACATACAAAACGATCCAATTTTGGTACTTCCGGCCACGCCGCACTGAGCCGCCATCACGGTATGTTCGCCAATTTCTACATTATGGGCAATTTGAATGAGATTGTCGAGTTTCACCCCTTTACCAATCTTAGTGCTTCCCAAAGTAGCGCGATCGATGGTCGTTTGTGCACCAATCTCTACGTCGTCTTCCAGCACAACATTTCCCGTTTGCACCACCTTACTATAACCACTTTCGGATGGAGCAAAGCCAAATCCATCGCTACCAATAACAGTATTGTGGTGAATGGTACAGCGATTTCCCACCACGCAATCGTGGGCAATTTTTACACCCGGATAAAGCACGCAGTTGTCGCCTACCCTGGCGTTGTTGCCAATATACACGTGGGGATGAATAATACAATTCTCGCCGATAACAGCCTCGGCGGATACATAAGCAAAAGCGCCAATACGTGTTTTTTCTCCAATGGTTGCCGTAGGGTGAATCACTTGGGGTTCTTCTCTTTCGGGCAGGTCGTTAACTTTATTTTGAAACACCTCTAGAAGGGTTGCAAAGGCCGCATATGGGTCTTCTACACGCAAGAGGGTAACGGGAACCGGCTTCTTGGGCTCAAAAGATTTAGACACGACAATGGCCGCCGCTTGGGATTCGTAGATATACGACTCGTAGGCGTTATTGGCCATAAAGGTGAGGCCTTCTCCGGTAGCTTCCTCAATTTTTTGTAGGGTAACAACGGGTAAATCTCCGTTGCCTTCTATACTGGCATCGATCAATTCTGCAATGCTCTTGACGGTATATGCCATGGTTTAAGCGTTATTTCTTTGTTGTGCCATTTCGGCCAATAAAATACCGGCAGAAACGGAGACATTAAGCGATTCTGTTTTTCCAAACATAGGAATCCCCACGTGGTCATCGCAGCGCTCGAGAACGGCCTCGCGAATGCCCTCACCTTCGTCGCCCATAACCAGACAAACAGGATCTGCAAAATTGGCCTCTCGGTAATTGATCTCCGCTTTTTCGCTGCACGCCACACAGCGGACGCCACTGTTTTTTAGCGTTTCAATGGTTCTAACCAAGTCACTGGATCGACAAATGGGGATGTTGAGCAATGCTCCGGCAGATGATTTCACCGCTTCTCCGTTGATGGGGGCACTGTGGTCCATGCCAATGACGACGGCATGCGCACCAAAACACTCGGCACTTCTGGCTATGGCGCCAAAATTTCTCACGTCGGTGACACCATCGAGGAGAACCAACAACGGGTTTTTCCCATCTTCAAAAAGCTGTGGCAAAAGAGAATCAATGTGAAAAAACGCCACGGGAGATGAAAAAGCCACCACGCCTTGATGATTTTTTCTGGTCAGACGTTGCAATTTTTCCTGGGGCACCAATTTGAGTGGTACGCCCATTTTTTTACTCAATTTGGCAATGTTGCGGTGGTTATCGTGAGAACTTCCCTTTACAAGAAAAACCCTCTCCAGCGGCAGACCTGTTTCCAAGGCCTCTAAAACCGGCCTAATACCAAAAATAAGGCTGTTGGCGGAATCTGATTTCTTGGTCTCTCTCGTCTTGTTCACGTTTGATATCTTTTACATTATACACTTTTCCCAATCGCCAGGCCTCAATCGCCAAGCCCCACCCATAACGGTATGCCTCATTTCTCACGAGTTCAAAATCGTTCTCGGACAACGGATTGTCCATTCTAACAAAATCAAATACGTAACTCAGGTAGGCATTTTCTTCACCGTACACCCAACGTTCTCCATCTTTTGTGGTGGACACAATATTTGGGGGGCCAAAAATAGTGAATATTAATCCGCGGTCGGTCATCCATCCTTCTTTATATGAAGAAAACAACAAATTGGCCTTTTCAACTCTGCCGTAAAAGGCTGCAACCAAGTCTTGTGAGCGGCTCACCGAGCGCGTTCGTTCGAGCCAAAATCTATCCACGGCTTTTTTGATGGCTGCCGGGTCGTCGTTTTCCACCAATGCTTCATATTCTCGTTTGGTGGTGATGTAGCGCATGGGGCCAACAAGTTCGCTTTTTCTGGTAATGTAGGGGTAGTGTCCCTCGCGCACATAAATGGTGAGGCCTCGGGTCGTACCCGCATCGCGGCGCACGTGATACACCCCCGGCCGACGAAAAACAACCGGTTCCGTGGCATTGATTAGAAACGTGGAATCCGGCACAAGTCCGTCTCTATCAATGGTTTTCTTTTCCGAAAAAGGCGGGAGCGCCAATGTAAATCGATCCCGGAAATGGCTCACCGCATATCGTCCACTTTGATCTTGTCGATGCCTGAATTGCAGTGTATCACCCACCGTCACGTAGGGCGACAACAAAATTCGCTGACCATTGGAGGCCTGCCAATTCTGCGCTTGATCGGAATGGGTATTTTGAACCTTAACAAAAGAGGTCATCTTAAAATTGCGGTGCAAATCCCGGGTAATAATGACCAATACGCCTTCGTCGTTTCTTTCAAGATGGTGCATACTTACCGGGAAATGTCCGATAACCTGCTTATTGCTCTGGGAAATTCTGTTGAGGTTAACCGTCCCGGTATCGACCGGCATTTTATCGTCTATGTGTTTATACAAGCGATATGCGAAAGACACCGAAGCAAAGAGTTCACCCTCTTCTCTATCGCGCATAAACAATAAATCATTGGTATGAAAAGAAAAATAAACCTCTGCGGAGTCGTTGGATACCCGCTGTAGGGCAAACTTGGCACGCACCACTTGTCCGTCTACCTGATACATATACGCCAAATTCACCCCCTTCATACCTTGTTGGGTCGTGCCACAAGATTGAAGAATGACGATGGCGACAATAAATAGAAGGTAGCGCATAATGCAAAGTTCGTGAATAATTGGGAATAATAAATTGGTATTGACTATATTTTTACCTTGCTCATCAGACGCTTGTTTTTAATGTGATTATAATTACACACAACCAAAAAAAATGATTCTAAGTACACGACAAAAAATTATATCACCTGAAAAATATTGTAAAATAAACGCCTAAATATTTTAACAATAAACTGACGTTCTGTATATTAAAGGGATATTTCTCACGATATGACTTTAAAACAAAACGCCAGTTTAGACCACAAAGATACGGACATATTAACCGTATTTAAACCACTTTTAACCGGACATCTAAACTTAGCTAGGATCCGACTCGT
>PXCF01000044.1 GCA_003566715.1 Cryomorphaceae bacterium | reverse complement strand
GGCCTCTATTCCACGAACAAAAAATGTCCATGCATTGCCGCAATCGGTGGTGAAGTCAAACGATTCGCCTTGACGAACGGCGACATAAGCACGCAGCGCTTACGCATTGGCCAAGTCGATACAATCCGATGAAGATTGATAGCGCTCGTTATACGTATCGGCAAGTATGAGTAGAGAATCGCTAGGTAAAGTGGAACGTGCGGAATATGTATTATTCGGTGAAGAATAAACAAAAAAACCCAAACATCCCAAGATTAGTAGATAAACATTTGGTTTGTAAAACATTAGCCTTAAAACATTAACCTGCAATACAGGCTTGGTAGTATGTAGAATTTATCACCAACAAAAGTAGGGTACAGCAGCGATGTTGATTTAAAGATTAACGCTCTTTAGCTAATTGCATCAACGATACAGCAGTTCAGGCGCTATTGAGGCACCTTGGTATTTACCCCGCGATGCTCCACCAACTCGAGCCGCACCGAACCAACACGCAATTTGCTTTTCAATAAAACCGGCATGTGACTGTCGTCGTCGGTTACCCAAATGGTCATGGTTTCCTTGTCTTTGAACACCCGACCCTCTTGTACGATGGGGGTGAACTTTAGGGTGTTAACTTTGCCAAATTTGGTTTTTAATACTTCGCGTCCTCTAAATTCTAAATAAAAGCGAAACATTTCTTCGTCGAGAAATGTGGGAATGTACAAGACGTCTCCGGGCGTGAGGTCTTTGGTATCGAGTAAGCGGGCGTAATAAAAAGCGGAGAGAATATCCTGCGTGTGGTCGTGGTCAATTTTATAAGATTTATGACCTTTGAGCTTGTCATATACCCATCGGTTTTCGTGGTCAAAAATGTAATGCTGTTGTTTGGCGTATCCGCCTTCATTGATGTCGCGGACAAACTCGGTGGGAATTTTTTTCTGCGGATCGAAGTAGGTTTCGTACTGATCGCGGACTTTAAAAAACACGTCAAAGAAAGGGTAACTCTTTCCGGTTCCAATGATGTGGTATTGATCTTTGTTCTTCGCCGATTTGTTGATGGTGAGTTCAGCTTCTCCGGCTTTAACCACGCCGTATGCCACCACAAAACGCATATACTCGCCTTCGTGAAAATTGGTGTTATCGCGGATGGGCACACTTCGATGACCTTGCGGTGGGGTGTGGCTCCACAAAAGAAGGGTGATGACTAAGATGGATAACTTCTTGAACATGGTGATTAGTTGCTAATATATGCATATTTGCAAGAATGTTGCCAAATAGATTTAGGATTTGATATTTAAGGCAAAACACATCATGTTAGCGAAAAATCTCGGTGCGCAATGGTCTGGAGATGGTCAATACTTTTTCCAAAGCATCCTGGCCCTTCACTTGTAAATCCGGCATCTTATTAATCCCCTCAACAATTAAATCGTCGTTGGCCTCGGAGAATTTCTACACCGCTACCTACTCCCTCCGCTTCGTATCCACCCAAATCGTCACCGGACCGTCATTAACTAAGTGCACATCCATCATGGCACCAAAAACACCCTCGGCAATTTTATTGCTGCCGAGTTGTGCTTGTAAGGCCTTCTTAAATTTATCGTACAGAGGAATGGCCATATCCGGGTGCGCGGCGTGGACAAAGGATGGTCGAAAGCCTTTTTTTACCGAGGCGTGTAAGGTAAACTGACTCACGAGAAGCACAGCGCCATCGATGTCTTTAGCCGATAGATTCATTTTGCCCGCCTCATCGTTAAAGATACGTAAACCACACACCTTGTGACTCAACCACTGTATGTCCTCCTCTGTATCGTCATGTCCAATGCCGAGAAACAATAACAGTCCTTGCTCAATGGCGCCAACGGTTTCACCACCGACATCTACGTGTGCGCGCTTTACCCTCTGAACGAGCAGCCGCATGGACTAGTCAAGCGATTTTATCCCCATGTTCCACAGGGTAAAGGCAAACTTATCCGCTTGCTCGTCCAAAATCATGGAGGTTGGCTTTCCTGCACCGTGTCCGGCTTTGACGTCAATGCGGATCAAGGTAGGGTTGGGGCCGTCATTGACTTCTTGGAGTCTGGATGCAAACTTAAACGAATGCGCCGGTACCACACGGTCGTCGTGATCGGCAGTGGTAATTAATGTCGCCGGATAATTTTGACCTATTTTGAGGTTGTGGTATGGAGAGTACCCCAATAGATAACGGAACATCTCCTCCGAATCCTCCACTGTCCCGTAGTCATACGCCCAACCGGCACCCGCAGTAAACGTGTGGTAGCGCAACATATCGAGAACACCTACAGCCGGCAAAGCCACGGCAAATAAATCCGGGCGCTGGGTCATACAAGCGCCAACCAATAAGCCACCGTTGCTGCCACCGCTGATGGCCAAACGCTCTCAATTGGTATACCCTTCGTCAATGAGGTATTCGGCTGCGGCAATGAAGTCGTCAAAAACGTTCTGCTTGCTGGTACGAATACCGGCATCGTGCCACGCTCGACCGTATTCTCCACCTCCGCGGATATTGGCCACCGCGTACACCCCGCCATTTTCCAACCAAGCAATGATGTTGGTGTTGAACGATGGGGTCAAACTGATGTTGAATCCACCATAACCATACAAAATGGTCGGATTGTTACCGTCCAACGCTATACCTTGCTTGTAGGTCATAATCATTGGGATGCGCGTGCCGTCTTTGCTGGTGTAGAATATTTGCTTCGATTCAAAGGCTTCCGGATCAAACAGTACGTCTGACTTACGATAAAGCTTTGATTCGCCACTGTTGACATCGTATTTAAAAATGGTTGAAGGATACACGTAGTTGGTGAAGGTGTAATAAATCTGCTCATCGTCCCAGCGGGCAGAAAACCCACCGGCTGTACCCACGGTCGGCAGCTCAACTTCCCATTCTTTGCCTTCTTTTAAATCGTACTGGATAATCTGCGAAGTGGCATCCTTTAAGTAGCTTGCAAAAAGTTTTCCCGCGCCGGAACTCACGTTCAGCGGCATGTCGGATTCAGTTATGAAGTCTACCCAATTTTCCGGACCAGCGTTTTTAGCCTCTACCCTTACCAATCGTCGGTTGGGCGCGTCCAAGTTGGTTAAAATGTAAACCGTATCGATATCTATATGTACCACGCTGTGGTTGTTGTCCATGTTGTCAATAATACGCACAAACGGATTCTTATCGCTGCTCAAGTCTTTGATATAAAGTTCATTGCCACTGGTACTGTTGGCGGCCGTCACGGTCAAATAGCGACCGTTTTCGGCAATGGAGGCGCTCACGTAGCGTCTGGACTCGCCATTGGGACCGTCAAACACCACTTTGTCTTCCGACTGAGGTGTGCCCAATTCGTGGTAAAACAAACGATGGCGCTCTGTTTTTGCGCTCAGCTCGCTGCCCTCTCCGCGCTCATAGGTGGAATAGAAAAAGCCTTTATTGCCCCACCATGCCACGTTACTAAACTTGATACCCGTGAGTGTGTCGCCAATTTGTTCTTTGGTTTCGGCATCGATTACAATGATTTTACGCCAATCCGATCCCCCTTCGGAAATTTGGTAGGCGAGAATAGCGCCATCGCGGGTAAAGTGTAAGCCAGCTAAAGACGTCGTACCCTCTTCAGAAAACGTATTGGGATCCAAGTACATCTCTTCCTTGCCGTTGTCTAAAATTTTGTAGAGCACACTCTGGTTTTGAAGGCCGTCGTTGCGGAAATAGTAGGTGTTGGCTCCCCGTTTGAATGGCGCCGAAATCTTTTCATAATCGTTCAATTCCGCCAATCGCTTTCTCAAAGACGAACGATAAGGAATGTTTTCCAAATAAGAAAAGGTGACCTCATTCTGGGCCTTCACCCACAGCGCTGTTTCTTCGCTTAAATCATCTTCCAGCCAGCGGAAGGGGTCGGGAATAACTTCACCGTATAACGTGTCGGCGACGTCTATTTGCGGCGTTTCCGGATAAGCAATTTTCATAGGTTGGGTTCGTTTATCTTCACTGGGTGAGCAGGCACTGGTAATACCGATAACTACGGCAATGGAAGTAATGGAAGGTAAGGTCATATTCATGTCGGTGGCTTTAATGAGATCTAAAATCGGTTCGCTAAATTACGATAATTGGTGGAATAGGCAATGGAGC
>PXCF01000013.1 GCA_003566715.1 Cryomorphaceae bacterium | reverse complement strand
TTATGGCGATGGGCAAGCATCAGATAGAATTGTGGATATTTTGGGACAAATACCGTAGGGGTAAGCCTTGCGCTTACCCGTACAGCATTGGTTTATCGTTATAAAAAAAGCCGTATGATGTTTTCATACGGCTTTTTTAATTTGAAAATATGTGGTTACCCTTCAGTCGCCGTCATTCTAACAAACTGACTCAAGCGTTTTTTGAGATTCTTGCGCTCAACGATGAAATCGAGGAAGCCATGGTCGAGCAAAAACTCACTGGTTTGAAAGCCTTCAGGGAGGTCTTTGCCGATGGTTTCTTTAACAACACGAGGACCGGCAAATCCAATTAAGGCGCCGGGCTCGGCAATGTTGATGTCTCCAAGCATGGCGAAGGAAGCTGTTACGCCACCCGTTGTTGGGTCGGTAAGCACAGAAATATAGGGAAGTTTTTGCTCATTCATCAAGGCGATTTTCGCGGAGGTTTTAGCCATTTGCATAAGCGAAAAAGCCGCTTCCATCATACGGGCACCGCCGGACTTAGAAATCATGATGAAGGGAAGTTTGTTCTTCAACGCGTAGTCCATACCACGTGAAATTTTTTCTCCCACAACCGACCCCATACTACCGCCAATGAAGTTAAAGTTCATACACCCAACGACAACTTCTCGACCGTCGAGTTTGCCAACAGCAACAGAAACTGCTTCTTTGAGTTCAGTCTTTTTCACAGCAGCCTCATAGCGGTCTTTGTAGGCCTTGGTGTCTTTAAAAGTCAAAGGATCGCCCGATTTGAGGCTTTTGTCCAACTCTTTGTATCGTCCGTCGAAAATGATGGAGAAGTACTCAACAGCGTTGATGCGGTTGTGAAAACCACAGTTGCCACATACCCAGACATTCTTCTCGTGCGTTTCAACTTCAACGATGACTTTACATTTGGGACATTTATGCCATAAACCTTCCGGAGTTTCTTTCTTTTCCTCCGATGGCGTGGTAATTCCCTCTTTATCGCGTTTAAACCAACCCATTAAGCAATTGTAATTTGTTCATTCAAATATACATCTTGAATGGCATTAAGCAAATTAATACCTTCTTTGATATCTTTTTGGAAAGCTTTTCTACCAGAGATCAAGCCCTGACCACCGGCGCGCTTGTTGACCACAGCAGTGGTTACCGCTTCTGCTAAGTCAGACGCTCCGCGAGATTCTCCTCCGGAATTGATCAATCCGGCGCGACCCATGTAACAGTTAGCTACTTGATAACGACAAAGGTCAATGGGGTTGTCGGTGGTCAATTTACTATAAACAAGGTCGTCAATTTTACCGAACTTCTTACCACCTTGGTTTAATGCGGTATATCCACCGTTGTTGGTCGGTAATTTTTGCTTGATAATATCCGCCTGAATGGTGACCCCTAAGTGATTGGCTTGTCCTGTTAGGTCGGCCGCTGTGTGATAATCAACACCGTCTACTTTAAATGCGTTGTTGCGGGTGTAGCACCAAAGGATGGTAGCCATACCCAATTCGTGGGCGTATTCAAATGCTTCGGCCACTTCAATGATTTGGCGGTTGGAATCTTCTGAGCCAAAGTAAATGGTGGCGCCAATGGCAGCAGCCCCCATGTTCCACGCATCCTCAATACTACCGAAAGAGATTTGCTCAAAGGTATTGGGGTGTGAAATAAATTCGTTGTGATTGAACTTCACGATGAATGGAATCTTGTGGGCATACTTTCTGGCCACTGAACCCAACACACCAAAGGTAGAAGCTACCGCATTGCAACCGCCTTCCATGGCCAGTTTAACGATGTTTTCGGGATCAAAATAAATGGGATTTTTCGCAAAAGATGCTCCGGCAGAGTGCTCAATGCCTTGGTCAACCGGTAAGATAGACAGGTATCCGGAATTGGCCAAGCGCCCGTGACCGTAGAGTTGCTGAAGGCTGCGCATGACAGGAATACTGCGATTGCTGGGGGCAAAAATGCGATCTACAAAATCATTACCCGGTAAGTGCAAACTGCTTTTATCGATGGTTGAACACTTGTGCTCAAGTAAGCTGCTGCGTTCTCCAAGTAAGTCGGCAATCTCGGTGTAGGTCATGGTTATGTTATTTAGGAATTGTTTTGACGGCAAAAATAGTGTTGCCTTTTCATCTACGCCACATTTTATCGGTAAATTTGCCCTATGTGTTTTTTCTCCAATCTATCACAAACGCCAGCGAAATTGGAAAAGCGGTTTCAGGCACAGTTTCCCGATGTTTCCGGTTATCAGCCCGGGGACTTAAATGCCTTTGCCTTTCCGGCCACACCCATTATCATCAATAAAGATCCACGTACCATTTTAATGGGCAATTGGGGGCTGATACCGCACTGGGCCAAAGACATGACCATTCGCAAGTATACGCTGAATGCCAGGGTGGAGACCATTCGCGAAAAACCGAGCTTTCGCTCATCGGTAAATAATCGATGTTTGATTCCGGCCGATGCCTTTTATGAATGGCAGTGGTTGGATTCCAAAGGAAAAAACAAGCAGAAATACCGTATTTGCACGGCCGATAAGCAAACCTTTGCTTTTGCGGGGATTTTCAGTATGCGCTTTGACCCCAATACTGGTCAAGAGTCATTGACCTACAGCATTCTCACAACTGCTGCAAACGAATTCATGTCAGAGATTCACAATAGCAAAAAACGCATGCCTATTGTTTTGCCAAAAGACCTAGAAGGGGAGTGGTTGGCCAATCGGCTGGAGTCAGAGCAAGTGCCGGAGGTGGCGTTAACGGCTGTTGTTACTTAATGAATGATGGGGTATGATTGATGATTTTAGCTGGATGACAACCATTTCATTTGTTTCCACCCAACGCTTAACTTTAAACACCTTATAGGCACAAACATATAAACACTTAGACGTTAGTTCACTGATCACTCCTAATTCTTACTCATCTCGTAATAAGTCAACGCTTCCGGCATGTGCTTATTTAAGTCCGAAATGCGGCGGTCATGCGAGGGGTGGGTAGAAACAAACTCGGGTGGTTGTCCGGAGCTGCCGGCGGTCATGCGCTCCCAGAATTTTGGAGCTTCTTGCGGATTATAGCCGGCCATAGCCATAAACATCAGTCCCAATTCATCGGCCTCGGACTCGTGTCGGCGACTAAACGGTAGAATGGCGCCTAATTGTGCACCGATGCCATAAGCGCCAAAAAACAAGGCTTGGGTTTCTTCTTTTTTATCCCGCAAGGCCACTGAAAGCGCTACAGCTCCGAGGTTGACCATCAAGGCCTGTGACATACGTTCGTTGCCGTGCTGTGCGACGGCGTGGGCTATCTCATGTCCCATTACCGCGGCCAGTCCCTCCTCGTTTTGTGTGTAGGGGAGGATCCCGGTGTAAAAGGCCACTTTTCCACCCGGCATACACCAAGCGTTGACCACCGGTTCGTCTATGAGGATATACTCCCACTCAAATCCGTTCAGTATGTCCGACTGATTGCGTTCGTTAAAATATTCCTCTACGGCCTTCTGAATGCGTCTGCCACAACGGTCAACCATAATGGCATCGGGCGTATTAGTCACCACATTGGCAGTGTCTTTTATATCGGCATAGGCCTGAAAGCTCATGGTATGCAGTTCGCCGGCCGGTATTAATGCCAATTGGCGCCTTCCACTTAGAGGAACCGTTTTGCAGGCATCTAAAAACAATAAGGCGATGAATATGAAAGCTAATCTGAGTAGTTTGTCTCGAAAAAATGTCATTGTCATGTAGTTGTTAATGGCCACAAATTTAAAACTTTGGCTAAATATGGACCCAAATATTTTTAGAGTTCAACCCTCCCAAACTTAAAAAAGTGTTTGGCGTAATACGATTCGTCTAGAGAGCTAATAACCACGCCTTTCGACGAACTGGCGTGTGCAAATCGACGATTGCCTAAATATACACCCACGTGATCAATGCGGCGACCTTTGATGCGGAAAAAAACCAAATCACCGGGCTGGGCTTGTTTTTCGTTGATCACTTTTGCCGACTGGAAGAAGTCTTCCGCCCGTCGACCGGGGAGGGTTTTTCCAAACGCCTCTTCATAAACCCGTAGTGTAAATCCACTGCAATCTGCACCAGACTTACTCGTGCCGCCCCAACGATAAGGGGTCCCAATCCAGTCTTTAACCACCAACTCTAATTCTTTAGAGGTGGCGGGAGAAATAGAAACATCTTCCTTTTT
>PXCF01000007.1 GCA_003566715.1 Cryomorphaceae bacterium | reverse complement strand
TTTTGAAATAAAAACCATGACGAACTTATTGAAACGCTTATCGCTGCTTTTTGCCTTTGCCATTGTCGCTTGTCAACCGAATGCGCCTAAGGGAGATTCTAATGAAGAGGAAACCATTGGAAACCACATTGTGGTAACAACGTCTTTGTTGCGCGATATGGTGGAAAACCTGTTGCCAAAAGGGGAGTATAAGATTGAATCACTGATGGGTTCCGGGGTGGATCCGCATATTTACAAGCCTACTCGAAAAGACGTACAGCGTTTGCGCGAAGCAGATGTTGTGATTTTTAACGGCCTTCACTTGGAAGGGCGGATGGGTGAAATCAAGGAGCAATTGGCCAAAAAACAACGCGTGCTTACCGCCAGTGATGCATTTAATAAAGAGCGTTTTATCAACAATTCGGAGTTTGAAGACGGACAAGACCCGCACTTTTGGTTTGACTTGCCCATGTGGATTGATGCTGGCGCGCATATTTCCCGTGAACTAAAGGAATTATACCCGCATCACAGTGATGACATCGCTAATAATTTTGAGCAATGGGCTACAGCCATCAAATATTTGTACAGAGAGGTTTTCGAGATTTTGTCTGTCGTACCCGAAAACAAGCGCATCATCATTACCTCTCACGACGCTTTATCATATTTTGCCAGAGAATTTTCCTTTGAAGTGAATAGTTTACAAGGCTCCAGTACGTCGGCAGAATTTGGTGTAAAGGACGTTAAAGACATGGTCGACTTCATCATCAGTAACGAGATTCCGGCCATTTTCCCCGAAAACATCACATCGGATCAAGCGCTGGAAGCCATAGTAAAGGGCTGTGAAAAGCGCGGTTACGAGTTGAAAATCGCTGAGGAACTCTACTCCGATGCGCTTGGTGAAGCAGGAACAGATGCCGCGACGTTCGAAGGCATGGTTCGTGCCAATGCCGTTACCATTGCTGAGGCGTTGAAATAAATGATGATCACTCATTGTTGAATCGTCAAAGAACAACATGTACCTACTGATTTCCATTGATCCCAATTTACAGTTTGTGCTCCTGGGCATACTTTTGCTCAGTGCCACGGCGTCGTTGGTGGGTACGTACAACTTTTTTCAAAAACAAGCACTGGTGGGTGAGACCATCGCCCACGCGATGCTGCCCGGGGTGGTCATTGCTTTTATGATTAGCGGAGAAAAAAACCCTTGGCACTTGTTGATCGGCGCAGGGGTAAGCGGCTGGTTTTCGGTGTTGTTCATCGAGTGGATAAAGCGGGAAACCAAAGTCAAAGCCGATGCCGCCATGGCCATTGCATTGACGTTTTTCTTCGGCATCGGAGTGATGCTGATGGTGCGGTTGCAGCACCAGGAAGTGGGCAATCAAGCCGGTCTCGATCACTACTTGTTTGGCAAAGCCGCGGCCATGACCGACGAAGAAGGCCGGGTGTTTTTAATCACCGCCTTGATCGTTTTGTTCCTGATGACAGTTTATCACCGAGAAATCAAACTGGTATGCTTTAACCGCGATTACGCTCAGTCGCTGGGCGTGCCGGTCAAACGCATCGACGTGATCTTGTCGTTCATGACCATTTTGGTGATTGCCACCGGCATCAAAGCGGCGGGCATTATTCTCATGGCGGCCTTGGTTATTGCGCCCGCTGCCGCTGCGAGTTTTTGGACCCGTAGATACCGACCATTTCTCATTCTTTCCGTGCTTATGGGCGTTCTTGGCGGGGTGTCTGGCGTGCTGATATCCTTTACTTACAGCGGCATGCCGACAGGGCCTTGGATCATCGTGTTCTTATTTGCCTTCAGTTTACTTTCCATGCTGTTTGCCCCCGAAAAGGGATTCATCCATCGCGTGCTTATGCGCATGCGTGCCCGCAAAAAAATCCGCATGGAAAACCTTCTCAAAAAAGAATATTACCGCTTATACCGGAACCCGGAAGACAGCAAGGTATTGAACTTTGATCAATGGAAACCGGATGAACAACAGCTGATTCCTTCGCTGAAGCAAGAAGGTTTTATGGATTCCATTAGCAAGCACAAGGGCTTGTTGACCCACAAAGGCTACCAAGAGGGCAAACGCATATACCGACTACACTGCCTGTGGGAAATCTACCTGTGGCGCAAAATGAACATTGCGGTAGAAAGCACCCACTCCGATGCGGAATACATCGAGCACATCATTACCCCGGAGGTGGAAAAAATGATCATGGACGACCTCGGCTACTGCGAGCGTTTTGAGCCATTGGCAGAAATTCACGAGTACCTATCCAAAGAAGAAGCCGCCCATGTCTGACGCATTAATCATTATGTTGGTGGGCTTTTTGGTGGCGGTCAACAGCGGCATCACCGGTTCGTTTATGGTGCTGCGCAAATTGTCGATGATTGGCGACGCTATTTCCCACGCCGTTCTTCCGGGCATCATCATCGCCTACATGATTGCTGGTCACCGTGAAAACTTCTTCCTATTGTTTGGCGCTGCCATCATGGGCGTTTTTGTCACCCTGATGATTGACTGGTTCAATAAAAAAGGGCGCTTGCCCACCGACGCCTCTATTGGACTGAGTTTCACCTTTCTCTTTGCCGTGGGCATCATCCTCATCAGTGCCTTTACCGATCAAGTAGACATCGACGCCGATTGCGTGTTGTTTGGCGAAATTTCACTGGTGCCCTTTCACACCTATGCGGTGATGGGTATGGAAATCGGCACGAAGGCCCTGTGGGATAACATCTTTATTTTACTGGTCATCATTGCGTTTACCATTATGATGTACCGTCCGCTATTAATCACCTCATTCAACGAAGAGTACGGGCAAAGCATAGGTATTGGCGTGAAAAACATCCGCTTGTTTCTCATGGTATTGGTGAGTCTAACCACCGTATTTGCCTTTGAAAGTGTAGGCGCCATCTTGGTCGTGGCGTTTTTGGTGATTCCACCGGCCACAGCTTTTCTCATCTCTAAACGCTTGCACCACATGCTGGGCATTACCGTGTTCTTGGCCTTAGCCAGTTCGGTTGGTGGATTCTACTTAGCCGACCAAATAGACGGCAGCATAGCGGGTTCTATGTCTGTGGTTGCCGGATTGCTGTTCATTGGAGTGGTGTTCGGGAAGCGGTTTTATAAAAAATTTCAAAGAAGGACGTTTTCGCCGCATCAGCAGGCGTGAGCGGTGAGCAGTGAGCTGGGAGGGAGTTAATAAGTTTAGTCGTTGGGGCAATCTTCAACCCATGGCCGATAATAAATCGAATGGCTCACGCATAAAATTATGAGTTTTGAGTTATGGGTTATGAGTTGGTGACGGAACCAGAGGGTGGACACGATTAGTGACGGTATTTGCGCCAGATCATTACTAAACCCCGAAGGGGTGATATGATTATGGAAAACGCTGTTGAGGTGTCGAGTCGTTGGGGCAATCAATAACCCATGGCCGATAATAAATCGAATGGCTCACGTATATAGTTATGAGTTATGGGTTATGAGTTGGTGATGGAACCAGAGGGTGGAAACGATTAGTGATGGTATTTGCGACGTTTTTTAATAAACCCCGAAGGGGAGGCATTATTATGGAAAACGCTGTTGAGGCGTTAAAGCACTGAACTTAGTCATTCGTGGCATTCGTGGCAAAATATCATTTGCGAAGCAAAATAAATTCGTGAATTAGCGGCTAACTTTATTTGCAGAGCAAATATTTCCTGTTTTTCGTAGTTTTGTCCATTCTCATATAAATACTATAACTGAATGGAGTTTTCACCTGAATACGCGCAGCAAGAAGATAATAACGACCCTCTAAAAGATTTTCGCAAAGAATTTTTTATCCCACCTCACGGCAAAACCACCGAGGTGCTCTATTTCACCGGAAACTCCCTTGGCCTTCAGCCCAAAAAAGCCCGAGAGATTGTCTTGGAAGAAATGGACGATTGGGCCAAACTCGGCGTAGAAGGCCACACCCAAGCACGCAGACCGTGGATGCCGTACCACGAAAACTTCACCACTTCACTGGCCAAACTCACCGGTGCCAAAGAAAGCGAAGTGGTCGCGATGGGTACACTCACCGCCAATCTGCACTTTTTGATGGTGTCTTTTTACCGACCCACCGAAAAACGCCGCAAAATTGTGTGCGAGGCCAAGGCCTTTCCTTCCGACCAATACGCCCTGCAAAGTCAGATAGCCTTTCACGGCGGTGACCCCAAAACCGACTTGATTGAATTGGCGCCGCGTCCGGGAGAACACACCCTGAGAACCGAAGACGTTCTCGAAACCATCAAAACGCATAAAGACGAGATTGCCCTCGTAATGATGGGCGGTGTGAATTATTATACTGGACAGTGGTTTGACATGGCGACCATCACCAAATTTGCCAAGCAACACAAAATCACCATTGGGTGGGATTTGGCACACGCCATGGGCAATGTGCCGTTAAAACTCCACGACTGGGGGGTCGACTTCGCCGCCTGGTGCAGCTATAAGTACCTCAACGGCGGTCCTGGTTGTGTGTCTGGCGTATTCATTCACGAAAAATATCACAAGGATAAAAAACTTCCGCGCTTTGCCGGATGGTGGGGCCACGATAAAACTTCGCGCTTCGATATGCCCGAAAGGTTTAACCCCATTTCCTCGGCGGAGGCCTGGCAGCACTCCAACCCGCCGATACTGGGCATGGCTTCATTACTGGCATCATTGGAACTTTTTGACCGCGCCGGTATGGACGCTTTGCGAAAAAAAGGGGTGCAATTAAATCAATACCTCCGCTTTGTTGTTAATGAAATTTCACAGCGAACAGGCGTGCCCATCAACATCATCACGCCGGATAGCGAAAACGACCACGGCTGCCAGTTGTCACTGGTCTTCCCTAGCAACGGGAAAGCCCTGTTTGACCACATCAGCGAGGCGGGCGTGATTGCCGACTGGCGCGAACCGGACGTGATTCGCATGGCGCCTGTGCCGCTGTACAACCGATTTGAAGATATTTATCAATTTGGCCGCAAACTGGAAACGGCCATAGAAAAAACCATGGAACGCAATGTCTGATCATAAAAACACCCTCATCGCCGGCGCTGGACTCGTTGGCTCTTTATTGTCTATTTACCTGGCCAAAAAAGGTCACCAAGTGCAGCTTTTCGAAAAGCGTCCGGATGCGCGAAAAACCAACGTCTACGCCGGACGATCCATCAACTTGGCGCTATCTAACCGAGGCATTCGCGCCCTCGAACAAGCCGGTATTGTGGATGAAGTGCTCAAAACGGCCATCCCCATGTACGGTAGAGAAATCCACAACGCCGATGGAAGCCGTACTTACCAACCGTATGGCAAGGAAGGACAAGCCATTTACTCCGTGTCGCGTGGGGGCTTAAACAACACCCTGCTCGACTTGGCGGAGCAGTACGACAACATCTCGATGCACTTTGAGCACGGCTGTGAGGGCATCGACACGGATAGTCGTACGGTGCACTTTGAAACGCCCGATGGAAAGGAAAAAAATGTACAAGCAGATTTGATCTTTGCCACCGACGGCGCAGGTTCGGTAATTCGCCGCGCAATGGAGGCCAAAAACCTAGTAAAAAGTGAAACCAAATGGATTGAGCACGGATATAAGGAATTGTCTATTCAAGCCGATAAAGACGGTGGCTTTAGAATGGAAAAAAATGCCCTGCACATTTGGCCACGTAAAGACTTTATGCTCATCGCGTTGCCCAATCCCGACGGCAGTTTTACCCTCACCCTTTTCCTTCGCAATGAAGGCGAGGTGAGTTTTGCCGCTCTGGATACGGATGAAAAAGTATTGGAATTTTTTAATCGTGAATTTACCGATGCCGTGCCGTTGATGAACGACTTATTACACGATTGGCACCAAAACCCTACATCGCCACTGGGCATCGTTTACACCTGGCCATGGGTACACAACAAAACCATTTTGCTGGGAGACGCCAGTCACGCCATTGTGCCTTTCTACGGACAAGGCATGAACAGCGGCTTTGAAGATTGCTACGTGTTTGGAGAAATGCTCGACGAATACAGCGATTGGGACGAACTGCTCGACGCCCTCCAAAAAAGCCGCAAACCCGATGCAGACGCCATTGCCGAATTGGCCATGCGCAACTTTATCGAAATGCGCGATCTCACCGGCGACCCCACATTTTTATTGCAAAAGAAAATTGAGTCTCGTTTCGCGACTCGCCATCCCGACAAGTGGTTGCCCCTATATTCACGCGTAACCTTTAGTCACGAGCGCTACCACGAAGCCCTCGCCAAGGGTAAAGCACAAGACGAGCTCATGAAAGACGTGATGGCCATGCCCAATATTGCTGAGAAGTGGGACAGCGATGAAGTGGAGCAAAAGATCTTGTCACTGCTGAAAACGCCATAATCCATGAGCAAACCAGCCAAATACATCGACTTAGAGAAAGTCATTGCCGATAAAAACCCCCAATTAAGGCGCTTATTACCCGGCTTTGTGCTTCGTTGGATTAAGCGCATTTTACACGAGCGCGACATCAACGACACCATGGCGGCCTTAGGGGATTTGCACGGCATGGATTTCTGCGATGCACTCATGGATTACATGAAGTTGAACGTTGAGTTAAAAGGTCTCAACAACGTTCCTAAGGAGGGGGGTGTCATCATTGCCTCGAACCACCCCTTAGGCGGACTGGACGGCATTGCGCTCATGCACGCCGTGGGTCAAAAGCGGAAGGATTTGCAGTTTTTGGTCAACGACATTTTGATGAACATTGAAAACCTTCGCCCTTTATTTGTGCCCGTTAACAAACACGGTCCTAACAGCAGGCAAATCGCACGTATGATAGAGGAGACTTACGCCAAGGACATAGCTGTCTTGGTATTCCCTGCGGGGATGGTTTCCCGCAAACAAAACGGCGTTATTGCTGATTTGGAGTGGAAAAAGAGCTTCATCAGTAAGTCAATTAAATACAAAAAAGACATTGTACCCGTCTATATCGACGGAACCAATTCTTCGTTTTTTTACAATTTAGCCAGATTTCGCAAAGCCATTGGCATTGGCGCCAATCTGGAAATGTTCTTTCTGCCCAAGGAAATGTTTCGTCAGCGCAACAGAAAAATCACCATATCCTTTGGCAAGCCTGTGCCTTGGCAAACCTTTGCAGAAAGCGATAAAAACCACCAACAATTTGCCGATGAAATGCGTAGCAAGGTCTACGACATGGCTCAGGATTAAACACACAACATGCAAGACATTATCGCCCCCATCGACCGTGAATTAATCAAGAACGAACTCAACGAAAAGCGCTTTATGCGCAAAACCAATAAGGCTGGGAACGAGCTGTACGACTTTCACGCCAGTCAAGCCCCCAACACCATGCGTGAAATTGGACGTCTACGCGAAATCAGTTTTCGCGAAGCTGGTGGAGGTACCGGTTTGGATTGTGATATTGACAAATACGACACCGACGACAAAGGCTTTCGCCAGTTGGTCGTTTGGGATCCGGAGGACGAAGAAATTGTGGCGGGATATCGCTATCTCAATTGCTGGCAACTCGATCTGCAAAACGGGGAGAGCGATAAGCTGGCTACCGCCCATTTAATGAAGTTTTCGGATACGTTTATCGACGAATATCTGCCGTACACCATCGAGTTGGGGCGTTCGTTTGTTCAGCCCAACTACCAAGCCGATAAGAGCAAGAAAGGGCTGTTCTCTTTAGATAACTTATGGGATGGGTTGGCGGTATTGTTTGAAGAAAGCGACCGAGCCAAGTATTTTTTCGGAAAAGTAACCATGTATCCCTCGTACGATACGGATGCACGTGACCATTTATTAGCCTTTATGCGCCATTACTTTCCTGCGAGAAAAGGGCTAATGACTCCTGTAGATCCATTGATAAACGAAACGGATACATCCGCATTAATGTCCGAGATTAACGGGTTACCGTACAAAGAAGGCTTAAAAATATTGGCCGGTTACGTTAAGGAGCGCGGAGAGCGCATTCCGCCCTTGTTTACCAGCTACATGAACATCAGCGACACCATGATGACCTTTGATACAGCACTAAACGACGAATTTGGCAATGTAGAAGAGACCGTCATTTTGATGACCATTGACGATATTTATCCCGAAAAAAAGGATAGACACATGCTCGGTTATGAGCGCAACAAACGTTTTGAGAAATAATGTTTTTATAGAAAAAACAAAGGCCAACGCAATGTTGACCTTTGTTTGTGTAAACTAAAACACAGAATGAAAAACTAAAACACAATGCAAATGTAATATATATTCGTTACATATGCAACTATTACGTTTATTACACAATTAGACAAATACCACAACGTTTGATTTTTTAGTAACTGAGTGGCTCTCAAAATCATTAGTAAATTGGCTATTGCTTGTAAAGGAAACCGTTTTCTATTGCTTCTGGTTCCAAAGGAATTACTGCAGGTCGGCACCCTTAAACGCCTTATCTTTGCCTACATATCATTCACCACCTAGCAAACCAAACCTCTAGACATGACCGTCGACAAACAACAACGTGCTATACTCGATAAATTGGGTATAGCCTCACTCAATGACATGCAAAATGAAGCGTTGGTCAAAATAGCTTCTCAGCGAGAAGTTGTTTTATTGTCGCCAACCGGCACCGGAAAAACCTTAGCGTTTTTATTGCCCATTGTGTCGATGTTGGAACAGGATCTTGTGGGCGTTCAAGCCCTTATAATGGTCCCCTCGCGAGAATTGGCGACACAAATAGAACAAGTGATGCGCGACATGGGAACGGGGTTTAAAACCAACGCCGTGTATGGTGGACGGCCAATGTCGCAAGATAAAATCGACCTGAAACACCCGCCGTCGGTGCTGATTGGCACACCGGGACGAATCGCAGACCACCTCAGGCGAAAAACCTTTTCGACGTCTGACACACACACGCTTGTGCTCGACGAGTTCGACAAATCCCTAGAAGTAGGTTTTGAAACGGAAATGAAGGAAATCATTAATGCTTTGCCCAAGCTGAAGAAAAAAATTCTTACCTCGGCAACCAAAAAAATTGAGATACCTCCCTTTGTTCGTCTAAAAAATCCGCTTTACCTGAATTTCCTTGCGCAAAAAACCTCAAAGCTGCAATTAAAGACGGTGGAATATACCGAAAAAGAAGGGTTGGTTACGTTGTTGACTCTATTGCGTCACCTAAATGGTAAACGGGGCGTGGTGTTTTGTAATTTCCGTGAAACGGTCGAAACAGTCAGTGAATACCTGAGCAAGCACCGTTTTCCACACGGCTGTTTTTACGGCGGCATGGAGCAGCAGGAACGCGAGCGTGCACTGGTAAAGTTTCGCAACGGCACACACAGCGTTTTGCTGGCCACTGATTTAGCTGCTCGAGGCATAGACGTGCCCGAGATTCAGTTTGTTGTGCACTACGAACTCCCCGCTAAGCCAGACGAGTTTGTACATCGAAATGGACGTACCGCTCGTATGATGAGCAATGGCGCGGCCTACATCATGAAGTGGAGCTATAAGCCCCTTCCCGAGTTTATGACCGAGTTTATGACCGAGTTTAGGTCGAAGCTTATTCCTGTAAGCGAATTGTCAAAAACGAAGTCGAACGCCACCTTGTGGAAAACCCTTTACGTTACGGGTGGTCGACGCGACAAAATCTCCAAAGGCGACATAGCCGGTCTGTTTATCAAACAGGGTAATCTTAATCCGGATCAGTTGGGGTTAATCGAGGTAAAGCAAGATTTTTCTTTTGTAGCTGTACAGGAGGACTGCATCAAAACCCTTCTGCCATTGGTCAATAACGCCAAATTAAAAACCAAAAAAGTAAGAGTGTCGGTGGTGGAGTAAAGAACATTTTGATGGGTCATACCTCACTTCATCTTTATTAAAAAGATTTTGATGGTTGAAAAGCGTTTAAGGCTATTTGTTGCTCGATGTTTGGAAATCAAGGTTTCAATTGAACTCAAAAATTTGATTGTAAACCCAACGTAAAATACCCCCCCGCTACTCTTGCATGCGACCCGGATAAATCAGCAAACACATTGTAGGCAATTGTAACACCTGAGCGGTCGTTTTCAAAAAAAAGCATGCCTATGCCGGCCATGCTGCCAAACCCATTAAACGGGCTTTCAATGGACACTTCAGCTTCTTCTGCACTCAGTGTGCCATCGGAGTTAAAGGCATAATAAGCACTGAAATCGATAAATACCTGCATGGGTAAATTGCCAAAAGGACTGGCATCTTGAAGATATGTACGAATCCCCAAAGGAACCTGATGTCTGGCGCCATTAAAGCGGTGCGTTTCTCCGCTCACGTCAAACTGCAAGCTGTGTATCTGCGACTGAAAACCACTGATAAGCACCAAGTTTTTCGTCAAAGCAAAGCCAACGTCTATATTGGTGACCAGCATGCCGGTGAATAAACTGTGACCATTATCTCGAATAGGCTTCGCCATAAATGTATGTGCTGATGCATTACCCGTACCAAGTTGTACACCCGTATAGAATCGTTTAAAGGAAGCGGTATCGGTGGCTTCCGTAGTAGGTACTGTTTGAGCGTAAATTGTGGAATAAGGGATAATGATCAGCAATACACCAACAATTGCAATGTTTTTGGCCATCATAGCGCTGGGTAATTTTTATTAATAACGGTAATATCTAAACCGTTATTGCAATCTAAAAAATGATAAATCAGTCAGTAAATTAACCAATGATGCAATTTTCTTTTGACGAACGGATATGTAGGGTGACTATCCGCTTATCCTCCTTTCGTATTTCTAAAGGCATGCCTTGTATTTACCTATACATACACAATTGTTTAACAAAATTCCCGTTTTACGAAAATGATTAATCGCGCGATCCTGCTGGTCATTTTCGGTTCCCAAACACTTATGGGTCAATGGCAACAATTGCCTAATGCCCCCGGTAATGCTAGAGACGACGGGGTATCCGCCATTGTCAAAGGCAAACTATTTACCGGTTTAGGGCGAGATTATGGTTTTTACGTACAAAACGACTGGTGGCAATATGACATCGGTAAACAGCAGTGGCAGCAGCTCGACAATGTCCCTTTTTCTCGGCGACAATACAGTATGGTGACTGTTCACGAAAACAAAGTAGTCGTTATTGGCGGAGAATTAGACGGGGAATTATTTCGTGATGTTTGGCTGTTTGATCCTGAAGAAAAGACGTGGGTTAAATGGCCTTCCTTTCCAAAAGGAACCCGCCAAGGCGTTGCATTTTCTACGCCCTTTGGATTGGTGTGTGGTATGGGATTAACTGAAAATGGCGTATCCGATTCGCTTTACCTGTTGAATGATGGTACATGGCAATTTTTAACTGTTTTTCCCGAAGGTCCGAGAGATGCGTTATCGGGGTTTGCGATAACTGAGCACCTTTTTCTTGGTTGGGGAAGAAACCTAAATCACAGCGCTTGTTCTGATTGGTGGTCATACGATATGCGCTACAACAGGTGGAGCAGTATGAATGCACCAGGAGAAACGCCTCGCTATTGGACCGCCTCTGCCTCAGGAGCAATTGGAATGGGTTTGGTAGGTTTTGGGATGGATAAAGATGATCGGTTTCTCGATGACTTATGGGTATACCGCTGGCCGGAAAATCGTTGGCGAAGAATTCATATAGCATCGTATGCACTTCGTGGTGCATCCATTGCATTAGATGGTGATCATGTGCATGTTCTTTGGGGCGTTGATCAAACTTTTGATCGTCAAAACAAGCATCACGTGCTCAACAACAGCATACCGTTTGAATCCCGACTGAAAGTTTACCCCAATCCCGGAAATGGCACTTTTCGCATTGCAAAACGAGTGGAAATAGAAGAAACCTACCAAATCATAAATGCTTCCGGTGCGCTAATTAAAGAATTTACTTGTCAACCGTCTAAAGGCTGCACGTTTCATTTACAATCTTCCGGACTTTACATTCTTCGCAACAAGCTTAGTGGCCAGTATGTTAGGGTGATTGTTATTTAAGAGCAACATTTTCAATTTAATAAATTCAAAATCGCAAAACCAATCCGGATCCCGATAACTCTAATTGAATAGATGAACTTCGATTATAGGGAACGCCTTCATTGTATGTTTCTATGGCTTTCTCTGCTTTGTTGCTGTAAATCGCATTTAATGGTATGGCAGCTAAAAGCAGTGTTCCTCCGACAATAACCGGCCATATATTTTCAGGGCGATCTTGAGACACCTCAAACAAGTAGTAACCCATAAAAGCCATGCCAGTAATACTACCAATGCCGGCGGCTTTTCTGTAATTCAATGCCGTTTCTAATTGCTGGGTTGCCTCTTCATTAACGGCCATTATTTGTTTTAACTGGCGAAGGTTTAAGGGTCTATCATTGTAAAAAAAACCAAACTCTCCCAAAAACCTAGACTTTACCTCAATTCTTTCCTGGGTAAGTTGTGCCCAACAAATACTTTGAGTCAGTAATAATAAGAACAATAATAACCTTGGCATTTTGGAGTGTTTTGTGTTGTTTTATTTTTTTAAAAAATATTAGGAAGCAAATATATTGGAAAATAAAAAAGGGCAGCCTATGCCACCCTTTTTATTGTTTGATTTAAAAAACCCGATTTACTTCATCACTTTGGATGGGCAAACGTAATCCGTTTTCGCTACACCGGCTTCGGCAATGGCTTTAAAACCACCCTCTACTTCAGTGAAGTTGCGAATACCGCGCGATTGTAAAATACTGGCGGCAATCATGCTTCTATAACCACCTGCACAATGGATATACACGTGCTCATCGGCGTTGATATCGGTAAACCATTCATTGATAAAGTCCAACGGCTTACTGAATGCCTCTTCAACGTGCTCGGCAATATATTCACTTTCTTTTCTCACGTCGATAACGATTGATTTACCAATCTCCACGTCTTTGGCAAACTGGTCGGCGGTAATTCTATTAACTCTATCAACTTCTTTTCCAGCAGATTTCCAACTTTCTAAACCACCCTCAAGATAACCTAGGACGTTGTCAAATCCAACGCGTGACAAACGAGTCACCGCTTCTTCTTCTTCACCGGGTTCGGTTACCAGTAGAATGGGCTGATCTACACTACCAATCATGGCACCTACCCAGGGAGCAAAGTCGCCGTGTAAACCGATATTGATGGCGTTGGGAACAAAACCTTTTGAAAAAGCACCATTGTCTCTGGTATCCAGAATAAGCGCCTGTGTTTCTTCCGCGGCAGCTTCAAACGCTTTTGGCGAAAGGGCTTGCATCGCAGACTTTCTCACCTCATCAAAACTTTGATATCCTTTTTTATTCATGGCCACATTGTCTCCAAAATAAGCCGGAGGCGGCAGCAAACCATCGGTAACGGCATTGACAAACGCTTCTTTATTGGGTTGTTTCAACGCATAGTTCACCTCTTTTTGGTTGCCAAGGGTATCAACGGTTTCTTTCATCATGTTCTTACCACATGCACTTCCTGCGCCGTGACCGGGATATACAGTGATGTCATCGGAAAGTGGAAGAATTTTATTGGTCAAACTCTCGTACAACATACCCGCCAGTTCTTCTTGGGTCATGCTGGCTGCTTTTTGGGCAAGATCCGGGCGACCTACATCTCCTAAAAACAAGGTGTCACCGGTAAAGATGGCATGATCATTTCCTTCAGCGTCACGCAATAAAAATGTGGTACTCTCCATGGTGTGACCAGGCGTGTGTAAAACAACAAATGTCACATCACCTACCTTAAATTCTTGATTGTCTTCCGCGATGATGGCATCAAATTCTGTTTTGGCCGTAGGACCATAAACGATCTCTGCACCGGTTTTCTTACTTAAGTCAACGTGTCCGGATACAAAATCAGCGTGAAAGTGTGTTTCGAAGATGTACTTCAACTTGACGCCGTCTTTTTCCAAACGGTCGATATAAGGTTGCGTCTCTCTCAATGGATCGATGATGGCAGCCTCGCCATTCGCTACGATATAATATGCGCCTTGTGCCAGGCATCCGGTATAAATCTGTTCTACCTTCATTGTATTCAAAATTTAAATTGTTTCTAGTTTTGCTTTGTTAGCTGGTACAAAGTTCCGACATTATTTTAACCTGTTTGGTTACCTTGGTCACAAAGCGTATTTCCACGTACTTTTGCAGCATGGTAACGTATCACAGTGAAACACTTAAATGGCCGGTAACTTTAAACCATGCGCAATTGGAACAAATATCCAACAGCCATGGTTTACGATTGCGTCATGTTCATTTTTACTTGGTCAACGATGAGGCGTTGCGTGTCATAAACCGCACCCATCTAGATCACGACTATTACACGGATATCATCACATTTCCTTATAGCGAGGGTAAGCGCATTGAAGCCGATATCTTTATCTCATTGGATCGAGTTGCAGATAATGCTGCCAATGAAAACGAAACATTGGAAAACGAGATGGCAAGGGTCATCATCCATGGGATCCTTCATTTGTGCGGATACGATGACCACAGTGAGGAAGAAAAGAAAAAAATGAGACAGGCCGAAAATCACTGGATTAATCAATTGATGGATAAAAAGAAAGAAAAAAGCAACAAATAAATGGAATACAAGCACAGTTTTGGAGAATCGTATGACGTGATCGTTGTTGGCGCCGGACATGCCGGATGTGAAGCTGCTCATGCAGCCGCCACAATGGGGAGTAGGGTATTGGTGCTTACCATGAATATGCAGACCATTGGACAAATGAGTTGCAACCCAGCCATGGGTGGTATTGCAAAAGGACAAATCGTTCGCGAAATTGATGCCTTGGGAGGTATGAGTGGCATTGTTACCGACCGAACAAGCATACAATTCCGCATGTTAAATCGCAGCAAAGGACCAGCCATGTGGTCGCCGCGTGTACAAAGTGATCGTTGGCGTTTTGCTGAGGAATGGCGTTTGGTATTAGAACGCAATCCAAATGTACATTTTGTACAAGTGTCAGTAACGGGCGTTTTGGTAGAAAACAATAAAGTGGTTGGCGTAAAAACTTCCTTCGGAGAGTCGTTCTTCGCCAAGACCGTTATTCTCACCAGCGGAACTTTCTTAAATGGCACCATTCACATTGGAGACAAACAATTGGGTGGTGGCCGTATGGGTGAAAAATCTGCTACCGGTATTACCGAAGATCTGGTTGCTTTGGGTTTTAAGTCTGGGCGTATGAAAACCGGAACACCACCGAGAATAGATGGACGCAGTTTGGATTACAGTAAATTTGAACGTCAAGACGGGGACGAAGAAAGAGGGTGTTTTAGTTATTTACCACAAAAAGGCCTTGAGCAACAACTTCCTTGTCACATTGCTTACACCAGTGACGAGGTACACGAAACACTTAAAAGAGGATTTGATCGGAGTCCGATGTTTAATGGCGCCATTCAATCAGTTGGTCCGAGATATTGTCCGTCTATAGAAGACAAAATCAATCGATTTGCCGATAAAGACCGTCATCAACTATTTATTGAGCCGGAGGGACTAGACACCATTGAAGTTTATGTCAATGGATTTAGCACCTCACTTCCGATGGAGGTTCAATACGCTGCCTTACGCAAAATTAAAGGATTTGAAAACGCCCGTTTCTTTCGTCCGGGTTATGCCATAGAATACGACTACTTCCCCCCTACTCAGTTAACGCATACATTAGAAACTAAGTTGGTTGAAAACCTGTTTTTTGCCGGGCAGATAAACGGAACCACCGGATATGAAGAAGCCGCTTGTCAGGGTTTAATGGCCGGCATCAACGCGCATCTTAAATCCCACGAGCAACAATCATTGATACTTACCCGTGACGAAGCATATATCGGTGTACTCATCGATGACCTAATCACTAAAGGCACCGAAGAACCATACCGCATGTTTACCAGCCGAGCGGAGTTTCGCTTACTACTCAGACAAGATAATGCCGATTTAAGGTTGACGCGTATTGGCCACTCCATTGGCTTGGCTTCCGACGAAAGACTAAAGCGCGTAGAACAGAAAGAAAAAGACATTACTCGTTTTATTAAGGCCCTTGACAAAACCAGTGTTACACCAAATGAGGTAGATGACCTGTTGGTTTCACGTGGAACACCGGCATTAAAACACCAAGTTAAATTACCTACGCTTATCAGCAGACCACAATTAACACTGGAAGATTTCAGAGAGGTACCTTCCATAAACGATCTTCTATCAGAAGCAGATCAAGAAGTTATTGAGCAATTGAACATCCATTACAAATACCAGGGCTACATTGATAAAGAAAAAGACCAAGCGGAAAAAATGCGTCGCTTGGAAGACGTGAAAATTCCAACTTCTTTCAACTACATGTCTATGCAGAGCATCAGCATGGAAGGAAGAGAAAAACTCAGCAGCATTAAACCAGCAACCATAAGACAAGCAAGTCACATCAGCGGCATATCTCCTTCGGATATCCAGGTTTTACTTGTTCACTTAGGTCGATAAATACGCATATCTATGAATTGTCCTCTTTGCGGCTTTGAAAAAAACATCCCTTACATTAAACCATATCACTGGCGGAAAACTCAGAAACACTTTAGCGTGGTTTCCTGTGAATCCTGTAATCATCTTTATACATACGATGCGCCGGAAGAAGACGATATTGGTCCGTATTACGATTCTGATACATACATATCACACACCGATACTAAAGAATCACTGTTTGATCGGGTCTACGGTTTGGTGAAACAATACATGTTATCGCGTAAATGGGGATGGATTCGAGCACATGTTCCCCGTGGAACAATTATCGATTACGGTGCTGGTAGTGGTGCCTTTGTGAACTTCTTGAATCAATTAGGTAGAGAAACGCACGGATACGAAATAGCCGAAGCGGGAAGAAAAACCGCCAAAGAAAATTATGGTGTCAATCTTTTTGACCCTTCAGCATTAAAAAGTTTGGAAAATAAATCGGTGGCGTGTTTTACCATGTGGCATGTTTTAGAACATATCTATGATCCCAAAACATTGATTGAAACATTTCACGATAAACTTAAAAAGGATGGAATACTCGTCATTGCTGTTCCCAATCCAGAAAGTTGGGATGCTAAACACTATAAAGAGCATTGGGCAGCCTGGGATGTGCCCATTCATATATCGCATTTCAAACAGAATGTTCTCATACCTTATATAGAAAAATTGGGATTCTCATTGGTTGATAAAAAAGGTATGCCCTTCGATGCGTTTTATGTTGGCTTAATTAGCAACGAGAATAAATACAAAAGTAAAAAACCTTTTATGGCATTTTTAAACGGATTAAAAAGTAATCTTTCCGTGGGAAAGGAAAAAAACTACTCGTCTTTGGTATATACATTTAAAAAGGCTTAAAATTTACGTTTTAAGCCATTTTCTAAGCTCTGTAGTATAACATCATTAAAAATTGTCAAACGTTGATCTGAGGATAATAATATAAGAAACTGATATACAGTTATTTATTTAATTTAGGGTTATTTTGGTGCCTTTCTTTATCTCTTTTTGTTTTGATATCCATTTTTTTATCAAATGCTTTTTGCAA
>PXCF01000017.1 GCA_003566715.1 Cryomorphaceae bacterium | reverse complement strand
TGGTAGTTAAAAAATTCCGATGTTGTTTTAATGATTTTTGAATTAAAAAATAAGTTTAGTACTACAAAAAAATTGTATATTACAAGTCGCTAATTGTTACCTAAAAACTACATGAGTTATTATTTAACTCATTTAAACCAACTATTTCAAAGATGTTTCGCAAGCGCCACTGCAAGATTGTGGTACTATTTCAAAAACTCGTAGTAGCCCTTATTATTACAAAACTTGTCGCTGATGTATACTTCTTGACTTCTCTGTTCAAAACATCTCCCTTTCTAGTAGATAAACAAGATGAAAACCTACGAGAGGAGAAAGCAAACATGACATCACAAATTGTGATATCAAGATTATACATTTATTAAGGTCAAAAAAAAATAGAATATGAGCGAAAAATTAGTAATCCTGGATGAAGTAGTCATCAGTAAAATATACCACCTAAGGAACCATAAAGTTATACTGGATAGTGATTTAGCAGAGCTTCACGGCGTAGAGACAAGGGCTTTAATTCAATAGGTAAAAAGAAACGTAGATCGTTTTCCCGCAGATTTTATGTTCCGACTAATTTATAACCGCCCTTCTTTTTCGGTTTCGTCGAGCAACTTTTTTATGTGTTCGATATATTTTTTTTTAGCATCTTCTTTAGGCATGCCAAAGAGGCGTTTCCACGCGTCGTGCTTGAAGGTTTGTATCACATTCGAAGATTCAGATGGCCTTCGGTCACGGTTGTCACCCTCGGTAGCTTGCTTAAAAAAACCGTACGCAATTAACATGTTGTCGGCAGTTTGCGTAGGCATTTTATTGGCCAGCTCTACGTATTCATTGAATAGCTTTTCTAGATCGGTCTCTTGCATGTGGTAAAGGTATGAAAATCTAAGAATGTAGATTAAAAATAAAAAACCCCTCAATGCGAGGGGTTTTATTTGGGTTAGATCGTTTTCTAGTTTCTGAATTTGGCCATTTCTTCGTTGAACGTTTCTTTAAAGCGTTCGTAGTTGTAATCGATTTTCAAAGACTCGTCATTGGTAAGTGACTGATAGTACTTGTCAAACATATCGGAACCGCTGAGCTCTAAGGCGAGATAGTAACGGAACTGATTTCTATCACCCACGCGTGTCATGCGCTCACAAACGGTTTTTACTCCGCGTAATTCTTGATTGATTACAGTACGAGCATTCTGTTCAAAGCGCTCCAAAAGCTCTTCGGTGTTGTTGTATTCAGAAGACTTGATGTAGTTGTCACCAACCACTTTAATGGTAGAGCTCAATTGACCGGCCATGGCAGTACGCGCATTACTAACAGCTTTTTGTTTGGCTACGTTGGCGTCCATACTTTCTCCAAAACCGTGAGCGCGGAAGTGATCGTCGTCTGACTTAAACTCGATACAAGGAAGAATAACTTCTTTCTCATCAGAAGAAACTCCGGTTGCTTCTTTTTTCTTCTTACAAGAGGTAACGGCAAACATAAAACCGATGCCAAGCAAAATGTAAAGGAAGTGTTTTTTCATAACAATTGTTTTTAAATACCGGTAACCCGGTTTATTAATTCGGCGATAAAAGTACTAAAGCGGTTTCAAACCACGTGCCATTTTTTTATGGACACGGAATATAATCGGGATCATTTTCAAATGGATCACTGAAATCCGGGTTGGTAACAAAGTCCGGATCGGTTAGGGTTTCCAAAAACGCTTCAATGGCATTTTTTTCTCGTTCACTGAGATTTAGACCAACACCTACATGCTTCATGTTGACATCAATGGTAGGGGAGTTGACCCCTCCGGTATTGTAGTGTTCAATCACTTCTCTCAATGTGTTAAAACGTCCGTCATGCATGTATGGCCCCGTCAATGCTACATTGCGCAAGGTGGGAATCTTGAACTTGCCGCGATCGTCCGGATCGCCGGTTATGGCATAACGACCATCCGCCATTTCTGAGAGGGGGTCCAAGCCGTTATTGGAAAACTGAAGGGCCCCATAAGCTGCAAAGGTTTGGCCGGTGAAAGAGCCGCCATGACAATGAAAACAGTCGCCTCGTTCACTTTCTTCAAAGAGAATAAAACCTTCTTCTTCTAGCGTGGTGAAGGAAGCCTCCGGAGGATTGCGCAATTTTGCCTTGTCGTATTTTGAATTGGCAGAAATCAATGTGCGCTCAAATTGCGCAATCGCCTTGGTAATTCTCTCTTGCGTTACCTCCTCATCCCCAAAAGCGGCTTTAAACATGGGCGGATACAAATCCGTGGCGGCTAATTTTTGTTCCACGTCCTCCCAGGTATTATCCATTTCCAGCTCATCGATAATGGGGAAAAACGCCTGGTGCTCTAGCGAGTGGCTGCGACCATCCCAGAAAAAATGTTCTTGCCAAATCATATTGACAATGGCCATGGCGTTGATGATGCCTACGCGACCATCAACACCAAGACTAAAGCGCCTGCCCGGATCGGTAAAGGCCGCTTCTTGTCGGTGACAGCAACCACAACTGATGGTGTTGTCGCGACTCAGTTTTTTTTCGTAAAACAAATGACGTCCCAGCTCAACACCTTCCTTACTTGTAGGATTGTCGGGCGGAATGGGCATGGGCTGTCCAAAGCCTTTTGGTGTTTGTATTTGTACAAAGGTGGGCGTGAATTCTCCGCCATTATTTTTTTTGGAATCCTTTTCGTCTGATTGACAGGAAACTGTTACTGCTGAAACAACAATCAGCAATAAAGAGGTCACCACGGTTAGCTTTCTCATGTGTCTTGAAAATATGATGCTTCCACATGCAATAACAACAATGTTATGCAATCGTTCTTATAGTACCCAAAGTTACAAAACAAACCTTAATAATAGGATGGGTTGTAAATTCATGTGCCTTTGGTTACAATTTAAGCATTATTTTCGCGCTAAAGTCAATTGGTTTCAATATTAATCGCCAACATATACGCATGAGATTTGCTATTTTTTTGCTCGGCAGTTTTGCATGGTTTACGAGCTGTCAATCTTCTGAATCCATTGAAAAAACTCAACAAGACCCCTTGCCTATGGACGTTCACAGCAGTTATCAAAACAGCGATGCTCGTGTCAACCACCTCTCTCTCGACCTCAAAGCCGACTTCGACAAGCATACCTTAAGTGGAACTGCTACGTGGCGGGTAGTGTCCAATGGTGCCGATGTCTTGTACTTGGATACCCGTGGATTGGATATTCATTCTGTGAAAGATGAAAACGGAGAAGCTCTTTCCTTTTCTTTGTCAGAAGACGACAGTGTGTTGGGAAGCGCCTTAAGGATTGAAAACATTCGTGATGTAGCGCAGGTATCTATTGCCTACACCACTTCTTCAGAAGCTGAGGCCATTCAGTGGTTGGAGCCGCAAGGTCGTTCACCATTTATGTTTACCCAATCCCAAGCCATTCTCGCAAGAACGTGGATTCCTTGTCCGGATAGTCCGGGCTGGCGATTTACTTACAGCGCCACCATCAGAGTCCCCAATAACCTTATGGCATTGATGAGTGCCGAAAATCCCACCGAGAAAAGTGAAGATGGCATTTATCACTTTGAAATGAAACAAAACATTCCTTCTTACCTTATGGCTCTGGCTATAGGTGATGTGGGCTTTGCTCCGCTTAGCGAACGCGCCGGTGTTTACGCGGAAGCCGAGATACTTGATAAAGCGGCCTGGGAATTTGCTGAAACAGAAGATATGATTGTTGCGGCTGAGGCGCTCTACGGATCCTATGAATGGGAACGTTACGATATTCTGGTTTTGCCTGCCAGTTTCCCATTTGGTGGTATGGAAAATCCACGCCTGACTTTTGCCACGCCAACCATTATCGCTGGAGACCGCTCTTTGACTGCGCTCATTGCCCATGAGCTCGCCCACTCATGGTCGGGGAACTTGGTCACCAATGCCACGTGGAATGACTTCTGGATTAATGAAGGCTTCACAGTTTATTTTGAGCACCGCATCATGGAAGCGGTTTACGGAAGCAGTTACAGCGAAATGCTCTCTGCCTTATCGCGCACCGACGTTATTGAAGAGGTTGAAGATTTTATGAAAAGTAGACCTGAAGACACACGTCTTAAGCTCGATCTTACCGGCCGAAACCCCGATGATGGTGTCAGTAGAATTGCCTACGACAAAGGATATTTCTTTCTTCGATTGGTGGAAGAAACCATCGGCAGAGAGGCTTTTGATGCGTTTTTAAAAGACTACTTTCAGGCCCACCGTTTTGGGGTAATGACCACTGAGCGTTTTCTCGATTATTTAAAAGCAAATTTGCTCAGTGAATCGCAGTGGGAGCAAATAGGCGTGGATGAGTGGGTCTATGGCAAGGGCCTGCCCGGTAATCTCCCTCAGGTAGAAAGCGAGCGCTTTGCCTTGGTCGACCAAGCTGTTGAGCGTGCACTTGAGGGTAATAAGCCAGAAGGCACCGATGAATGGACCACCCATGAGTGGTTGAGATTTATTCAAGGTGTGCACGCGCAATTGGATACAGATGGTCGCAACACCGTTGCCCAGCTCGATCAGTGGTTTGGTTTTTCACACTCGGGAAATAGCGAAATACTTGCCGCCTGGTGGCAGCCGGTCATAGCCCACAAATACACCGAAGCCTACCCACAAATGGAGCGTTTTCTCATTGATGTTGGTCGCCGCAAATTCTTAACGCCTACGTATAGAGCATTAAAAGAAACCAGCCAAATTGAAGTGGCGAGAACCATTTACGAAAAGGCCCGACCCAGCTATCACGCCGTGAGTCGCCAGACCATGGATTTGCTTTTGGGGTAGAAGATTAAGACTAAGACCAAGACTAAGACCAAGACTAGAGTGTATGGTCAAGATGCTGAAAGTGGTTATTGATTTTATTGCTAGTTACAACAAATAAGTATGTTATCTTAGCTGCTTACCACCGGTTAAGTTAACGTCAACGATAACAAATAAACAATCAACACTATGAACCCTTTTTTTACCTCCCTCATCGCTTGCTCAATGTTATTCATGTCGCCGAGCAGCACTTTACCGGAAATTCAACCGGGAGATTCCGCGCCTATGGCCGATAAACCCATGTTAGACGTTGTGTCTAAGTCAAAATTCAGTTTAAATGATTTGGTTGGCGACAATGGCTTGGTGGTTATCTTCACGTCAAACACCTGTCCTTACGTGATTGCCTGGGAGGAGTCCTATCCGGAAATCAGTGCTGAAGCCAAGCGCTTGAATATGGGTGCGGTACTTATCAACTCCAACGAGGCCTTCCGGGGCGATCAAGACACGCCGGAATCCATGCGTCTAAAAGCCGAAGAAGGCAACTACAATATGCCTTATCTCATCGATGTAAAACACAAACTTGCCGATGCTTTTGGTGCTAAGACGACACCACACGTGTTCTTATTTGATGGCGAAATGACTTTGGTATATAAAGGCGCCATCGACGATCGTTATGATGGTGGTAAGAAGGAAAATCCGGAAGCCCATTGGTTGAGCGATGCAATGAAAAGCATGGCCCAAGGCGAGCGTATCGAGCAATCAACCACACGACAAATCGGTTGCAGCATCAAGCGCATTAAAAAATAGCTGTAGTATTAAATGATGGATGACCGTTTTCGGGTATTGACATCAGAAGGATTTGGAGATTACCGCGAAAAGGGTTCAAAATTCTTGGCGTTTGCCTTCCCTATAAGCTCCAACGAAGACGTGGATGCCTATATTGCAGTGCTCAAGCCACAGCACCCCAAGTCGCGTCACTTTTGTTACGCCTACCGCATAGATGATGATGATTGGCGTGCCAATGACGACGGCGAGCCCAGACACAGTGCCGGACCCCCCATTCTTCGCCAGATTCAATCAGCCGAACTCTATCGCACGGCGGTGGTTGTGGTGCGCTATTTTGGCGGGACAAAGCTTGGGGTATCGGGCTTGATCAATGCTTACGAAACGGCTGCGGCGGAAGCGTTAAGCGCGGCATCTTCAAAAATGACCTATCCCACCGTTATCCAAAGTTATACGGTCAGTTACGCCATTTACAACCGATTGATGCAGTTGCTGTCGCAATACGACGCGGAAATCATTGATCAAACCATGGCCGAAAACGTCAACGTAACCCTCCGCATTCGCGCCACACAATCCGAGGCATTTTCCAAATTAATGGAATTCATGTAGTAGGGGTCAGCACAATCCTGACCCCATACTAAATATCTTTACCTAGGTATACCCTAAAATCTTCAACATACTCTTGTAGCTTTGCTCCTTCGCAAAAAGCCGGGTACGAATTTCACCGTCCTCATCTCTATCGATGACCACATGTTTGGGGGCAGGGGTTAAACAGTGCTGTATGCCGCCATAGCCGCCAATACTTTCTTGGTAGGCTCCCGTGTGAAAAAAGCCGATATACTGCGGTTCGCTGCGGCTATACTTGGGTAGATAAATGGCATTGGAGTGCTGCTCACTGTTGTAGTAATCGTCGCTGTCGCAGGTTAATCCGCCGAGAAGAACACGCTCGTATTCCTTTTCCCAGTTGTTGATCGCCAAGAGGATAAATCGCTTGTTGATCGCCCAGCTATCGGGTAAGGTTGTCATAAAGCTTCCGTCAATCATGTTCCAAGCTTCCCGATCGTTTTGTTTCTTTTGTCCGATGATGGAGAATAAGGTGGCGCCGCTTTCGCCTACGGTGTATGAGCCAAACTCCGTAAAAATATGCGGTTCACGAACGTTTGCCGCATCACAGGTCTGCTTGACTTGTGCAATGATTTCCTCCGCCATATAGTCGTAATCGTAGTCATAACCAAGGGAGTTTTTAATGGGGAATCCGCCTCCGATATTCAAGGCGTCTAAAGACGGACAGATCTTCTTCAGTTCTACATACACGTTCACACATTTGAGCAGCTCACTCCAGTAGTAGGCATTGTCTCGAATACCGGTGTTGATAAAAAAGTGCAGCATTTTCAACTCAAAGTGCGGGTTATTTTCGATTTGTTCGCGGTAAAAAGGCACGATATCTTTGTAGCCAATACCCAGTCGACTGGTGTAAAATTCAAACTTGGGCTCTTCTTCTGAGGCGATACGAATACCAATCTTCATGGGGTCTTTAGTCAGACCTTCATATTTTTTGAGCTCGGCTTTGTTGTCAACCACGGGAATCACGTTGGTATAGCCGTTGTTGATCAGTCGACCAATATTTTCAATGTACTGCGGACGTTTATAGCCATTGCAAATAATGTAGTTCTTTGGGGTAATCTTGCCTTCTTCAGCCATGGCTTCAACGATATTGATGTCAAATGCCGAGCTGGTTTCTATATGAATGTCGTTTTTCAACGCTTCTTCTATCACAAATTGAAAGTGAGAGCTTTTGGTGCAATAGCAGTAATGATACTTGCCTCTGTACCCAACCTTAGCCATAGCTACATTGAACATGGTTCTTGCCCGTTGTATCTGCTCGGATATTTTGGGGAGATAGGTTACCTTCAATGGGGTGCCGTACTGCTTGATGATGTCCATCAAATTGATGTCATTCCACAAAAGCTCGTTGCCTTCTTCCAGGTCAAATTCCTTTTGTGGCCAGTCAAATGTTTGTTCTATAAGATCTTTATACCGATTGCGCATAATGATTATTTTTATGCTGCAAAGGTATATATCAACATGATTGATAGGCATTCAACTTTGTTAAATCTCAAAAAAAATAAGGAACTAGTGTGGCTGGATGAGTAGCTTTTCTCGGTAAATAAGACCGTCAGTCCACAATTCCACCACATAAACACCGGGTTTTTCCAGGGTGAAGTTTTCCCATACCCCTCTTGTGGCGTCAATAAAGTACTGAATAACAACGCGTCCGGATGCGTCTGTAACCCGCATCGAAACATTGGTGTTGTTTATGGATGCGCCTTGTAATGTAACTGAGCCGGATGATGGGTTTGGGTACAGAGTAAGTCCGCCAATCAATGCGCTGTATTCGTCCTTTGTGTAAACTTTATTGGATTGGGTAATGTAGTGAAGTCGTGGGTCAATTTGAATCAAGCTGATTTTTCCCGGAAAGTAACTTCGTTTTTTTTCTTTTGCTTGGGTAATGTCAATAAATATTATATGGGTGTTTCCTTTGTCATCGGTAATATGAATGGGCAAGGGAAAGGTGAAAAGGGAACCGGTGGTAGATACTTGGTGAAGTTCTAGGTTTAGGCTGTCTTCATGAGGTTTGTTCCAAATCAATGTAAATGAAGGATGGCCTTCACCATAAACCCACTGATCAAAAAAGAATGACAAATCGCGGTTGGATTCGGCTTCCATTACCGCGCGAAAATCTTCCGTTTTCGCAAATCCGTGAGCAAATGTTTGCAGATAGGCACGTACACCTTTTAAAAAAAGGGCCTCTCCGAGGAGGTTCTTGAGAGAATAGATGATGTAACCGGCCTTTTCGTAGCGCAGTCTGTAATCGAATAAATCAAAGGCGTCGACGGTGTCTTGGGGAAGCGCAAAAACAGATCCACCCGGTAAGCTAACGATTCTTGCGATGGCGCGTTCTTTATAACGCTGCCAATCGTCGTCACTTTCAAAGTACTTGTATCGCAAACCCGTCAAATAGGTGGCAAAACCTTCATTGAGCCAGAGGTCTTGCCAACTTCCGCAGGTCACGTAGTTGCCAAACCACTGGTGGGCCAATTCGTGGGCGATCAAGTCTGGAACAAAACTTCCCATGGAACTCATCGTTTGGTGCTCCATCCCGCCGCCACGAGGAAAACGCGCATGGCCATATTTTTCTTCGTAAAATGGATAGGTGCCAAACAGACTGTCGTACAATTGCATTATTGGATTGGTGGCTTTTACTTCAAGACTATGTTGGGTGCTGTCTTCCGGATAAATGTAGTGAACCAAGGGCAGCATATGACCATTGGTCAATTGTACACTGTCTTTGATTTCCAAGTAGTCTGCCAGGGTAACCGAAATGAGATAATTGGTAATGGGATAGCGGTGTTTCCAGTGTTGTATTCGACGATTGTTGGCTGTAGTGGTGTCCTCTACCAGTAATCCCGGCGCAGCACTCTGAAAGCCTTCCGGGATATTCACCAAGATATCTAATGAATCGACCTTGTCTTGTAAATCTGATTTTCCTGGCCACCAAAGTGGACTGTCGTAGGGCTGCGAGAGCGTCCAAAGAACTGGCTTGCCGCGATAGCCATCACCATGGAAACCTCCAAAACCGTTGCTCTGAGGAGGTATGCCTTGCCAGGTGATGTAAAGAGAATCGCTGTCTCCTGGAAGGAGGGTGTCTGGCCAATCGATGATAACGTCGCTGATAAACTGGGTAACGTTAAGTAGCAAGCCGTCAGATGCTCGCCAAGCTGAATCTACCCTAAGACTGTTGTTTAAATCAAAGGCCAATTGCTTGGTGCCGCGAATGACGTTAAAGCCGGTAAGTACGTCTCCTTTTATGAACTGCACGCCCGGCTCAAGAGAGAGTTCTAAGCGGTGATAGTGGATGTCGAATCGATTTTTTATTTGGTCAAACGTACCGATTCGATTAAGTGAAGATTGTCCAAAGCGCTTGGCTTCTACTTCAACCACTTCCTCTAATTGTGCGTGGATGACAAAGGGGAGAAGCAGTGAGCATAACAACAAGCGCATGGACTATGGCATTATTGGATGACGATTTTTTCTTGCTGAGACTTTCCGTTTTCTGCACGAATGGTAAGCACATACATGCCCGAAGGCAGATCGCGCAAGTCGAGATCGGCGCGTGAATTGGGGAGAACGCGTTCTTCCCAATGCTTAACGACTCTTCCGTCCAGGGCAGTAACGTCGATTTGCATATGGCCTTCCCAAAGGGCAAAGTCTATATGAATGATGCCGTCGGTTGGGTTGGGGTATGCCTTGGGATACATTCCATCTTCGTCAAACGTTCTGGTAGAGACAAATTCACAAAAGGCAGGTTCGTCAAATGCTTGCGTGCCATCGGCGCGACTGGTCGATGACCCTTGATCGGCAGAAAAGCCCAGTCCTCTGCGGGCAAATACCTCCCAAATCAAGCACTGATTTTCCCCGTTGTAACGAATCGAGTCGGCCATGAGAATGGCATCGCGACTATCCACAAAGCCGGGGCTACATACTTGGTATTTTAATCCGTCCATCACCAACTGCATGGCGATGTTGTTTCCCCCGGTAGGCTCGTACATGTTGGGGTTAAACCCGTGTTCATCGACCAAAGCCCAGTATAAATCCCAAATCATGGCGGCCCAAACTGTTCCAACGCCGTGAGGGATACTCAATGAACGAATATTGTTGTAAGTGAGATTGTTTTGCGCAAATGAGGTGCTGTACGGTTGCACGCGAATCCCTCTGCCCGTGGTCGATTGACCAATTAAGAAGGTGCCAATTCCTCGGCGATTTTCTGCCTGTTGATTGGCTTCGGTTAAATAAGCCAGTCCAAAAAAGTCACTCCAACCTTCACCGGCTTGTTCATCGTTGCTCAAGCAACCGGATTGTGAAGCCCCGCCGGTTAACCTAATAGAAACACCGTGGCCATATTCGTGTAATACCACCCCGTTATCAAGCGAACTATCAAAAAACAAGGAGCCAATGGTGTCGCTGATTTCCCCGTGCACACTGTCGTTGGCAAAGGCCGGGCGAATAAAGTTGGCCAAGGCCTGAGAAATCATCACCGCAGGAATGTTGATGGTTGTGGTAGGCGTTCCCCCCATAGCAAACGGAGCCCCACCCTGATTGTTGGCCATAATGACACCTATCGCCCCGGCATTTTGGGCGAGAGTAATTTTTTCAACAAATGTGCAGCCGCCGCGATCGATGAACACAATTTTTCCGCTCAAATCTTGAGTGGTTTGTATACAACCTTGCGTAGGGTTAGATGAGCTGTCGTTCATCAATACAATTTCACCAATAGCCATACTGTCTGCAGCAGGTGGGGTGAACAAAGCATCAACAGCGTTGTAGCCCCCGGCAATGTTGGCGGGAAAGTGAATGGTTAATAATTCCGTGTTGCTGAATTGTGTCCACGGATACATTTGCATTCTTCCACTCATGCCGTCTGGAGGCGTTAAAAAGTTGGCGTTATTGGTGCCTCCACCGTCCATTGCTTCGGCAATTACGTTATCGTTTTGCTGACCACCACGACCAAAGTTTCTAAACTGAAAATTCCCCGCAGCCTCTGTAAACCCTACGTGATAGAAAAGGTCATGGGCTTTATTGTTGGCATAAAATAACTGGGTAATATTGATGTCTTGATTGGGGACGATGCTTAAACTGGGGTTGAAAGTATGAATGAATGACAAATTGTTGCCGCCATCGGGCGAGTACCCCGGTGAATTGGATCCATTCATGTCTTCATAGGCGAAAACGTTGTTTCCACGAGTAAAGGTGAACATCCCTGGATTGCCAATATTAAACGAATGCCACCCTGCCGGCGAGGCAAGAGAATCCCATGGCTCAATCGCCATTGATTGTCCTCCGTGAGAAGGAGATTCAACGGGGAATCTAAAGACAAAATAACCGGAGCTGTCGGCAGAAGTGCTGTCCGTTTCCAGCTGGTGACCATTGTTGTCTGTACCGGGAAGCAAATGCTGCCAATTGTAATGTGGTTCGTCGCCCTCGTGATGGTGGGAGCAGGTAACGGTCCAGTTGTTTCTCTCCAACTCTCGTAAATCTTTATCGCGTAAGCGAATTTGCCACCAGTCCGCCGTAGACGTTGGAGGTAAGCTTACATTCCATGCGCTTTCCAGCCGGCCATCTTTGGTATTTACAAAAACGGGATATATCTCTACAGGAAAATCAATCTTGAATGCTCCGGTCATGGTCAACTCAACCGTATCTCCGCGATGCTTGATGGCTTCGATGCGCATACTGTTCTCCCCCCAGGTTACCATTTCTTCAGCCGCGCTGAGTACACGAGAGTAGTTTTTTGTAAAACTGCGATTGCCTGGCGTTTCAGCTAAGCCTTTTGCAAACGCATCGGTACGATAACGCAAAGTGCCACTGCCGTCAAAGACGGTCGTTGCTACAGCATTGTAGATGGGTTTGTTGAGATAAAACTGCTGCCAGTAGGCATAAAAGATGGGGGCGAGGTGGTCTTGGTGTGCCGATAAAAGACGAACATCGTTCCAGTCTTGTTTTTCGTTTTCCGACAACTCTTTTTGAATCTCCGCCTTCATTTGCCCTTCCGAAAGGGGCTCCATGCTTTGTGCATTTGCAAACATCATAGTAAATGCACTTACAAAAAATAAAAAGTACTTCATTTGCCCTACAATATAGTGTTTTAAGAACGTAAAATGGCCATATTTGTTTTAATCCAATACGCCTATCGTTCGTTTATCATTCTGTATGTATTTTTACCTCCTTTAAAGAAAGGAAAAAAACATTCTCCAAAAATACAACAGAAATGCATATTGCAGTTGCAGGTAACATAGGCTCAGGAAAAACCACCCTCACACAGATGCTCTCTAAGCATTATAAATGGAAGGCTCAATACGAATCTGTAGATGATAATCCTTATCTGGACGACTTTTACAACGAGATGCAGCGTTGGTCTTTTAACCTTCAAGTCTACTTCCTAAACAGTCGCTTTCGCCAAATCATCGATATTAGAAATGGTAAAGACGACGTGATTCAGGATCGCACCATTTATGAGGACGCTTATATTTTTGCCCCGAACCTCCACGCCATGGGGCTTATGCCCAGTCGCGATTACGACAATTACATGTCATTGTTTCAATTGATGGAGGAGTTTCTACAGCCGCCGGATTTGTTGATTTATTTGCGCGCGACCATTCCAACTTTAGTCAATCAAATACAAAAACGCGGCAGGGATTACGAAACCAATATTCGCATCGACTATCTCAACAGACTCAACGAGCGCTACGAAGCGTGGATCGGTAATTACGATAAAGGCAATTTACTCATTATAGATGTAGATAGCAATCAATTTCCGGAAAATCCCGAGCATTTAGGTGAAATCATCAATAAAATTGATGCTAAGATTCACGGACTGTTCTAAAATAAACGTTGACCAACATGCGCATTCATCAGAGTTTTTTTCTAACCGTCTTTTCACTTCTGTTAGCCAATGTGTTTGCACAAGATTTAATTTGTTACCCGGAAGACGAAAGAGGACCTGCTCGAGATCATCAAGTCAATTTTCTTCACCTGCGTGCGGATTTAGACATTGATCCGTTTGCGCAAAAAGTCAGTGGCACGGTTGACCTCACGTTTTCACCACTGCGCGAATCGGTTGACAGCTTGTGGTTGGATGCCCCTAATATCGATATCAAAGAGGTGCGGGTGCGCGGTAAAAAAGCGGCATTTGTCAAAGGCGACAACGGCATACACGTGATTGCTCGCAGTCCGTGGCTTCGCGGTGATCTCGAACAAATGCGTATCACCTACGTGGCATACCCGCGTAAGGGTCTTTATTTCTCGGGTTGGAACGACGACCCAATACACGGGCAAGTGTGGAGTCAGGGTCAAGGGATCGACAACCGCCATTGGCTGCCGCACTTTGACGCGCTCAACAACAAACTCACTTCGGAGATGATCGTGCGCTTTGATTCCGCCTATCAAGTGGTTTCCAATGGAAAATTAATCGCCGAGCGCCCATTAAAAGACGGAAGAAAAGAGTGGCACTGGCAACAAACGAGTCCGCATTCCTCCTATTTAATTATGCTGGGCATCGGCAATTTTAAATACATTGATTCACAATCGGGAAGCGGGGTTCCCATGCGTCATTACTATTATCCGGAATGGGAAAAAAATGCCACTTGGGTGTACAAGCACACCGAAGAAATCATGGATTGGCTGGAAGAGGAAACCGGGGTTAAATATCCTTGGGTCAACTATAAGCAGGTGCCCATTCGCGACTTTATCTATGGCGCCATGGAAAATACCACGGCCACCATTTTTAAAGATGTATTCTACACCGATTCTGCCCACTTTGACGCGATGAATTACGTCTTCATCAACGCCCACGAAATGGCCCACCAGTGGTTTGGCAACCTGGTAACGGCTTGGAGTGCGCAGCATCACTGGTTGCAAGAGTCCTTTGCAACTTATTATCACTTTAAGGTGCAAGAGGCGTTTATGTCGCCCGACAAGTACGATTTTCAAAGACACGCTGCTTCCCGTGCGGTGAAATACACCTCGCTAATGAGCAACCTGCCCGTTGCCCATTCCAATGCCGGTTCGGCCAGACATTATTATAAAGGGGCATTGGTTTTGGCCATGCTGGAAGATAAAGTAGGCGAGGAGAATTTTCGCGACGCCCTTACGTTGTATCTACGCCGTTTTGCCTACGACAACGCCAGATCAGACAACCTCAAAGACGCCATGCACCGCATCAGTGGGGTGAGTTTGGATACGTTTTTTGACCAGTGGATTTACCGCGACGGAGAGCCTCATCTCGAGTTAAAAGTCAATGAAGCCACGAAAGGGTATTGGTTGGTCTTTTCACAAGACAGCAGCAAACTCAACACGCCAAGACTGTTTCAAATCGATATTCCTTACGAGGTTTTCCAGCGGAGAAATAAATCGGAACGTCGCGTGTTTACGCTAAAATCTGAAGTGGACTCGGTGTTTGTCCCCGGAAAACCACGCTTTGTAATCGTCGATCCGAGAAAGCGCTTATTGGTACACTGGAAAATGGACATGCCACAATCGTGGTGGATGCAACAGTGGTACGAAGCGCCTTATGCCATCGACCGTCGCTGGGGATACCAACAGTACGAAGATGCCAAGATGACCTTTGAGCACGCAGGTGCTGAGCCTTTTGAAGAGTTAAGGGCCTATTACTTCAGCGAAGCGTTGAGTGATACCGTTCCGGAGCACGAACTCTTTCAGTGGGTCAATGATCCGTATTACAACACGCGATTGATTGCCTATCAAGCCGTGGCCAAACTGCCCGAACCCAACCGCATTCCCTGGTATGAGCGCGGATTGAATGATGTCAACGAGTCTATTCGCGCCTATTGCTTGGAGAAGGTCATGCCTTACTGGACGCCTGAACAAGCCATGCCTAAATTGACCGCCACTCGTCCTAACCTTGATTTTGATATGGGAGAGTTTCGCTGGGTTTGGTACAAGGCGATGTTGAAGCAGTACGATCCGGGTGAGGAAGGCGAATACCGTAAAGAAATTGAATACTACTTTGAAGACCGTCACATGAGTGATTGGCGTATGGAGGCGCTCAACATCATTGCCGATTACGAATGGTGGAGCGATGACAACATTCGTAGACTTTACACGGCATTTGCGCATTACGACCGTGGATTGCGCAAGGAAAGTGAAAAACACATCGAAAAATTGCGCAAGCTGGACGCGTCTCGTATGGACAAGATTCTCGATGAATTGTACAAAAAGGGCTCGCCACAACAGCGGGAGCGTTGGGACAAACTAAAAATCAATGAATGATCGGCGGACAGGACTGGCGTTTGCGCTTCGGCTGATCTTAGAATTGTTGGCCGTTGGACTGGCATTTTGGGCTGCACTGTATCTCCGGTATCCCGAACTTCAGGAAGAGAATCCTCAGTATTACGACTATTACTTGCAACTGGCCATTTTCTTGCATTTGGTTTGGCTGGTATTGGCGCTGCTCAGCAGAAAGTTATGGTCGAGCGATTTTAAACGGCCATCCGAACAAATCTACAACATCTCCAAGCGCTGGTTGATTCACCTTTTGTTATTGGCCTTGTTTATCGTCAGTTTACAGGGCTACTATTTCTCCCGCTTGTTTCTCATTTACTTCTATGTGGGAATGCTGCTTTCACAGTGGTTGATGTTTGCTATTTATCTGCGTTTACTGCGTCACCAGTGGATGCCCAAGACCAAGGTGGTGCTGGTTGGCAATGGAAACCGAATCGTTCAAGCCTACCAAACCATCAGTAAAAATAACAGTGGCTACGATTTTTTGGGATATTACACCAATGACGCCAATCCGCCAATACAGCCTAATGGTGGATTGGATGATCTAGATCTTGCGTATGCAGATGAATTGATGTTGGCCACCGAGGACCCTGAGGAGGTGTTGTATTGGTTTGAAAAAGCCGAGCAAAGCACCACAACCTTTACGCTTTTACCCGATGTAAGGCCGCATACCGAGCGCGAATTGCAGCTGCGGTTTTCCAATGGCTTATTGCTCGGGCGCTTCCGCAAAGAGCCTTTGCAGTTGTGGCACAATCGATTGATCAAGCGGATATTTGACATCGTGGTTAGCACATTGCTACTCTTGCTTACTTTCTGGTGGACAATTCCTTTGGTGTGGTTGGTCAATTTGTTTAGCAATCGTGGCCCTTTGTTTTTTGCGCAGTCTCGACCGGGCAAAGGTGAAAAGCCATTTATCATTTACAAGTTTCGCAGCATGCGCATCAACAAGGAAGCCGAAAGTAAAGAAGCGGTAGCCAACGACGATCGAATTACGGCATTTGGCCGCTGGTTGCGCACCTACCACATCGATGAGTGGCCCCAGTTGTGGAATGTGCTTCGCGGAGATATGTCGCTGGTGGGGCCTCGCCCGCACCTGTGGATGCAGAACGACAAATACCGGGATGTAATCAAGCACTTTATGTTCCGTCAAACCCTGCGTCCCGGCATTACCGGATTGGCTCAGGTAAGTGGTTTACACGGCGATGTGGCCTCCGACGATACCATCCACGACCGGGTAAGACAGGACATTCGCTATGTGGAGGAATGGTCGTTGGCGTTGGATGTATCTATATTAATTCGAACGATTTTTTTACCACGTCCGTAGTGGTCAGCCTTGTGCTGACCCATAGACAAATGCATGGGTCAGCACAAGGCTGACCACTACAGGGGAAAATACGTCTTCGGATGTTCCGGGCGGTTTTCTTCAATTTCTGTTAGTGGCGTGCACTCTTCGGTTAGGGTACGCCATTGATGGGGCAGTGTTTGGTACAGTTTGGTGCCTTCGGTTTTCCATTGCGCTACTTCGTCGGTAACGTCTTTGACAATTTTTGCCGGATTGCCGACAACGATTTTGCGGTCGGGAATATTCGTTCCCTGCGGAACAAAGGCCAATGCACCAACGATGCACTCTTCACCAATGACCACATCGTCCATCAACACGGCATTCATGCCAATCAGACTGTTCCTTCCCACACGTGCGCCGTGGACAACCGCCCCGTGACCGATATGTGCATTTTCCTCAAGAACAACCGTCACCCCGGGAAACATATGCACCGTGCAGTTTTCTTGTACATTGCAGCCATCGCTGATGTGAATTCTCCCCCAGTCGCCACGCAGCACACAACCCGGCCCAATGTACACGTCTTTACCAATAATGACGTCGCCAATGATCGTTGCCTGCGGATGCACAAACGCAGAAGGATCCACAACAGGCGTAAAGTTGTTGAATTTGTATATCACGATTTTTCCAATATTACAGCATAACCTTGTCCTACCCCAATACACATCGTACAAAGCGCATAACGCTTCCCGGTTTTTTGCAGTTCGATGGCCGCCGTTTGCAGCAATCGCGCGCCGCTCATGCCCAGTGGGTGCC
>PXCF01000060.1 GCA_003566715.1 Cryomorphaceae bacterium | reverse complement strand
TCAAATTGAAATGGCAGTGATTGTTTCATGACTAAAATTTAAAGTTGTACGTCACCGAAGGAATGATGGTTCCGAAAATGGCCAAACGAATGGCTTGATTCACTTGCGGATTTTGCGGATCGTTTTGGAAAAACACCGAAAACGGATTGCGACGTGCGTACACGTTAAACAAGCCAAACGACCAGGAGGACTCCCATCGCTTGTTTTTTCCTTCGCTGGGATTGTAGTTGGCCGACAAATCCAGTCGGTGGAAATCGGGAATGCGGTTGGAGTTCCTCAAGCTATTGACAGGAGCAATCAATCCACCTTCTACCTCGGCGCGACCAACGGGGAAGGTCACCGGACGACCGGTTTGGTAGATAAAACTTCCGCCGACGTCCCATTTTTTTGACAATTGATAAGAAACCACCACAGACAAATCGTGCAGACGATCCCAGTTGGATGGGTACCACTGTCCGTTACTGATACTGGTAAACGGATCGTCGCCGCGAACGATGATTTCCGCTCTCGATAAGGTGTATCCTATCCACCCTTGTAACTTACCGCGCTGCTTGCGAATCAATAGTTCCAAACCGTAAGCGCGTCCTTCTCCGTTGAGTAATGAGGTTTCAATATTGTCATTGGTAAATAAATCAGCGCCATCGCGGTAGTCGATGATGTCGTTGAAATACTTGTAAAACACTTCTGCTGAAAATTCCCAAATATTGTCGTTAAAGTTGCGAAAGTACCCACCGGCTACCTGATTAGCCGTGGCCGGATTGATGTACTTTCCGGCCGGTCGCCAAATGTCTACCGGCGTTGGAGACGTCGTGTTAGACACCAGTTGAATGTACTGTCGGGTGCGGTTGTAGCTTGCTTTAATCGAATTGTTGTCGTTGATGGAGTAGTTGACGTTAAACCTCGGCTCAAAACCCTGTAGTCCATTAAATGACGCTATCACCTCACCACTTTCAAAATCTTTGGTACCGATGACATTTTCATCAGAAGGAATGCCATCATAGAGTTGCATGGTTCTGGCGCCAAAGTTGTAAAAGGTACTGTATCTTAAACCATACTGAAACGTCAGATTGGTATTCACCTTTTGTTCTGCACTTACAAATAACGCAGGCTCTAATCCATATTCACTTTGAAGTTGCGTTTCAAAAATGGTTGTACCGTCATTAAATCTTGATCTACCCGGACTGATATCGTAATAAGTGACATCGTAACCAAAATCGAGTTTATAATCAGAGCTGGCAAACCAGGTGAATTTTTGATCAAACTTGTAGTTCCTCAGTCTAGAATCCAGACTAAATCCAAAGCCACTTTCTCCCGGATTCTCCACATCCCCAGAACCAATGGTGTAATCATAATCACTGTATACTGCTGTTACGTTGCTAAACAGTCGGTTGTTGATGGTCCAGTTCCAACGCAGCGTAGCCGTGGCATTTCCCCAGTTAAAATTAACGAAATCGCGAATCCCAAGGGCATCACGACCAAAATATCCGGAGAGATAAACACGGTGATTTTTGTTGATGCGGTAATTGATTTTGGTGTTGAAGTCGTAAAAATAGAGAATACTTGAATTGATGTTTTCGTTGGGCGATAGGTTGGTGAATATATCGCCATATGAACGGCGACCGGAAACCAAAAACGACATTTTATCTTTTATAATTGGGCCTTCAATGGTTGCACGGCTCGACAAAATACCCAAGCCTCCTTGTCCGGAAAACCGCTTGCTGTTGCCTTCACGTTGTCTCACATCCAATACGGAGGATAATCTACCGCCATACGTGGCCGGTATACCGCCTTTGTAAAGTTTAAACGACTGTACCGCATCGGCATTAAACACCGAGAAAAAGCCGAACAAGTGAGAGGAATTAAAAACCGGGGCACCATCTAGAAGAATGAGGTTTTGGTCAACATTGCCTCCGCGTACATTAAAACCATTGGCACCTTCGCCAACCGTTGATACGCCGGGCAATAAGGTCAACGTTCTAATAACGTCGACCTCCCCTAAGAGCTGTGGCACTTTTTCAATTTCTTTGGTGGTAACTTCGGTAACACTCATTTCCACACTTTTCACGTTGGCATCTACGCCACGTGTGGTAACTTCAATCGCGTCAAGTGACTGTCCCGCTTCTACAAGGTCTACATCTATGGTTAAGTCTTTATTGACGTTTAACTTCTTGCGCTGCACTTCATACCCAAGGTACTGATAAACGATGGTGTACTGTCCGGCGTCGAGTCTTAATGAATAGAAGCCATATGCATTGGTAGACGTACCAACTTGTGTTCCCTCTGCAAAAATGTTAACACCAATTAATGACTCGCCATTTTGCGCATCCGTCACCTCGCCGCTAACGGTGTATTTTTGTGAAAATGACAAAAAGGGAAAGACAATAAACGCGCACAAATAGTAAGAATATTTTCGCATATATATATGTGTGTGAATAGGTGAGCAAATTTATACGTTAATGACCCGTGGAAACGATAAATGTTTTACGCGTTTCCGTTAAAAAAACCATAAAGGATTACCCCTTTATTAAAACATACTGTAGGCAGTTGTGTTGGGGTCACTCAATCACGTGCTATGACGTAACTTTGGAAAAATTTATAAATCATTTATGTCTAAAAACAAATCGAAAAAAAACTGGCAAGAACCCATTGAAAAAGTATTATCAAAAGAAGAGGGTCGTCCATTAAACTACAAGCAAATAGCTTCCAGACTAGGAATTAAGGATAGAGTGCTGCGCAACGAAATCGCCGCAACACTTGAAAAAATGCTTAAAAACAAAATTCTTGAAAGTCCGGCCAATGGTCGTTACCGAGTGCCTGGAAAAGACAAATATGTCATTGGCACCGTCGACATGACTTCCAACGGCGCCGCCTATGTTAACCTGGAAGATGAAGACCAAGAGCGCGACATTTTCATATCTCCCAAGCACTTAGGACAAGCGCTGCACGGCGATCGCGTGAAGGTATTACTCTTCGCCAAACGCAAAAACGCCAAACCCGCAGGAGAGATTGTAGAAGTAATTGAACGCAGCAAAAACGAGTTTGTCGGCATCATCGACATCAAGAAAAACTTCGCCTTTTTCATTGCCGACAGTCGTAAAATGCACACCGATATTTACGTGGACAAAGAGCATTTAAACGGCGCCTCTGACGGGGATAAAGTGGTGGTAAGAATGACCGACTGGCCGGAACGCACCAGCAGTCCCTTCGGAATTGTAACAAAAGTATTGGGTCGTCCGGGTGAGCACCAGGCAGAAATTCACGCCATTCTAGCCGAGTATGATTTACCCTATGAGTTCCCTCCGGAAATAGACGAAGAGGCCAACGCCATAGCTGAGGCCATCACTGAAGCTGAAATCAAAAAGCGTCGCGACATGCGCGGTATCACCACGTTCACCATAGACCCGGCCGACGCCAAGGACTTCGACGATGCTTTGTCTATAAAAATGCTGGACAATGGTCGTTACGAAGTAGGCGTGCACATTGCTGATGTGGCCCATTACGTGAGACCGGGCACGGAGCTCGACAACGAAGCCTATGAGCGCGGAACTTCTGTTTACCTGGTGGATAGAGTGGTCCCCATGCTTCCCGAACGTTTGTCCAACTTCCTCTGCTCATTGCGTCCACATGAAGACAAGCTCGCCTTTAGTGTCGTGTTTACCATCGACGACAATAGCAAAGTTTACGACACCTGGTTTGGTCGCACCATCATTCACTCCGATCACCGATTTGCCTATGAAGATGCACAGAAATGCATTGAAACCGGCGAAGGCACTTTGTCGAAGGAAGTCAACATCCTGAACGACATTGCCAAGAAGATGCGCGCGCAACGCATGAAAGACGGGGCCATTGCTTTTGACCGATTGGAAATGAAGTTCCATATCGACGACAAAGGCAATCCCACGGGCGTTTATGTCAAGGAATCCAAAGAAGCCAACCACCTAATAGAGGAGTTCATGCTTTTGGCCAACCGCAGTGTTGCCAAACACGTAGGCGCCCAAAAAGACGGCAAACCGTCAAACAACCTCATGGTGTACCGCATCCACGATGACCCGGATCCGGAGAAACTGGAAGATCTTTCTAACTTTGTCAAACGCTTTGGCTATAAAGTTGCAACCAGCGGCACTAAGAAGATATCCGAAAGTTTAAATACGATGCTCAATGACGTAAAGGGCAAGCCGGAAGCCAATATGATTGAAACACTGTCGATACGCTCCATGGCCAAGGCTATTTACAGCACGAAAAACATTGGCCACTACGGTTTGGGCTTCCCCTATTACGCCCACTTCACCTCACCTATTCGCC
>PXCF01000086.1 GCA_003566715.1 Cryomorphaceae bacterium | reverse complement strand
ATAAATATTCCGGAAGGAAACTATGTGTTCAAAAAGGCCATTAACTTACCTTCACATACGCTTTTAAGAGGCGAAGGAAGTGAAAAAACTGTCTTGATTTTCGATGTGCCTAATAGCGCTCACAGTATTACGGCAAGAGCGCCGGTAAGGAGCAGGAAGCGTTTTCAGCTAAAAGAAACCCCGCAACGCAATGATACGACTCTGGTCTTTGAATTGTCAAATGCTGTAAAAGTTGGAGATCACCTTAGGTTGATTTACAACGACGAAGTCATAACGCTAAGAGATTGGGGTAGAAACACCACCGGTCAACTTGTTCGGGTGTCTAGTGTTGATGGAAATAACGTTTATGTAGATTCTCCGTTTCGCCTGAGGTACTCGCGTTGGTTTGATTTGCATGTTGAAGTGATTGAACCGGTAGAAGAAGTAGGGATTGAGCAATTGTCCATCATTCGACGCTCTCCCTCCGATCGACAAGTGAGCAATGTTTTTTTTGAAGGCGTGTATCGCGGTTATCTATATGGCGTGAGAAGCGACAGCTGTCATTATGCGCATCTGGATGCACGCACATCAAGGTTTATTCACGTGGAAAAATGTTACTTTAATGAAGCGCATGATTATGGCGAAGGGGGAAAGGCCTACGGTGTCATGTTGCAAATGGGCACTTGCGATTCACGTGTTACAGACAATGCATTCTCCGCTTTGCGCCACGCAATGATAGTTCAAGCCGGGGCTAATGGTAACGTATTTGGTTATAACTACAGTACGGATGTGAAAGCCACTCGTGTCTTATTTGGAAGAAGTATTTCACATACTCTTAGTGGAGATATGGTGGTTCACGGAAACTATCCCTATGCCAATGTCTTTGAAGGCAATCGTGCTCACATGGGCATCATCGACAATGCACACGGCGAAAATGGCCCCGGAAATACCTATTACCGAAACCACGTAAGACCGCATGGTATCACCTTAACCAATCCTTCAACAGTAAATTGTGTGTTTATTGAAAACAGTACAGCTGGGTTGTCGTTTTTCTTGGGAGCCAGGCACTTCAGACAAGGAAACTCATTTGACATCAGCGCTGCACGCCCATCGGAGGAGATTAATTCTTTGGGGTTTGACGTCTTTCCACAAGGCGTAATAGAAGATTTTATCCGACACATCGGTGCGGGCTCGGCTAATGACAAGCAACTTCCTGCAGAGATAAGGTTTTACCAACAAACATTTACGCCTCAATCGGGTTCGCTTTTAATACACGAATAGAAAAACAATCAGCATGGGATTTTATGACACCAATCTTACCATTTTTGCTTACATGTCTAAACTGGCTAATGAAATGGGTGCCATAAACCTCTCCCAAGGCTTTCCTGATTTTGACGTCGATTCAACGTTGATTTCTTACGTTGAGGATGCCATGCGCAAGGGATTTAATCAATATGCACCCATGCCCGGTTTACCATCGTTGAGATCGGCATTGTCGCAGCGACATTTTAATGATTACGGAGTCACCTATCATCCGGATACCGAGATAACCATTACCCCAGGTGCAACCCAAGCCATTCAATCAGTGATTGCTTCTACGGTTAAACCCGGTGATGAAGTGCTGCTTTTTGCCCCGGCATATGACTGTTATGCGCCAATGGTTAAGGCTTCCGGCGGAATTCCTGTATGGGCAGCTTTAAACCCCGCCGACTTTACATTAGATCATCAATCCTTTAGCGATAGGGTGAGCGATAAGACCAAACTGGTCATTATTAACAATCCCCACAACCCCTGCGGCTCGCTTTGGTCTGAAGGTGATGTGGAATTGCTTATTGAGCTTCAACAAACGTACGGGTTTTATATCTTGGCCGATGAGGTTTACGAAAAGATTTGTTTTGCCGACGGGGGGTTTCGCTCGTTTTGCACGTACGATGCATTGAAGGATGCCCTCTTTTTGGTGTACTCTTTTGGTAAAACCTTTCACGCTACCGGTTGGAAAATTGGCTATGTATTGGCGCCTGAACCGCTTATGTCAAAACTGCGCGCATTTTACCAATTTGCGGTCTTTTCGGTAAATACGCCCATGCAGCATGCTTTAGCGCGTTATGTAGCCGAAGCTGACTACAAAAAAATTTCGGTGATGTATCTAAAAAAACAAGCCTTTTTCGAAGAAGCGATGAAAAAGACTGCGTTTCGAGCATTGCCGACGTATGGGAGTTATTTCCAACTGTTCAGTTATGAAGGTATCAGCGACAAAAACGACGTTGATATGGCAGAATGGCTGACCAGAGAGGTGGGGGTAGCCACCATTCCGGTCAGCGTATTTTACCCAAAGCGCAGAGACGATATTCGTCACCTGCGTTTTTGTTTTGCCAAAGGGGATGAGGTTTTATCGGCCGCAGCCGATAAACTCTATCATGCAGGGTAAGGGTAGCCGTTGCTTTTCACCATTGCATCGGCAATCACATCACGAACCGTTTTTGGGTTAATTGGATCGGGATACTTGGTAAAGCGTTTCAGCCCCATTTGCATGATGCGTTGTTCGTCTCCGGTTGCAAAGCTGTAAATAGCTTCTCTACCTGCTTGCGCAACACGTTCGGTGGCTCTATACACCGTAAGTTGGGCACAGGCTATGGAAACAGCAGCAGCTTCAGGACCGTCTTTTTTTGCCTGCTTAATCGCACGGAGTACAGCCGATTCAGCCACGTAGGTTTCGATGATCATATCAGCGGCAGCCATCAGAATTTCTTGTTGATCTTCCAGTTCCATACCGAAGTGCTCAACCGCTTTACCGGCTACCATGAGCAATGATTTTTTCAATCCTTTGATGATATCCAATTCCATACGCAATGGCTCACTATAATCAGGTGTGTCGAAAGAAGGGATTTCCATCAACTCTTTTCCAACCTTCATTGCGGGACCCATTAAATCCAATTCGCCTTTCATTGCTTTTCGCAACAGCATGCCAACAATCAACATTCGGTTAATTTCATTGGTGCCCTCGTAGATTCTGGCTATGCGTACGTCGCGGTATGCGGCTTCCATTGGCGCATCGGCTGAGAATCCCATGCCACCATAAATTTGCACGCCTTCGTCGGTAACGTACGATGAGGCTTCAGAGCCGTAGACCTTTAAAATGGCACATTCAACAGCAAATTCTTCAACGCCTTTGAGATGAGCAGACTGGGCATCATTGCTGTCTTTTAAACGATCGATGTTGTTTTCTATGTCTTGTCCGGCACGATAACACGCGGCTTCACTGGCAAAAGTCCTCGCCGTCATTTCCGCAATTTTTTGTCTGATGGCCCCAAATTTACTGATGGGTGTATTAAACTGCTCGCGTTCGTTGGCGTATTTGATAGACAAATCAATCACTCGTCGGTTGGCATCCAATGTGGCGGCAGCGAGCTTGATTCTCCCAACGTTAAGCGCATTCATGGCGATTTTAAAACCACCACCGCGCTCTCCGAGCAAGTTTTCCGAAGGTATCTTGCAGTCGTTGAAAAACACCTGTCGAGTAGAGGAGGCGTGAATGCCCATTTTTTGTTCTTCTTCACCAAAACTCATTCCCTCAGTTCCTCTTTCTACAATAAACCCAGTGATGTATTTATCGTCTTCAATTCTGGCAAAAACAATAAACAAGTCGGCAAATCCAGCGTTGGAAATCCACATTTTTTGTCCGGAAATAGAATAGGTTTTTTTGTCATCGCTGAGGACGGCCTTGGTTTTTCCACTATTTGCATCCGACCCTGCTCCCGGCTCGGTTAAGCAGTAAGCGCCCATCCATTCACCGGTGGCGAGTTTGGGTAAGTATTTTTCTTTTTGCTCGTCGGTCCCGTACAATAATATAGGTAGTGTTCCAATACCTGTGTGGGCACCAAAAGCCGTTGAAAGTGAACCGGAAATACCCGAGAGACGGTCGCATACAAGCATGGTGGTGTTGAAGTCCATGCCCATGCCACCGTAAGATTCGGGCACAGCAATGCTCAACATGCCCATGTCCCCAAGCTTCTTCATGATTTCCTCGGTAAACCCGTAGTCTTTCTTTTCAAAACGCTCGCGCTCGGGAAGGACCTCTTTGTCGATAAATTCTTTACAAGTAGAAGCAATCATTTTTTGCTCTTCGGAGAAATCTTCCGGGGTGAAAATTTCGTCAGCTTGAAATTCTCTGATGAGAAATTCTCCACCTTTGAGGTTGTTGTTTTCTGCCATGACGATGTCGTTTTTAATTACTGACCCCAAAGTTAAAAAATATTATGCTTGCATAATAATTTAATTGAATCTTCTGCGAAAAATTTAACATATATACTTCGTTTTTACAGAAGCACAGATGGTCTTAGTAAAGCACTTTGTATTGAATGATAGATATTTAGGTGTTAAAATTTGTTGTCCTGCTCCAAACTAAAAACTAAAAACTCCAAACT
>PXCF01000015.1 GCA_003566715.1 Cryomorphaceae bacterium | reverse complement strand
TGATAAGGTTGCGGCACAAGCCGATGAAGTGCTGAAGAAGTTGGATAAGCTTGATAAGCTTGATTGAATTTAGATTTTAGATTGATGATTATGTGGTGCGTTACCTCACATACCGCTTCCCCCTGATAACCTAATTTTGCCGGAATCTTAAAAACCGCAAAATTGACCACCACCACCTTAGGACTCAAAGAAAACTGGAAGCAATTCACCATTCTTATCATTGTGAACGCCTTTGTAGGCGGGATGGTGGGGATGGAGCGCAGCATTTTTCCCGAGTTTGCCAAAGTGACGTTTGGCGTGGCGTCTAAAACGGCGATTCTCTCTTTTATCACGGCGTTTGGTATTACCAAGGCCATCGCCAATTACTACACCGGAAAATTGGCCAATCGCTTTGGTCGAAAAAATCTGCTTCTGGTCGGTTGGCTCTTTGCCATGCCGGTTCCTTTCTTGTTGATTTACGCTCCGTCTTGGAATTGGGTGATTTTTGCCAATGTGCTTTTGGGTATCAGTCAGGGTCTTACCTGGAGCAGTACAGTGGTGATGAAAATCGACTTGGTCGGTGAAAAGAACCGCGGCTTGGCCATGGGGCTGAATGAGTTTGCTGGTTACTTTGCCGTTGGCTTGGTAGCCTTTCTCACGGGATATATAGCCAATAAATACGGTATCACGCCTTATCCGTTTTATATCGGCATTTTTTTATCAATTGGCGGTTTTGTCCTTTCGTGGGTTTGGGTAAAAGACACCCGCGTTTTTGTGCAAAAGGAAAGTGTTACTGATAAGACTGTACAACTCAGCAATGTCTTCGTCGAAACAACATTTAAGAACAAAACCCTAAGTTCCGTCACTCAAGCAGGAATGGTCAATAACCTCAATGACGGTATGATTTGGGGGCTGCTGCCCATCGTGCTGTTGTCCCTCAATTACAACAACGAAAACATAGGCATCATCACCGCGATTTATCCCACGGTGTGGGGGATAGGGCAGTTGTTTACCGGGAAGATGTCCGACCACTATTCCAAGAAAGGCATGTTGTTTTGGGGCATGCTGCTGCAAGGGCTGGCCATATTGTTGATTCCTTTCAGCGAAGGGTTTTACTTGCTGGCCGGATTGTCTGCCATATTGGGGTTTGGAACAGCTTTGGTTTACCCCACATTTTTGGCCACCATCGCCCAAGCTACCAGTCCGGTTCAGCGCGCTGAAAGTATAGGTACGTTTCGGTTGTGGCGTGATTTGGGTTACGCCTTTGGGGCTGTATTGTCGGGTTTTACCGCCGATATATTTGGGATTGAATACGCCATTTTACTCATCGGATTCATCACAATTATATCATCATTGATCATAAAGTTTAGAATGCCGGAAGGGATTTAGCGGCATTTTACATCATTCATAAACATGGGTTGATTGTCTTTGACTATATTTGTTGTTATTGCTACGGAAGCAGAATGATCAATAACCATCAAACAAATACCCAGTGCTCAAAAAAATCATTTCCACCGATGCATCCAAAACCACCATCATCATTCGATTGATGGTAGGTGCTGTGTTTTTATCTGAAGGCATTCAGAAATTTTTATTGCCGGCCATTCGCGGAGCAGGACGTTTTGAAAAAATAGGTTTGCCCTCGCCTGAATTTTTAGGAATTTTTGTCGGCGCGTTTGAAATTGTATGTGGTGCGTTGATTTTAATTGGTTTGCTGACCAGGTTAGCAAGTGTACCAATTATTGTGATCATGCTTGTAGCCATGGCAAGCACCAAATCTGAAGTGTTGGCAGAAAAAGGGTTTTGGGAAATGATGCACGGAAGCAGAACCGATTGGGCCATGCTGCTCGGAAGCATCTATTTACTCATAAGAGGCGGTGGTCGATGGTCGGTTGATAGAAGTATGGAGGATGAAGGATGAGAAGATCTAAGGTATGCGCGAAGAAGAGAATAAAAAAACCTGTCCGGAGTGGACAGGTTTTTTTTGTCGGGATGACAGGACTTGAACCTGCGACCACACGCCCCCCAGACGTGTACTCTACCAACTGAGCTACATCCCGAATAACAGGGCGGCAAAAGTACAGTGTAATTTTTAATTCGCCAATACACCCATTGTGATTTTTCACACGTTTCGTCACAACTTCCTTTGCTACCTTTGTGGCATATTTAACGATTTACAACATGAGTACAGAACGCATCAAATGCCTCATTATAGGTAGTGGTCCTGCAGGATATACAGCAGCAATTTACGCTGCACGTGCAGATTTGAAACCGGTGATGATTACCGGTATGGAGATGGGTGGTCAGTTGACCACCACCACCGACGTGGAAAACTTTCCCGGTTATCCCGAAGGGATTCAAGGTCCGGAGATGATGGAAGAGTTTAAAAAACAAGCAGAACGCTTTGGTACCGACATCCGAATTGGGTACGTTTCAAAAGCAGAATTAGCTACAGAAAAAGGCGGCTGGCATAAAATTACCGTTAACGACAGCGACATAATTGAAGCGAAAACGGTGATTATTTCTACCGGGGCATCGGCTAAATATCTCGGATTGGAAAGTGAAAAGCGTTTGATGGGACATGGCGTTAGTGCCTGTGCCGTTTGCGATGGATTTTTCTTTAAAGGACAAAGAACCGTCATCGTAGGTGCGGGTGATTCAGCCTGTGAGGAAGCATCTTACTTATCCAAACTTTGTCCCAAGGTAACCATGTTGGTTCGTCGCGGTGAAATGCGCGCCTCTAAAATCATGCAAGATCGCGTAAAAAATACCGAAAATATCGAGATTCTTTACAATACTGAAACGATTGAGGTGCTTGGAGACCAAACTGTAACCGGTGTGAAAGTGAAAAACAACAAAACCGGAGAGGAAAGTGTGATTGAGGCGGAAGGCTTCTTCTTAGCTATTGGTCACACCCCTAATTCAAGCATTTTTAAAGGCCAAATCGACATGGACGAAACGGGCTACATTAAAACCATTCCCGGTACGTCCAAAACAAATCTTCACGGGGTATTTGCCACGGGTGATGTACAGGATAAGCACTACCGTCAGGCCGTTACCGCAGCAGGTTCTGGCTGTATGGGTGCCCTTGATGCCGAGAAATACCTGGCAGAGGTGGAGTCTATGGTCGAAGCTTAGTTTGATTTCTGATTTTAGATTTCTGACTTAGGAAGGATGCGACGGTGCATCACGCTAAACCACAAAGGGGGAATTGCCGCCAACAGCATCATTCCTGGGTATCCAGTCGGCATTTGCGGACTGTCGTCAAAGTGTCGCAGAATTGGGTATTTTCGACTGGCTACGTAGTGGTGGTCGGAGTGTCGCGAAAGCTCTAACAACAACAAGCGCCCTATTGGGTGGTTGGAGTTCCAAGAGTGAATGTGCATGGTTCGCTCGTATCCACGTTCAGTTTTTTTGCGTCTAAGTCCGTAGTGCTCGATGTAATTCACCGTTTCCAAAAGCAATATGCCTATCATCGCGGCGGCCAAAAAGGCCAACAATGCCTGGCCGCCAAAAACGACGCCAATAACTGCTAAAAACAACAGCTGGATGGTTTGAAAGCGCAGCATTTCATTGTGCCACGACCAAAAAGAATGGCCTTGTCGCTTGAGTTGCTGCGCTTCCAGTTTCCAAGCAGACAACCACGAACCGCTTATCGAACGCAGGTGAAAGGCAAAGAGCGACTCTCCATACTTGGCAGAGGCGGGGTCTTCATCGGTGGAGACGTGCTTGTGATGTCCGCGGTTGTGCTCAATGAAAAAGTGCATGTACAATGAGGTCAACAGTAGCACTTTACTCATGTTTTGCTCGTATTTCGTCAGTCGGTGACCCAATTCGTGCGCTGCATTGATGCCAATCACCCCACAAGCCAAACCCATGGCGGTGACGTTACCCAGCCATTCGTAAAAGGGTATGGGCTGCTGAATGACTAAGAGAAAATACGCAAGTACAATAAATTGCAGAGGAACCAGGCCGTAAAGTATCCAATCATAGGAACGGTCCTTTAATACCTCGCGCTCTTCGACTTCATTTAGATTGGCCGTAGATGCTTTGGTAAAGAGTTCCAGTCCGGGAACCACACCAAAGAGTACCACCAATGCCGTGTATGACCACCATCCGGGAAGATAGATCGACAATGCCACCAAAAACGGCGTTGTGTATACCGCCATGTACTTCCATTTCTTCATGTGTCTGAAAGTCGTTAAAAATTATTGTAAAGATAAAAATTAATTATTTATCATTCACAAATGAAAGTATTGGGCAAAGGTCTGGAGTCTGGACTTGAAACGAGGTTCAGTAAACAGCGCTTCAGCATCCAATTCCTCCCAACTATTAGCTCTTAGCTCCTTTCGCTCCTTCTATAATGGTTTCCACTACATCCGGATCAAGTAGGGTTGAGGTGTCACCCAAACTACCGGTTTCGCCTTCGGCAATTTTTCGCAAAATGCGACGCATAATTTTTCCGGAGCGGGTTTTAGGCAGTCCGGGGACAAACTGAATGATTTCCGGCTTGGCAATTTTTCCGATTTCCTCAACCACACTGTTGACGATTTCTGAGCGGACTTTGTTGTGGTTCTCGCTGTCGTCCTTTAAAGCGACGTAGGCATAAATGGCTTGTCCCTTGATGTCGTGCGGATAACCTACTACGGCAGATTCGGCCACTTTTTTATTTCCGTTGATGGCGTTTTCAATTTCGGCCGTACCAAAGCGGTGTCCACTGACGTTGATGACGTCGTCTACTCGACCAATGATGCGGTACATGCCATCGGCATCGCGTTTGGCGCCGTCGCCAGTGAAGTAATAGCCCTTGTAGTGCGAGAAGTAGGTCACCCGACAGCGCTCGTGGTCACCGTAAGTGGTGCGCAACATGCCCGGCCAAGGAAACTTGATGCAGAGATATCCTTCTTTTTCGTTTTCCTCAATTTCCTTCCCGTCGTTATCTAAAAGCACTGGCTGAATACCGGGTAGGGGGTAACCGGCGTGACTGGGTTTCATGGGTGAATGTTTGCCCAATCCGCTGATCATGATACCACCGGTTTCGGTTTGCCACCAGCTGTCTACAATCGGACTGCGTTCTTTTCCCACTTGAATGTGATACCATTCCCAAGCCTCTTCGTTGATGGGTTCGCCCACCGAGCCGAGTACTTTTAGGGAGTCCAAACTATAACTCAACACGTGGTCATCGCCGGCAGCCATTAGCGCGCGGATGGCGGTAGGGGCGGTATAGAACTGGTTGACACCGTGCTTGTCGCACACTTGCCAAAACCTGCCCGGACTGGGGTAGGTGGGAACGCCTTCAAACATTAAAGTAGTGGCACCATTGAGCAAAGGCCCGTATACGATGTAGGTATGTCCGGTGATCCAGCCAATATCGGCGGTGCACCAGTACACGTCAGACTCCTCGTATTGAAATACGTTTTTAAAACTGTAACCCGCATAGACCATGTATCCACCGCAGGTATGTACCACGCCTTTGGGTTTACCGGTGGAGCCAGAGGTGTAGAGGATAAAGAGCATGTCTTCCGCGTCCATCGGTTCGGCCGGACAATCTTTATCGACGTGTTCCAATTCTTCGTGCAGGTACACGTCCCGACCTTTGACCATGTTTACTGCCCAATGCGTTCGCTCAGTAACGATGACTTTTTCTACGGAGTTGCAGGATTGCAAGGCTTCGTCTACCACGCGTTTTACGGGGATTTCCTTGGAACCGCGATAGAGTCCGTCGGAGGTAAGGACCACCTTTGCCTGTGCGTCGTTGATGCGATCGGCCAATGCTGAAGCGGAGAATCCGGCGAATACGACAGAATGGATGGCGCCAATACGGGCGCAGGCCAATACCGCTACGGTAAGTTCAGGAATCATGGGCATGTAAATGGCCACGCGATCGCCCTTGCCAACACCGTTGCGCTTGAGTACGTTGGCAAACATACACACTTGTTCGTGCAATTCCCGGTAGGTAAGACGGACAAATCGCTCCTTGGGGTCGTTGGGCTCCCACACCAATGCCAATTTATTTCCGCGGGTGGCCAAGTGTCTGTCTAGGCAGTTTTCTGTGATGTTTAGTTTCCCACCTTGGTACCATTTGATGTCCGGTTTTTCAAAGTCGTACTCCAGAACCTTGTTCCAGGGCTTTATCCACTGGTAATGATGGGCAATATCTTCCCAGAAACCTTCGGGGTCTTCTACGGATCGTTGGTAGGTTTTTTTGTATTCGTCGAAAGAATTAATAGCAAAATCCATGATGATTGATTGTTTATGAGGTTTTTATTGAGATGAGTTGTTTGATTTCTGCAGGTATGTTGGGGTCGTCGATCGTAGCTGGAATGGTATAGGCTTCTTCGTCGACGATACTGCGCAACAATTTACGCATGATTTTTCCGGAACGGGTTTTTGGGAGGCGATCCACAATGACCACCGTTTTAAAGGCGGCAACCGGACCAATTTGTTGTCGCACGCTTTGAATCAGCTCTTGCTTGAGCGCTTGTTTGTCAGGGCTTTCATTGCGCAATACCACCAGCGCATAGGGTATTTGTCCTTTGAGTTCGTCGGCAGCACCTATCACTGCACATTCAGAAATGGCCGGGTGATTCGATACCACTTCTTCCATCTCTGCAGTGCTGAGTCGGTGACCAGCCACGTTGATGATGTCGTCCACTCTTCCGGTGATGTATACGTTGCCGTCATTGTCACTGTAACCGCCATCGCCAGAAAAGTAATAGCCGGGAAATCGCTCTAGGTAGCCTTTTAGAAAGCGGAGATCGTTCTGCCATAACGAAGGTAAGCAACCGGGAGGCAATGGCAGTTTTACGCACACGATCCCCTCTTCATCCGTGTCGGCCTTGCTGCCATCTTCTCGTAAAATGTGCAGGTCGTAACCGGGCACGGGAAAACCTGCCGATCCGACTTTAATCGGAGGTGGATTGTCTGCACCCATTAGTGTGGCCAACATAGCCCAGCCGGATTCGGTTTGCCACCAATGGTCAATGACGGGAATGTTGAGCTTGTCTTGAAGCCATTTCAGCGTGGCGGCATCGCAGCGCTCTCCAGCCAAAAATTGATGGCGCAAGGTTTTGGTGACGTTGTAATCTTTTATGTATCGCCCTTCTGGATCTTCTTTTTTGATGGCTCTAATGGCTGTGGGTGCGGTAAACATTACATTGACCTTATGCTCGCTGATTACCCGCCAAAAGGTAGAAGCGTCGGGTGTTTTGATGGGTTTGCCTTCAAAGAGAATGCTGGTACAGCGGTAGAGCAGGGGAGCGTAAACGATGTAACTGTGACCAACTACCCAGCCGACATCGCTGGCGGCCCAAAACACCTCTCCGGGTTTCATTCCGTAGATGAATTCCATACTGAAGTGCAAGGCCACAGCATGACCGCCGTTGTCACGGATGATGCCCTTGGGTGTTCCGGTGGTTCCCGACGTGTACAGGATGTAGAGCGGGTCGGTGGCTTTTACAGTTATACAGTCCACCGGGCCGGATGTTTCAATGAGTTTGCTAAAGTCAATATCTTCTTTTCTCATGCTGCATTCAGCACCAAATTGCCGGTCAAAAACCACTACATTTTGAGGTTTGTGCGTGGCTTCGTCTATGGCAGCATCCAAGAGCGGTTTGTAAGGAACAATGCGTTCAACCTCAATGCCCGAAGTTGCGGTGATGATGACTTTTGGGCGGGCATCGTCAATGCGAATGGCGACCTCGTGGGACGCAAATCCACCAAAAACTACGGAGTGAACCGCACCGATCCGCGCACAAGCAAGCATGGCCATTACCGCCTCGGGAATCATGGGCATGTAGATGATGACGGTGTCGCCATTTGTCACGCCTAATGATTGCAGTCCACCGGCCAGTTTGGATACCTTTTCCAACAATTGACGATAGGTGTAATGGGATTTTATACCGGTGACAGGCGAGTCGTACGAAAGGGCGCGTTCTTCACCGTAACCGTTCTTTACGTGTAAGTCCAGAGCGTTATAGCACGTGTTTATTTCTCCATCGGCATACCAACGGTCAAAACCCTTTTCGTCTTTGGATAAAATGGTTTTTGGGCTTTTATACCAGCTGATGCGTTGGGCTTGCTTTTCCCAAAACACTTCCGGGTTGTCGATGGATTGTTGGTGGAGTTCTTTCTGCGTCATAACGATTTTTTTTCTATGATGTCACCAACGCTTTCCAGCAATTCTCGATTGCTAAAAGGCTTGGTCATATAGGCGTCAGCGCCCAGTTCTAGTCCCTTTTCCATGTCGCTTTTTTTACTTTTTGCCGAAAGGAATATGATGCCGCTGTGGGCTATGGAGGAGGTTTGTCGAATGTAGTTGCACACTTCGTAGCCATCCACTTCCGGCATCATGATGTCCAATATGGTAAGGTCGGGTTGGTGCTTGTCGAGCAACTCAATGGCTTCCTTTCCGTCACGGGCAATAAATACCTCGTATCCTTTTTTCCGAAAGAGAAAGTCTAAGGACATTAAAATCCCGGGTTCGTCGTCGACAATGAGAATTTTTTTAGCCATGTTGTGAGAAGTTGGTTTTGTAAATGGGTATTTCAAATGAAAAACGCGTGCCTTTGGGTGCTTCCGGCAGCATATAAATTTTTCCCCCGTGAAGTTGGACAATGTTCTTGCAAATGGCCAGTCCCAGTCCGGTGCCGCTGGGTTTTTTGCGCATTTGATTGTGGGCTTGGTAGAATTTGTCGAAGATGCGCACAGCTTTCTCCGCATCGATACCGTCTCCGTTGTCAATGACGTTTACTTTGATCATTTTATCAACTTGATAACTGCTGATGCGTATGCGTCCGTTGTTTTGGTCACAGAACTTCATGGCGTTGGAAAGTAAGTTGGTAAAGACTTGTACCATTCGGTCATAGTCAAAAAATGTTGTGGGAATGGCGTCGGAAATATTCACTTCCAGTTGGATATTTTTTGCTTCGATGGTTTGGCGCATGGAGCCAATCACTTCGTGAATGATGTCCTGGATATGGTGTTTCCTAATGTTGAGTTTTTGATTGCCCGATTCAAATTTTTCTAAGTCAAGTACGTCGGAAATCAAGCGGGTCAATCGCTCACAATCGCGCACCATGGTTTGTAAAAAGTTTTTTTCTTCTTCTGGCTCCATTTCACTACCCATATCCAAAAGCAATTCAGCTTGAGAACGAATGGAGGTAAGGGGGGTACGCAGCTCGTGGGTTACGGTGTATAGAAAGTCATCTTTGATTTCCGATAGTTTTTTCAAACGGTCATTGGCGCTCTGCAAATCTTTGGTCAGCGCCTGAAGCTGCTCAGATTGCTGCTTAAGCTGTCTGTTTAGACTGATGACCTCTTGACTTTCCTTCAGGATATTGACTACTTCATTGATGCTGATGTCTTCTTCTTGTACCACCGAAGCAATCATGATGCGCGCCGACGCCGGGCCGATGGCTTCGGTAAGTAGTCTTTCCGCATAACTAATCATGCGGGAGTCTGCCTGAGGGTTAGATTTCCAGTCTAAGTTGTTGATGCGGGCGTAGCGATTTAAAACCTCTTCGGTGCGTTTTTCGCCTAAGAACTTGAACAGAAGCGACTGGATATTGGGGAAAGAGGTGGATGCACTGTAGAGGTTGCTTTCGTATTCGCGGGTAAATTTGAATACATCGACAAAGAGTTCGGCTTGATTGCTTTCTTCAATGCCGGGTTTGCTGTGTACCGAAAAGCCAATAAAGCATACCAAGTTACAAAACAAGGAAAGCATGATGGCGTTGGAGGTGGGTGACAAACCGGCAATTTGTAGCGGGTTTTCCAAATGGATTAAGTTGCCAATATTTAGGTCGTAGTTGTGATTGATGGAAGGTAAAATGACGGTGACAAACCACACCAGCATACCGGCGGTGATGCCTGTCCACACACCGGTAGAAGAAGCTTTTTTCCAATACGTACCAATGATGATGGCAGGTGCCAGTTGCGATACGGCGATAAACGAGACAATGCCAATAGAAATCAGGGATTCGTTTTTTCCCAAGCCTTGATAGTAGAGGTAGGCAAGAAATAACACAACGGCTATACTAATTTGCCTAAGTCGAATAACATTTATCGGTTTAGAGGGAATTTTTTTGATGTATGTAGGTAGGATAAGATTATTGCTCAGCATTTGACCAAGGGCCAGAGATGAGACGATGAGCATGGCTGTTGCTGCAGAAAGGCCACCGAGATAAATAAGAATGACCCAAAACGCTCCGTTTTCTTTTGCAAATGAAAGCAAGGTATAGTCACCGGTGTGGTTGGTAAGAATGCCGGCAAAAGCAATGGGTAAAACAAATAGATTGATGAGTAAAAGATAGAGGGGAAACACCCACATGGCCTTTTTGAGGTCTTGTTCCTGTAGATTTTCGGCAATGGCTACCTGAAACTGTCGAGGCAAAAGAAATACCGATAGTCCGGATATGAGAATCAGCCAAAACCAATCGCCTGAATCGCTTAGTTGAACGTTTTCGTAAAAGTTTGGCAGTGCTTCGCTGGCCTGAGCAAAAATATCTGAAGGACCTTGAAAATAACCGTAAACAATAAAACCACCTCCGAGTAAGAACGCAACCAGTTTAAACACACTTTCAAACGCAACTACGGTAACAATGCCTGTTTTTGGTTTATTGGTTTCCAGGTAACGGGTGCCAAAAAGCACCACAAAACACGTCATAATGATGGTGATAAAAACCGCCGGATCCAAGTACCATTTACTTGCTACATCTATTTTGGTGGCGATCTGCAAACTCTCCGAAATGGCCTTGATTTGCAAGGAGAGATAGGGGATCACACCCAAAAGCAGCACGGTAGCAACCAACGCGGAAATGGATTGGCGTTTGCCATAACGTGCACCAATGAAGTCGGCCAAAGAGCTGATGCCGTGTTTTTTGGAGATACGCACCAGTTTTCGGATGATGATCCACCACAGAGGAGCGATCACCGTTGGGCCTAGGTAAATGGCTAAAAAGTCAATCCCCGACATCTGTGCTCTACCAATTGATCCGTAGAATGTCCAGGCAGTACAATAAACACCCAGAGAAAGAGCATAGACCCAACCCGATTGTTTTGTGAGAAACTTTTTTCCCCAACCTTTTTCCACGGCGTAGGCCAAGCCAAAGATCAGCCCAAGATACAAGATGGATACGATGATGATGCTACTCTCCACGGGAATTTTTACTCAGACTTTTAGACAAAAAATACAAGACCATGATGAAGGCAGTCCATATAAAAAGGAGATAGGCGTAAAAAAGTGGCAGTCCAAAAACACTGACGGGACGATCAAACATGGCTGCTAGAGGGTAGGATATTAGGCCGAGGAAAAGTAAAGCGTAGAATATCAGTTTTGGCGCATTGATCTGCATATCGATGATTGTCTTAGTACGATGGCAAGTTAGGTTTTTTTTGGTTAAAAAAAAAGTTTGTGCACCAGTGTAACTCGGTGCACAAACGTTTTTGATTAATGATCGCTGGCTGCGCCGGCTCCTCTAGGAATACGGATGTCTTCAACCAAGTCTTGAATATCAGCCGGGGGCGCTTTGGTAAACGACATGACGATGATGGCTACGGCAAAGTTTACCAGCGCTCCAATGGTTCCAAAACCTTCCGGAGATACGCCAAACCACCATTCGTTTTCCGTTCCACCACCAAACAGGTTGAATTTGAATTTCAATATGTAGAAAATGGTGATGGCCAAACCGGAGATCATTCCGGCGACGGCGCCCTCTTTGTTCATTTTTTTGGAGAAAATTCCCATAAAAATAGCGGGGAAAAAGGAAGCAGCGGCCAATCCAAAGGCAAGTGCTACCACTGCGGCCACGTAATCGGGAGGATTGATGCCAAAGTAACCTGCGATAACGACGGCAACAATTGCGGCCAGTCTCGCTGCACGAAGCTCGCCTTTGTCGGAGATATTGGGCATCAGTTGTTTCTTGAGCAAATCGTGAGAAACGGAGGTGGAGATAACCAACAGCAACCCGGCGGCGGTAGATAAGGCGGCGGCCATACCACCGGCAGCGATGAGGCCAACTACCCAGTTGGGGAGCTTGGCGATTTCCGGTCCGGCCAATACCATGATGTCTTTATCGATGTCAAGCTCATTGGTGGCCGGGTCACTGGTATATTGAACCACGCCGTCACCGTTGATATCATTGATGCTGATGAGTCCTGTTTTTTGCCAAGTTTGAACCCATTCGGGAAGTTCAGCCACTTTTTTGTCGTGTACACTATCGAGAAAATTGTACATCCCAAACGCGGCAATGGCGGGTGCAGTAGTGTAAAGAATGGCAATAAACAAGAGCGCATAGCCGGCAGATTTTCTAGCATCCCGAACTTTGGGAACGGTAAAGAATCGAACGATAACGTGTGGCAGTCCAGCCGTTCCAATCATCAAAGCAGCGGTAATGAATACCATATCCATCGTTGATTTCTGTCCGGATGTATAGGCGGAAAAGCCAAGATCTGTGAGTACACCGTCAAGTTTGTCGAGCAGGTATCCGCCACTTTCAACACTGCCACCGAGTCCAATTTGCGGAATGGGGTTGCCAACCAGCATCATAGAAATGAAAATAGCAGGCACCATGTATGCAAAAATCAACACGCAATATTGGGCGACTTGCGTATAGGTAATGCCTTTCATGCCTCCGAGAACGGCGTAAAAGAAAACCACCACCATACCGATGACAACCCCTTTTCCGGTATTGTCGAGACCAAACAGTTCAAAACTGCTGAGTAAGGGTTCAAGGTAGCGTGAAAAAACGATGCCTACGCCGCGCATTTGTCCGGCCACGTAGGTAAACGATACAAACAAGGCGGCAATAACGGCCACCGTTCGCGCGGTATTGGAATAATAGCGGTCACCAATAAATGCGGGAACGGTGAATTTACCAAATTTACGCATGTATGGTGCCAGCAATAAAGCCAGCAAAACGTAGCCACCTGTCCATCCCATTAGATAGACTGAGCCGTCGTAACCCATAAAAGAAATGAGACCGGCCATAGAGATAAAGGAAGCGGCCGACATCCAATCAGCGGCGGTGGCCAGTCCGTTAGCCAGTGGCGAAACACCCCCTCCGGCTACGTAAAATTCTTTGGTACTACCGGCTCTGCTCCAGATGGCTATGCCGATGTATAAAGCGAAGGTGATGCCTACAAGTAAGTAGGTCCAAGCTAAAATAGTCATGTTATTGATAGGTTTAAGGTTAATGGTTATTCGTCGACTTCAAACTCGCGGTCGAGTTTGTTCATCAAGGCGGCGTAAACAAAAATGATGAGGATGAAAATGAAAATAGAGCCTTGTTGGGCAAACCAAAACCCTAGTTTATAGCCCCCCAAACTGATTTGATTTAATTGGTCGGCAAAGAGAATTCCAAAGCCATAAGACACAATAAACCAAATGCTAAAAAGGATGGCTAAAAGACGTAGGTTTCGTTTCCAGTACTGTTTTGCGGTTTTTTCCGGGTGCATAGTTTTAAGGTTTAGGTTATTTGATGATTGGATTGCGTATGCTTGAGAAATCGGTTCCTTTGTCTACAAGAAAACCATCGCTTGTAGGGTAATTTCCGGACGGTATCTCAGGTTTTCAACGTTGGTAAAATCCGGGCGCGCTCTTGCATTTAGTGTGATTTTGGCGTGGTGACCGGCTAGGTAATAGTTGATGCCTAAGTCGGGAATATGAACCGGTACGATGTCGTCATTGGCATTGCGAATGCCCTCAAGCAGCGCGTGACTGTAGGCCACATAAGGCTGAAAACGGGAGCCGTCTTTGAGTCTGGGAAGTACGTAACCGGCTTGAATGTAGCGAATGGTTCCGGTTCCCAACGTTGGCACAGCGTTGCCGCGCAGCGAGCCACCGCCGTCCACGGGGTTCATGATCCCGATGTTTCTCACGTTGTTGGGGCCAAAATCATAGTTGAAATACCCGGCGTAGGCGGTTAGCGCTGTGCCACTTTCCTTGTTGATGGGGAAATCAACGAATCCGTCAATACTCCACAGCATCATGTTGTGATAAATGGTATCGCCACCATCGCCATTGTTTACGTTGGATAGCGACCACATGGCATCGGTGTTTTGGAGGAAGCCCGCCCCGATGTTAGCAACTTTTTTTCCACCGAGATAAGTACCCACCGCGTAAGGAAGTTTGTTGTTTTCCATTTCCCAAAACATGTACTGGAAATAGCCTTGGTAAACCTTTCCGTTGTTTTGCGGGCTGTAAAGCGCTTCATTTTCGATGATTTGCTGTCCGGTGTTGGTCAAAAAGGGATCGCTTACGGAAACGCGGTAATCCACTTTGCCTACTTGTCCCTTGGCGTAGATACCAATAAAACGAGCGAATTGGTCGGTGGCATCGATGGTTGCCCAATTGAAAATAGGAGCATCCATGGTCATGAAGTTTAGGGTACTGGCATTGGCCATTCGTGAGATCCCATTCCAGTAGTGAAGACCAAAACCAACGTCGAGATACTTTTTGTAGACATTGAACTCCGTCCATGCGTCGTGCATAAAAAGCTGTGGACGTTTGCCATCAACTCCGGGGTTTAAGCCGCCGGCAATGGCACTTTGGTTGTTGATGCCAAAATGGGTGAGGATGAGGAAACGTTTGTTTAATTGGGCGTACATTAAAAAGCGAGCTCGACGAACGCCAAAATCGGAGGTGGCATTTTGGGGGGAACCCAATCGCGACGAGCCCGAATTGTTTTGGTTGTAACGCGCCCACATCTGGTGCCAAGTAATCAAGCGAAAATATTTGTCTTTTTCGTTGCCGATGGGAACCGTTAATCCACTACCATAAGATGATTCCGAATACACCTGGGCATTGAGAGGTTCCGAAATGCCGATCATTAAAATGGAGCATACGAGAAGAAAGCCAATGCTTTTAAAAGGTAAAAATTGTTTCATATTCAGTGAATTAAAAAACTTGCTTTGTTGCCGAAACCCTTGGTTTTGACGATTCAAAAGTTTAGATTTTAATTCACATGTAAAAATTCATTATCGTTTTTTGCTAATTAAGTATATACGTTTTTTTATTGTCGTGCCAAGCTTTATTGTAACGGCAGCCATCGCACATCACAGGCAGCCGCTAATCAGCGAATCTTTCCCAGCGGATAACCATAAACTTATCACCTACTTCGGTGATGATCATTCCGGCGTCTTTAATGAATGTGGGTTGACTGATAAATGCAATTAGTTCTTTGTGATTGAGTATTTTATAAGTAGGGTGGTAGTGACTTTGAACAGGTCTTTTCAGTTTGGCACTGCGCACCCAATTCATGACGGTAACGTGACTGATTCCCAAAATGCGTTCAATTTCACGGTAGGTGAGACCTTCGATGTAAAGTTGTAAAGCTTTTATCTGATAATAGTCTGGAATGCGCTTGCCAACCTTGTCAACGCTGTAGTGATAACCACAAGTCTTGCACTTGTAGCGCTGACGTTTTTGCACGATGCCAGCTTTAACTGCCTCAATACTTTGACATTTTGGACACGATTTTGGTGTCATAAACCCATTGTATATATTTATTTAGCAAATATATAATAAATTAGCAATATTTCAAATTTTGTTTAAATGACTTCAATGGACTTTATCTTTAGTGAAAACGGTCCTACTTGCTTTTCGGCAATTAAGAATCCTACTTGCTGAACCACATCGGGCGTGATGCGTGGCGCATTTGGAATGATGCGTCCGCGGAAAGTGGCTTTGCATTGCTCAAATGGTATATCAATGGTCTGCCACTCGCCGTTGGTTTCGAAGATGTACTTATATGCAGCCCCGTCGAATAACTTATCGGTATGGATGCGAAATTGGTATGTGTTTCCTTCGCCCTTTACGTGGATGCGTATGCCTTTAACGTTATCGTTGAGATTAAAGTCTTGCGGTTGACAGCGGGTGGAGGCAAACCCACCGTTATTTTCCATACTTACTTCTCCGGAAAAGATGGCGTATCCGTCTTCATGCCACTTCAATTGGCTTTGCGACAGTCCGCCCATGACTCCGTCGTTGACAATGATCCATTGTTTTAATGCATGGTCGGTTTTGAAGTTGAAGAGGGGTTTAGAGATATCATTGCACATGAGCAGGAGATAGATTAAGGTGTAAATCATAGCAGAAATTTTTTCTTAGATAACTGCCGCTTTAGCAAAAGGTTTATTCACAGGGATTTCGCATATAATGTTTAACCTGTTTGACATTCTCTTTGTTTGTCAACAATTGTAAAAGCACAAACGCCACATCCAAAGCCGTTGCCGGACCGGTAGAAGTGATGATGGTCCCGTCAATTACCACGCGGCCTCTTTTAATTAGGGCTCCAAAATCAGCCAATTGCTGCTGTCGGTTACCTTCAGGTAAGTCATAAGTAGTGGCGTTTTTTTCTTGGAGGATGCCCGCTTTTCCCAGCGCCAATGCGGCCACGCAAATACTGGCGATGGGTTTGTTGGCCGAGTGAAAAGCCCGGATGAGCGTTTGTGTTCGCTCATCAAAGGCGTCTTCGTAGTAGCCGGCCGTTTCAAAACCACCGGGAATAGCCAAGGCATCAAAATCATCAGTAGAAATATGGTCAAACAAGAGTTCCGGGATTAACCTCAAGTTCCAGGCGCATTTTATTTCCTTGTGCAGTCCGGTAGTAACTAATTCTACGGGCTCTGTTCCATGTGCTCTACTCCAGCCCATCACATCGGTAAAAGCGCTGATCTCAAGTTCTTCTGCTCCATTGGGGATGAGTAGTAAAACCTTTTTAGTTTTGGGGAAATTGTTGGCAATCACGGATGTTGGTCAAGATTTTTCATTAATCATTTTATCAACGGCCTGAATGATCTTGGGCGCTGCGCGAAGGTCATAACTGGCCAGGGTATCGGTTTTAGCCTTCTTTTTATTTTTGTAATACTCGCCGGTTTGTAGGTTGTCGATACTTTCCTCGGTAAGATAGATAAGGGTTTGCGCGCCTTTCTCCGGAGATTTACCAAAAAGGCGAAAGAAAAGTTTGGTAAAAAAGCCCCCGGTACGCGCCAACGCCGTATTCACAACCCCTGGATGTTGGGTAGCCCAAAACACATCTGGCTCTTTCTTTGACATGTAGCGTGTCCATACAATTTCGCAGAGTTTTGATTGGCGGTAAGCTTTAAAACTACTGAATGACTTTCGAAACTCCAGGTCATCAAAATTAATTTTCCCCTGATGCAGTCCAGAAGAGGTGGTGATGACTTTGGGGAAGGAAGCTTTTTTTAGTAGGGGAACCAATTCGCGGGTGATGAGAATAGGGGCCAACACGTTCACTTGAAATATTTCTTCGATGCCGTCTTCAGATTCGGAAAATTCAAACGACCAGACACCGGCATTGTTGAGAAGCACATCTATTTGATCGTGGGTGCTTTTGATGATTCCTATTGCCTCCTTTATGCTTTTGATGCTGTTGAGATCGGCTTTGATGACGGTAAGCTTATCATCTTTAATGGTAAGTTTGTCAGGGGTTCTAGCCAATACGGTTACTTGATAGCCTTGCTTTAAAAAGTGTTTTAAGGCGGCGAATCCAATGCCAGAGGTTCCGCCAGTCATTACGATATTCATGGTTAGCGACTGTGTTTTTCTAGTTTTTAATCGAACATAAAAGTATGCAGCACGACATAAAAAATGTAAAATAAAACAATAAAAAGCCGGCAATTAAATTAACGTCATTGATTTTCAGCTGAATACTTATAGGTTTGCTTCATGAGAGTAAATATTTCAAAAAATAATCATTTATGTTTGCAAGAGATGAATCCCTGTGTATCTTTGCACCCGCAAAAACAGCGAAGCGGCTCCGTAGCTTAACTGGATAGAGCACCTGACTACGGATCAGGAGGTTGGAGGTTCGAATCCTCCCGGAGTCACTAAGAGAGAAAAGCCGACGAGAGTCGGCTTTTTTTGTTCACCAAAACCAAAAGCTCGCTTTTGAGTTTTGGTGAACAAAAAAAGCCGTGAACAGATGGAGCACAGCGGAATCTGTTCGGCTTATCTATCGCCATTCGGACACTCAGAGGATCAACGCAGTTAATCCTTTCCATTTTGTTGAACAAAAAAAGCCGTGAACAGATGGAGCACAGCGGAATCTGTTCGGCTTAT
>PXCF01000062.1 GCA_003566715.1 Cryomorphaceae bacterium | reverse complement strand
TTTTGACTCATGCAAATACAGTCAAAACTCATAGACAAGGCGGTGAAGGAATTGGCGCGTTTACCCGGCCTGGGACGCAAATCGGCCTTGAGAAATATTCTCTATTTACTTCGTCAAAATCCAACGCAAACCATCGAGTTATCTTCTGCACTTGTCGATTTGGTGGAAAACATCAAACGCTGTAAAGTTTGCCACGTGCATACCGAAGACGAAATTTGTGGTATTTGCGCCAATCCACAGCGCGATCAAAAGTTGATTTGTGTGGTGGAAGATATTCGCGATGTACTGGCCATTGAAAATACCGGACAGTTTAGGGGTGTTTATCACGTGTTAGGCGGACTCATATCCCCTATGGAAGGCATTGGGCCGGGACAACTTACTTTGGCTGCGCTGGAACAACGCATAAACTCTGGAGAGATAGATGAAATTCTATTGGCCCTTTCCGCTACGGCCGAAGGCGATACCACCAATTTCTACATTTATCGAAAACTCAAAGACTTGCCCATTAAAGTGACCACCATTGCACGGGGCATTTCCGTGGGCGACGACTTGGAATACGCCGATGAGATAACGCTGGCACGCAGCATCCTGCACCGCGTAGAATACAAAGGCAGTTAGCATGAGTCAAGAGCGCTATGCCAACGTTATTTTGCCCCTGGCATTGGACGGGGAGCTCACCTATTCCGTTCCCGCTGATTGGACGGAGGAACAACTCCAACCCGGTACACATGTCATCGTTTCTCTCGGCAAGCGCAAGCAACTAAGCGGCATCATTTCCAAGGTACATACCGACAAACCGGAGGTGGACAACATCAAACCATTGGAACACCACTTGGGCATGGCGCTCAGTGATGAAACCCAATTGAAGTTTTGGAAGTGGATCACCATGTACTACATGTGCTTGCCCGGTGAAGTGATGGCTGCTGCCCTGCCCTCGCGCTTGAAAATATCCAGCGAAACTGTTGTGTCACTATCGGAGAAAGCTAAACGCCAGTACCAGTCGGCAGACAATGAACTCGAACAACGCATCCTCGGGCGCTTACAGAATGACCAGCACCTCAAACTAAACGACCTGCAAAAAACGCACGGAAGCGCCATTACACCCATTTTAAAATCTCTGGTGGATAGAGACCTTATACTCCTTAGAGAGTCCATTCACGAACCCGAACCGCAGTTTTTCACCGATGTGCTCTCACTTAACCCCGAAGGCGCTTTGGCCTTAAAAGAACTGCTTGATGGCAAACGCGCACCGGTTCAGCAAAAAGCCATGGGCATCCTCTACCCGCTCTTGGAAAAGCATGGAGACATGGACTTGAAATCAGTTCAAAAAATCACCGGGTTACAAAGAGATGTTATCAAGAAACTGGTCGACAAAGACATCCTCCACATCGAAACTGTAGAACGATCTGCCCGGGTGCGAAGCGATAAGCAAAGGCCTTTACACTTACTTTCTTCCGCTCAGCAATTGGCCTACGCCACCATCAAAGAAGGTTTTAAGCGAAAAAAGGTTCAGTTTTTACACGGAGTTACGTCTTCGGGAAAAACAGAAATCTACGCGCATTTGATGCAGGAAAATCTGCGGGAAGATAAACAGGTGTTGTTTTTACTGCCGGAGATTGCCCTTACAACCCAACTCATCAATCGCATCGCGCAGTTTTTTGGCGACTCCGTGGCCGTCTACCACTCCAGAATGAGCGAAAAAGAGCGTTCGGATGTATGGGAGTCGGTGCGCAAAAACCAACCGGGAGCGCGCATTGTCATTGGCGCCCGCTCGTCTATTTTTCTTCCTTTCTCCAACCTCGGACTCATCGTGGTTGACGAAGAGCACGATCAGAGTTACAAACAAACCGATCCGGCGCCGCGCTACCAAGGCAGGGACTGTGCCGTAGTGCTCGGTCATTTACACCAAGCCGATGTGCTTTTGGGCTCCGCCACGCCTTCCATGGAAACCTGGAGTAATTGTTTGGAAGGGCGTTACGACCGCATCCCCTTAACCGAGCGTTATCAAGGCATAGAAATGCCGGCCATTGAATTGGTCGACATAGGCTGGGAAAAGAAGAAAAGACGCATGCATGAAGATTTCTCGGAGTATTTGCTGGAATCCATTCGTCAGGAGTTGGCCAAAGACAAGCAAGTGATCGTTTTTCACAACCGCAGAGGATATACGCCATTTACAGAGTGTAAAGACTGTGGCGAAAGTCCCATGTGCATCAACTGCGATATAACCTTGACATACCACAAGCACAGCAACAAAATGCGCTGTCACCTCTGCGGCTATAGAGAGTCGCCACAAGGCGCTTGTAAGTCATGCGGAAGCACGGATTTACGCATGGCCGGTGCAGGTACAGAGAAAATCGTGGATCAATTGGAAAACCACTTTCCCGATATAAACATCGACCGTTTGGACTGGGACAATACCAGAAAACGCAATGCCTTTGCCAATGTCATTGAACGCTTTGAAAGTGGTGACACGCGTATTCTCGTGGGCACGCAAATGATTACCAAAGGCCTGGACTTTAAAAAAGTTGGCTTAGTTGCCATTGTCAACGCCGATGTGATGAGCAACATGCCCGATATACGCGCACAAGAACGCAGTTATCAATTGGCCATGCAAGTGGCGGGGCGCGCCGGTCGCTTTGGTGAACGCGGCCGGGTGGTCATTCAAACCTACAAGCCAAAGGGAAGTGTGTTGCAGTGCGTGGCTAAAGGCAGACAAGAAGACTTTTACCGGGAAGAAATGAAAGAGCGAAGAGATTTTGCTTACCCACCCTACACCCGTTTGGTGCGATTGTGTTTGCGTCACTCTGACGCGCAAAAAGTGTATGGCGCCGGTTACGCCTTAAAAGCCATCATAGAGAAAGAACCGCATGTACAGTTGCTTGGACCGGAGCCCCCACTGGTAGCCAGAGCCAAAAACCAGTACCGCATCGATTTCCTCATCAAATACCGCAAAGACGGCAATTACCAAACACTAAAGAATAGGCTCCATATATTGGTCCGACACTTTTTTAAACGAAAGGAACATCAGGCGGTACGGTTTTATTTTGATGTAGATCCGTAAAAATTTAGAATTAAGAATGAAAAATGTAGAATAAAAGTGAATGGTAGTATTGAGACTTTATTTTAATTTATTAGTGTGAGATTTAAGTGGATAACTGCTCTATAATTTAAGCCATTTATCTAAATACCTGAAAAAAGCAATGAATAAATAAACAACTCAAATCCTAGCCTAACCAAAGTGAATTAGTTTATCTCATTAAGTGGATGACCCCGGTTTTTTGAATGGGCTCTAAGTTTCTTACCCCTTTAACGATGAGTTTATACGTATAGACACCTGATGGCGCTGGTTTGCCATTAAACGTTCCATCCCAATGAACATGGATGCTGTTTGATTGAAAAACGACCTGTCCCCACCTGCTGATAACGTATAGCTCGTATGATTGTATGTTATTACCTTTGATTACAAACTGGTCATTTCTGCCGTCGCTATTGGGGGTGAATGCGTTTGGAATGAATAAACGCAGATCGCATTCCGGGTCTTCAAAGATTTGGATGGTATCAGATAATAATTCACACTCAGCTTGGTAAGACACCCAATATGTGCCTTCACTATTGATGGTGATAGAACGTGTCGTAGCACCGGTATTCCAATTTACTTGTCTATCAGAAGGAACCCCAACGACCAGCAAAGTCGTATCTTGACCGGCACAAATCGGTAAATTAGGTCCTACAATACCTATTTCTTGATCAACAATATACCTCACCGTAACAGTATAGTCTGTTACACAATTATTGCGCGTATATGAAACCGCATATGTGCCCGGTTCGTAAAAAAATTCATCCAACGCAAATACTGAGTCCCCCTCACAAAGCTCAATAATGGTGTCTTGTTGACTATAGATGACATCAACGGTAATTTCAAAAAGTGAATCACAACCATCGGTGACTGGGCCAACCTCATTGAAGACACCGGTTGTGTAATAAGGCACCCCTCTAAAGAACGCTGTATCACCGTCACAAAGGGTAAAGGTTGTATCCATTGCATAGCCATCATATATTATTTCTACAGTATCGACAACTGTGTTTTGAATATTTTTACCACAATTAAACGTTGCTGTTAAATAATATATGCCAGGAGCATTAATTTCTCTATTAGGATCTGTTGAATTGTCATCCCAGACAATGGCGCCGCTGCTTCCTATAGGATTTGCTGACAGTATAACGGGAAATTCACACACTATAAGCGAGTCAGGTAGTCCACTTTCATAATCTTCTCCAAGATAAAGCATAAATTCTTCTGTGAGTTCAGAAAAAGACATTTCTAATCCTTGTGGGGTTGCTGTTTGCGTTCCAGCACTCCAAACCAAGCCTCTGTTGGTTTCTCTTTTATAATGAACCGATGCTCTTGGCGTTGTTTTATCTTCAATAC
>PXCF01000077.1 GCA_003566715.1 Cryomorphaceae bacterium | reverse complement strand
GGCACCACCGACGGATTTGATGGCGACTGGGATGCACATAAGATGGAGAACTCAGGGGGCTACCCCAACATCTACTCTACCCACAGCAACGGGGACTTATTGTCCATCAACGCCATTCCTTACGGACCGGGTTACAGCGATAAAAAAACGGTACCCATCAGTTTTAAAGCCACGCAGCACGGGAGCAATTACACCATCCGCTACGACGACAGCTACATGATCAACAGTTACGCGGTGTATTTAGAGGACAAGCTCGAGCAGACCTTCACCGACCTTAACGCGCAAGATTACGGCTTTATGAACGACACCAACATGGTGAACCGTTTTGTGCTGCATTTCCGCGCCGGCGCCTTGAGCATCGATGAGCCGGAGAATCTGAATAACGCCAGCGGCATCACCGCTTGGGTATTCGACAACCAGGCTTACCTCAATGCACAGTTCAACGGCACCGCCATGCTGAGTCTGCACGACGTCAGCGGTAAGAAGCTTCAATCCGACCGCCTAACCCTAAGCAAAGGTCAACGCACCGAATGGCCAATGCGATCAGATTTAGCTGCCGGTATTTATTTGCTACGCGTAGAAACCGCCATGGGAAGTCAAACGATCAAATTTACGAAGTGATGTTGAGGTATTTAGCCGTTTAGTCGTTGAGTCGAGACAACTCGATAAGGGTCCACAACCCAAAACGTTCAACTTTTAGTTTTTAACTTTTAACTGATATTCCATGAAGTCAATCATCACCCTTAGTTTATTACTCTTCACAATGGTCATTTACGCCCAACCCCTCCCTCCCGGCGGAGGTACAACGCCAGTGCCGATAGACGCGGGCATCATTGCCTTATTGGCTGCTGGTGGTGTCTATGGTGTACGCCAGTTGAAAAACAAAATTTAGATTCAAAACAAACAAAAACGCTATACTATGAAAACAAACATGACATTCATAATCCTGCTTCTCTTCTTAGGCTTGAGCGCCGTAAATGCTCAAGTGGGCATTGGCACCTCTTCACCACACGCTTCATCCATTTTGCACTTAGAAAGCGACACATCGGGCTTCTTGCCCCCCCGATTAACGGAGACCCAACGCAACAGCATCAACAATCCGGTAGCAGGACTGGTAATTTACAACAGCACCATTAATCAATTGCAGTCATATGACGGTGTAAATTGGACAAGCGTTGGAGAAATATCCGAATTAAGAGTGGAAAATCAATCATCGAGTTTTAGTATTTCAACCAGTCAAGACAACACACTTTTTTTGGTTGATGATGCGGCCCAGGTCACCCTTCCTTCGTTGGCTAATGTAAGTCCTGGATTTAGGGTTTATATTAAACGAAAAGGTTTTGGAAACGTAAATATTCAACCATTTGGTAATGATAGCATAGAAGGCGTATCATCATTAAATATAGGTTTTCGAGGAGGGGTTGTAGAAATCATAGCAGCAACCACAAACTGGGAATTACTGCGGTCTGGAGTAGCTGGAGGAGGTAACTCTACAAATTGTCCTAGTGGAATGATAAGCTACACAACTCCTGGTCAATCTTCTTTAACAATAACGCAAGCCATGGTAGACAACTGCATTTTTTCTATACAAGTTAAAGGTGCCGCAGGGGCTGACGAATTTGGTGGTGCCGGAGGGGGTATTGCCTTTAATTGGCAACCAACCACCACAGGAACCCTCGGCGTATTTGTTGGTGGAGGAGGTTTAGCTGCTGGAAGTGGCGGTACTGGTGGTGGCGGAACTGGTGGTTCAAATGGCGGCGGTGGCGCTTCCGCTGTCAAGTTTGAAACTACCGTTTTAGCCATTGCAGGCGGAGGCGGAGGATCACGGTTTACATTATCTACAGCAGGAGGTGCTGGCGGTAGTATTGGTAGCGGCAATAGTGGCTCAGGAACAAGTCCAGGAGGGGGTGCTCCTGGAAACGGAACGGGGGGTATTAGCACAAGCACTAGTGCTGGAAGTGGAGGTAACGCAGGTGCTAATGGTGCTAATGGAGGTGGCGTAGGAGGTTCAGGCGTACCAAGCTTTTCCATTGGTGGCGGTGGTGGTGGTAATACTGGAAATACTTCTGGCGGTGGCGGTGGCGGTGGTTACGGTGGTGGCGCTGGAGGTTATCGCTCTGGCGGCGGCGGCGGTGCTGGCTTTTTGCTAAGTGATTCCAGCATAACCAATGGTACAAGTATAGCAGGAGGACAACCTACTACAACAGCTCCGCAAAATGGTGAAAATGGCTCCGTAACCATAGTCATTAGTCCGAGGTAAAATGATTTTTAATATGCATTGAATTTGGATAAATCTTACACTTATGGCAGAAAAGGCAAGTCTGCTATCGGTTGTTACGAATGCATGTAAAAGCCATCATTTGTTTTATACCGGCATTTGTGAAACCATGCGTACATGGTGCCACATGGCAGACCCTGGCTCAACAACGAAACGATTAAACAAACAAAAACGCTATACTATGAAAACAAAAGCAACATTATTCACCCTTCTCACTTTCATGGGACTGAGCGCCCTTAATGCTCAAGTAAAAGTAGGAGATAACCCCACAAACGTTGATGGCAGTGCGGTTTTGGAGCTTGAATCATCCGAAAAAGGCTTTTTACCTCCACGTTTAACACATACACAACGTGATGCAATTACAACGCCAGCCGTAGGCTTGCTGATTTATAATACGGATACCAAATGTTTACAGGTTTACGACGGGCGATTTTGGATAAGTGCTTGCGATGGAATGCCAGATGTATCAACTGTAATAGGCGCCAATGGGGTAGTTTGGATGGACAGGAATTTAGGGGCGAGCCAAGTAGCTACCTCTAGTACAGATACTGCTGCTTACGGCGACCTGTACCAATGGGGAAGAGCCGCCGATGGGCATGAGAAACGGGATTCAGATACTTATAGTGCTGTTCTAACAACCGATGGGGTTGCCAATTTTAATGCCTCAGGAAATGATTGGGATGGGGAATTTATTTTACGCAATAGCGGTGCTAATAATTGGGTAGATCCCACTATTACAGATGTAGATGATTTATGGCAAGGCGTAAACGGTACCAACAACCCCTGCCCAAGCGGGTATCGTTTACCCACCGAAGCCGAGCTAAATGCTGAACGTGCAAGTTGGAGCAGCGACAACGCAGCCGGTGCTTTTGCCTCACCGCTTAAATTGCCCATGGCGGGCTACCGCCTTCGCTCGAATGGCTCGCTTGGCAATGTTGGCTCCGGCGGCGACTATTGGTCTAGTACCGTTTCGAGCACCGTTGTCAGGTTCCTCTACTTCAATATTTCCAATGCCTATATGAGCTCCTTCAATCGTGCTAGCGGTTTCTCCGTCCGTTGCCTTAAGGATTAGAAGCCCCCTAACCCCCGATACTTCGACTAAGCTCAGCACGAGAGGGGGAATTTAATAAAGAATACTGAATATTGAATAAAGAAATAAGAAATGAGAAGTGGGATTTTGGATTCGGGACGTCGGCTGTGGGATGTTTTATAATAGATTGAAATCAACTTTGCCTCTTTGCGAGAGTCAATCATTCTGAAATTTGAAATAACCATGGTTAACAGAAGGCAAATATCGAATACTGAATATTGAATAAAGAAATGAAGAATGAGAAGTGATAAGTTAGAAGAGAGGTATGAGAAATAACAAATTTGAAATGAAAAATAAAATCAGTTCACAATTGAGAGTTGACTGTTCACTATTGACAAATCACGGTTCACGGTTAAGGAATTAAGAAGTAAGAGATGAGAATTAACCACGATTCACAGAAGACAGTTGATTGTTGACAGACGACAGTTGACAGATTCACAGTTCACAAACAACTAAAGAAACTATAGCAACCATAGCAACCACAATAAATGTTTAAAATAATCAAACAAAAAAAATGAAAAATACAATTTTAGCATTAACACTAATTCTCAGCACATTGAGTGTTCAAGCTCAGGTAGGTATCGGTACAACATCACCAGATCCTTCAGCACAACTTGAATTGCAAAGTACAGAAAAAGGCTTTTTGCCTCCAAGGATGGATACCGATGCTAGAGATGGTATAGGTAGTCCAGCAGAAGGATTGATGATTTATAACACAGACACAAATTGCTTACAATTTTACGATGGGCAGTTTTGGATAAATGTATGCGATGGGGTGGCAGATGTACCTACTGTAATAGGCGCAAATGGTGTCGAATGGATGGACCGCAACCTTGGGGCAAGCCAAGTAGCCACTTCTCCCACCGATGCAGCTAGTTACGGCGACCTGTACCAATGGGGAAGAGCCGCCGATGGGCATGAAGACCGAAATTCTTCGACCGCTAGTGGCCCTGTAGCTGCTGGAAATGAAGGAAGTGACTTTATAACAGATAGAGACGATTGGTTATCAACTCCAGACGATGATAGATGGAATGCGAATGAGACCTCTGGAGGTTCGGTAGTTAAAACAGTAAATGACACTTGCCCATCAGGATACCGCATACCTACTGAAGCCG
>PXCF01000041.1 GCA_003566715.1 Cryomorphaceae bacterium | reverse complement strand
GCGCACCCGGGAGCGCCTCGACGGGCTCGGCGAACTCGACGTCGCCAGCGAGGATCTGCTCATCGAGATCCTGGACGGCCTCGAGATGCAGCTGTGGATGCTGTCGGCCCAGCAGGCCTGAGCACCACCGAGGTCGCTCGTTCAGCAGAAACGGCACGCGCTACCGGCTGAGCGTCGCGTGACCCGACGGAACCACCCGACGTGACACGACTGGTCACGCCGGGTCGCGGCCTTCCTCGGTCGGCATGACGAGGATGTCGCTCAACTCCAGATCCAGGACGCGACCCTGCAGGGCGTCGCTCACCTGACCCGCTAGCGATCTTACGACCGACGTGATGTCGCTGAGGTCCGCACGTTCGCGATGGGACAGTTCTGCGTCGCATTCCAGATGCTGGACCACGACCCTGGCCGCTGCGAGATGCTTGACGGCTTCGTTCAGATGCGCCTGCGCTCGACGCTTGTCGGACCCTCTCACGGCACCGCTCCCGACGGGGCTTCGCACCGCAACGTAACGACGCGTGAGCGCAGGGTAATCGTGATGCAGTGCAAAGGGTGGCAAGCTCGACGTCGATGAGATCGAGTCCGGGTTCAGTCCCGTTCGTCCTCGTCCGACTGCCGGAGCAGTTCCATGAGGCGAAGATCGATGGTCCGACTGCTCAACATCCCAGTGACCTGGTCGAGCATGGCCTGCACCTCTGCGGTGGACTGCATCAGCCTGAGCCGGTCTTCCTGGGACAGTTCCGCCGCCCGTTCGAGGTGGCGGATGACGACGCCCGCGGTCGCCAGATGTTGCAGAGCGTCCGAGAGGTGCGACTCGGCGGTGCGTCGATCGATCTGTCGCACGACCCCACCCCTGCATCCCTCGTTGTCAACGCCCCGCAACCAGACTGTACGTCACCCCCGCCCGAAGCTGGCGGTGTGGTTGCATCTACTGGTACGACACGAACACCGGTAACGGATCGAGTTCGAGCACCTGGGCCGGGGTCGCGACCGGCTCGTCCTGGTCGTAGAAGTTCTTCCACCCCCACAGCCACCGGTCCTCCGCGCCTGCGGTGATCGCTGCGTAGGTCTCGTTCTTCGCGCTCAAGGACCCCTGCCCGTCCATGTGGACGACCACGGCCAGCTCCGGCGGCACCGCGATCGTGTCGCGGTCCGGCAGCATGCCGAACTGGAACTGGTGCAGGACCAGGAGCTTCTCGGGCAGCAGGTTGTCTCGCGTCAGGTCGGCGAGCCAGTCGATGACCTCCTGGACCTCGGCCGCCTCGACCGACCCGATCTGGTTCAGGTGCACCTGGTCGTCCTCCAACCGCCACTCCGGATCGAGCGCGAGCCCGACGTGCGGTTCCAGCAGCAACTCCTCGTACTCCTGCGCCTGGGTGAGGAAGTCCGTGCGACCCGGCTGCAGATCCAGGATGACGTAGATGTCCTCCTCGGCGGCGCGTTCCACCCAGGGGCGCACCACCTGGATATCGGTGCGGCGGCTGAAGTCCTCCGTGTCCTCGGCCTCCGCTGACGCGATCGTGACGATCATCTCGAAGGCGGGGAGCACGTCGTGGCCGTCGGCTGCATACGGCTCGGCCGCCTCCCGGAGCCGTGGGATCGTCTCCTCCAGGGATTGCTGGCCCATCGCGCCAAGCTCCGGGTACTCCGGTGAGCCGTACAGCGCGACCATGCGCCGGTCCTCGAACAGCAGGAACCCGCCGCCGGGCAGCTCGGACCCCTGCAGGAGCAGCGGCACCTGCCAGTGCGCGTCGTCGGTGATCTCCCCGACCGTCACGACGCGCCGTGGGCGGGCATCACGCAGCCGCTGGGGAGCGGCGTCACCCCGCCGCAGGTCGTCGGGGTCGATGGGCAGGATGGCCTCACCACGTCCGGCCGCGGCGACCGCCGCGACCGCGGTCGCAGCGGGTTGGCCGACATCGAACAGCCACGTCGTGGTGGTCCCACTCAGGAAGACCGGTCGCGTGGCGACCACCGCGTCGATCCCGACCCCCAGCAGCCTGCCCGACAGTTCTCCAGCAACCTCGAGGTTCATCGCCACGACCTGCAGGGTGGCCGTCGGGAGCAGGTCCGCCGCCAGATCGGACAGCGCCGCCGGATCATCGACGACCGGGAGCAGCGCGGTCTGATCGTCCAGCCGCGACAGCGCTCCGGCGCGGGCCAGCGTGTCGTCCGCCGGGACGGCCAGGAACCGGGTCACCTCGAGGTAGCTGGCAACCTCCAACGCCAGGGTTGTCGGATCGTCCACGTCGGGCCCGAGCTCCGTGACCGCGCCGGGGAGGTCCGCCCCGGAGACACCGACGGTGACCACCCGATCCGCACCAAGCGCAGCGATGCGTTCCGCCACCGGGGCGGGTCCACCCGGGCCGAGCAGGAGGAGCGGGGCGTCCAGGATCGCAGCCGCCGGTGCGGCGATCGCGGCCGCCCAGGCAGCGTCGGCTGCGGCGACCACGACGACCTCAGCGCAGCGGTGGGTGCGGTCCGCGACCTCGAGGCTCAGGCCCATGACCCCGGAGGCGCGCAGGGTAACGAGGTCGTCGTCCTCGAGTGCGTCGTGGCGGCAGGGCTCGGGGTCCGGCGGGGGTGCGGCGACGGGCCCGTCCTCCGGCACGCCGTCGGGGTCGGGGTCCGGGTCCTCGTCGGGGACCGCGGCGGGAACCTCCCCCGCGACGTCCGTCTGCGGTTCGCTGCCGTTCGAACACGCGCCTGCCGCCGCCGCGACAGCGACGGCCGCGAACAGGACGAACCAGGGACGACGCACGAGGGGTCCGGTCGAAGGCACGGCCCCCCACGCTAGTTCGCTGCCGTCACGGAGGTCGGGAGAACCACGCTGCGTGGTCGGCCGCCACCCGGCGTCGCAGCGAGCCGGCCTCCGGGGTCGTCGTCAGGCGCCTCCCCGGGTCGCCGCCAGCCGTTCGCGAGGCGTGCTGTCAGTCGGTGTCGAGGGGGCGCACGAACCGGTACTCGGTGGTGTTCGACGGGTCGTCGAGGTCGCGCTCCTCGCCGGTCGGCGTGTAGCCGAGCGACCGGTACAGCGCGTGGGCATCGCGGAACCGCGTGTCGGACCACAGCTCGATCGAGGTGGCACCGACGTCCGTGGCGTGTCGTTCGACCAGGGCGACCAGACCCCGCGCGAGCCCGCGGCGCCGATGGCTCGCCGCGACGTACAGCCGCTTGAGCTCCACCGACCCGTCCGGAGCCAGCCGACCCGCGCCGATCGTCGCCGCGATCCGGCCGTCGTCCTCCAGCACCCACCAGCCCGCGCCGGTCGCCGTCGCGGTGGTCGCCGGGCGCTGCAGGTCCGCGTCCAGACCGGGGAGGTCGAGCACACACCCCGGGTACTCCGCGAACACGGCACCGATGAGCTCGATCAGCTCGTCGGCGTCGGCGTCGTGCACGCGCCGGAGTTCGCTCCCCGGGAGGGCGGCAAGCGGACCCGTCAACGATGCCGGCAGGGGCGTGGGCACCCACGGCAGGGACGCCGACGACACCGACGACCGCGGCGGGACGTCCGGCCCGTCTGCTGCCGGCGACGCGGGTGGTCGCGGCGGGATACCCGCCCTCGGTGGTACGTCCGGGGACGGGGGAGGCGCTGCCGCTGCGGGAGGTGCGTCGCGGCCCGTCACGCGGCGCCGTCCGCGTTGTCCGGCGCCGCCTGTTCGGCGACGACCGGGCCCGGGACCGGGTGGCCGAGGTCCCCACCACGGCCGGCGCGCTTGGCCTCGACCAGGTCGATCGGGCGGACCACGACGGCGTCCTCACCACCGGTGTGCAGCTCGGCGGCGGTCCCACACCAGGCCAGGGTGTCGACCCCGGTCAGCAGGCCCTTCCCGCCCCGGCCCTTCGCGGGGTACTCGTCGGCCGGGACCCGCTTGGCGGTCCCATCGGCTCCGAGCGTCACTACCTCGACGTCGTCGCGTCCGCCCGGCACGACGGAGGCGGCGACGATCGCAGCCCCCTTCGGCACGTTCATCCCGGCGACGCCGGCCGCGGAGCGGCCCATGGCCCGGACCTCGGAGGCGGGGAACCGCGTCACGAGCCCCTGGTCGTGGGCCAGCAGCACATCGTCGTCGTCGCGGCACAGCAGCACGGCGACCAGGCGGTCCTTGGCCTTGACCCCGGCGGCCTGCAGGCTGCGTTGGCGGGCCTCGGTGAACTCGGCCACCTCGGTGCGCTTGACCTGTCCGCCGGCGCTGACGGTCAGTAGGGTCAGCCCGGCCGGGTCGCGGGGGAGTGCGATGGCACCGGCCAGCTTGCCGTCCGGTCCACCGCCGAGCAGCCCCCCGACGTGGGTGCCGCGCTGGTTGGCGCGCACCACGGGCAGGTCGGCCACCCCGACGCGGTAGCCGGTCCCGTCCTGCCCGACGAGCAACAGCGTGTCGTCGGTCGTCGTGCGGATCACCGCGACCAGCGGGTCGTGGGCGTGCTTGTGCGACGGGGTGGTCCGACGGCGGGCCAGCGGCTTGACGTACCCGCCGGTGGTGACCATGACGGTGACGTC
>PXCF01000093.1 GCA_003566715.1 Cryomorphaceae bacterium | reverse complement strand
GTCTTAAAGGGATTACTTGCGTGATCCCTAAAGGGAGGACCTGCAATAAAACCCCTCGGTCTTCGCTGCGCTTCGTCCGGGGTTTTTTCATTCCCCCAAAACGCTCAAGCAAGCTTGGCGTTTTGGGGGAATGAAAAAACCCCCAAAGGTCTGCGACCTTTGGGGGTTTTATTGCGGAGGGAGAGGGATTCGAACCCCCGGAGGTGTGACCCTCAACGGTTTTCAAGACCGCCGCATTCGACCACTCTGCCATCCCTCCTAAGCGGGGGCAAAAATACAATGAAATTCATAGTTTGCAAGACATTTATTTAATTTGTATCTTAGTAGTTCAAATAGGATGGGGATGAAACATTTAATGACTTGGCTTATCGCACTGACTACCAGCTCTCTGTTTGCGCAGCAAATGGATTTAAGGGTGTCTTATGGGCGCTTTTTTTCTTCAGAAAAGGCGTCTGTACTCGAAACTTACTACGCTTTTAAGGGATCTTCTTTGACCATATCAAGCAATGATGAAGGGGTGAAGACCGGCGGAATTGGCATTCGTGTTTCCGTTTATCAAGAGGATGAGTTACAGGGTATGGAAAGCGTGCAAGTAACGGTTCCGGAAAATGCAAGCGATGAAGCGCTGAACATGTACTTCACCCATACGCAGCGCTTGGGCCTCGACCCCGGTTCTTACGAAGTGCACATTTCCGTGCATGATATCCACAACGAATCTGAATCATACGATTTCAACTTTGAGGTCAATCTCCGTGGTCCCGAACGCGTTGGCTTTTCCGATGTCAACATTCTTAACAGCTACAGTCCAAAATCCGATGGCAGTGGTTTTAACCTTATCCCCCTTCTGCCACGCAAACACTTCTACTACGGCGACAAGGCCGAACGGATTAACTTTTATGCGGAACTATATGACCGAACAACCGCAGAGGACACCGCCAGACCGTTTATGATCAAGTATTATGTGGAGAATGCACAAACCCAGGAAACAGTTGATAAACTGGCCGGATTTAAACGCATTAAGGATGGGAACAGTGTCATCCCCATGCTGAGTAGCTTTAACATAAAAGACCTGCCATCCGGTCCTTATTTTCTGGTGCTAGAAGCCATTTCTCAAAAGAATGAGGTCATGGACGCCCGTCACGTGTATTTCCTGAGAGAAAACCCCAACGATGAAGCGCCTAAGTTTTTCCAGGAAACCAATCTCGACGACTTGGCGGGTACGTTTATGGACAAGATCAATATGGACTCCATCGAACACTTCGTTGACTTCTTAACACCCATAGCCAATTTCCAAGAGCAACGCTCTATAGAAACCTTGACCAATGAAGGGGATAAAAGCAAGTTAAAGCGCTTCTTCTACTCTTTTTGGGCCAATAAATTTCCTTCCAATACCTACGATGAATGGCTGGGTTACTACCGGGAGGTGCGCTACGTGAATGAAAAATACGGCATGCGTGTGTTGCCCGGATATCAGTCCGATCGCGGGAGGGTATATCTACAATACGGTAAACCGACGCTGGTTGAAGACAGACGTTTTGAAACCGGAACATTCCCCTTTGAAATTTGGCAGTACAATCAATTGAAATCACCTTCTACGCGTGACCAAACCGACCGTATTTTTGTCTTTGTTGACCGCGAAGTAAACACCAATCGTTACCGCTTGGTGCACAGCAATGCCGATGGTGAGCGCTACAATGAAAACTGGCCCCGTGAATTGGAGCCGGGCGTACAGGTGGGCGAAACGTTTCAAGACGAATACATGATGGATCGCCAACAACAACTCAATCGCCGCGGGAATTGGGGAAGTCGGGCAACAGACAACCTCATCATCAATCCCAGTTCTATGGGCAGATATGGTCGCTGGTAAATGAAAATGCCTTGGTGGTCACCGCTGGCAAAAGGGCTGAGTTATTTCCCTTTTTTCTTTCTTTATGGCTTGTCGAATTTAATTGCGTTTGCCTTGCAAACCCTTGGATATCGCAGAAAAGTTATTGAAAACAACTTAGCTCTGGCTTTTCCGAATATGGGTATTGAAGAGATGCGAAAAACCACGACTACTTTTTACAAGCACGTGGCAGATATCATGGTGGAAAGCATTAAAAGTTTGAGTATTTCTCCCCGTGCGCTGCGCAAAAGAGTGCGGATGAAGCATCCGGAACTATTCGAGGCGCTACACAAAGAAAAAAAAGGCGTCATGCTGATTATGGGGCACTACGCCAACTTTGAATGGGTAGCACTCGCCATGCCTCTACTGGTGCCCCACCCTACCTTTGCCGTGTACGGTCGAATAAAAAACCCCAACGTGAATCATTGGGTGGTGCGACTAAGGGAACGTTTTGGCCTGAAGCTTTTCCAAATGAAAGACACCTACGATTTTATGCTCAATCAAAAGACGGAAGCACCATTGTATGTTTTTATGGCCGATCAAGCGCCTCACAAAGGGAAGATAAAATACAGAGCACCCTTTTTCAACATTCCAACCCCTACGCATCTCGGCGCAGAAAAGCTGGCAAAGACATGTGATTTGGCCGTGGTATTTATCCATGTTGAGCGCGTAAAAAGAGGTAACTACGAAATCACTCCCAAACTTCTTTTTGACAATCCCCAAAACACGGAAGAATACCAAATCACCAACGCGCACGTGGCGGAACTAGAACAGCTGATTCGCCAACGCCCTGGTCACTGGTTATGGTCTCACAAACGTTGGAAAAATCTATAAGGAATGAACATAGCAGTTGTCATACTTAATTACAATGGCCGTAAACTCTTAGAAACCTACCTGCCGAGTATTGTGCAATATTCCGGTGAAGCCGAAGTGTGGGTGGTCGACAACGCCTCAACCGACGATTCTGTTGACCTCTTGAAACGCAAATTCCCCGGGGTTAAATGCGTGGTGAATGCCGAAAACACAGGTTATGCCGGTGGCTATAACGAAGGACTTAAGTCTATTGAAGCCGACATTTATGTCCTGATCAATTCCGATGTCCGCGTGACCGAAGGTTGGCTAAGTCCAATGGTTCATGCCTTTGCCGCCGACCCCCAACTGGCGGCAGCACAACCGGTGATACTCGACGACAAAAATCCCGAGCGGTACGAGTACGCTGGAGCTGCCGGTGGTTTTATCGATCGCTTTGGGTATCCCTTTTGTCGTGGACGGGTGTTTGATACACTAGAAAAGGAAAATCCACAGTACAACCACATCATTGATTGCTTTTGGGCTTCCGGAGCCTGCATGGCTGTAAGATCGTCGGTATTTCAAGAAATGGGTGGATTTTACCCCCACTACTTTGCCCATATGGAGGAAATAGACCTCTGTTGGCGTTTGCAATCCGCCGGATACAAAGTTCAATGCCTCACCAAATCTAAGGTTTATCACCTGGGCGGTGGTACGCTCACCTACCAAAATCCCAGAAAGGTCTATCTCAACTTTCGCAACAATCTCATTATGATGGGGCGCCTACTCCCCCACCGCGATAGAATACGTGTGGTGTTTTCTCGTATGGTCTTAGACGGCATCTCAGCCATTCGCTTTCTTTTGACGGGAGAATTTGGTTACTTTAAAGCCATACTCAAAGCACACATGGATTATTACCAACACCTGGGCGCCATCAAAAGATACAGGCGCCAACGAAAAGATGCAGAATGGAGAATGCTTAAGGGTCGCTACAAAGGCTCCATCGTGTGGAATTATTTCGTGAAGGGCAAAAAGCGGTTTTCAGATTTTATTTAGTGTTGAGCACATGCAAGGCCGCATGGATACTCAATAGGTACCCATCGGTTCCAAAGCCCATGATGACACCGGTACAGACCGGACTGATGAGTGATTCGTGTCGAAAGGACTCCCTACCGGCAATATTGCTGATATGACATTCGACCACCGGAATGCGCATGGTGGCGATGGCATCTCTGATGGCTACGCTTGTATGGGTATAGCCTCCCGGATTAATCACGATGGCTTTAGCAGTGCTTTTTTGCAAGGCATCGATGATTTCTCCCTCGATATTGGACTGAAAAAAATGTAGGTCAACATCCGGAAAGGCGACGTTGCAGGCACGTGCTATATCCTCAAGCGATTGATGGCCATAAACCTCATGTTCCCTCGATCCCAAAAGATTGAGGTTTGGACCATTGATGATGTCTACTCTTGTCATAGGTGGAAAATTGACTCCAAATGTAGTGAATAAAAAAACTCCCCGACTGTTAAGGCCGGGGAGTTTTAAAGTATCCTATTGGATGATTGACTGTTTAGTCTTCACAAGGTACTTCTCTATTCACATTGACGTGAATACCATAGTACATTGCTTCATCAACGACCATTCCTGTCAATTGAGCAAATTTATGATCAAACTGCCCCGGTGCAGGGTTTCTCGAAGGAGGCGTTGAGTTATAACCTTGGATGTGTACATCACCATCAAATACAAAACCACTGTTCAATGTAATGTCGATGGTAACTTCTCCATTAGAAACAGCAGAGAACGTAATGGTACCTGCATCATGGGTTTGTCCGGCATACAAAGTAACAGATCCCCCACCAGTTGGGTAAGCAGAATACGTTGCCCAGTTACCGCGATTCACATAGCGGGTTCCTTCGCCCCATGCAGACTCACCTTCATAACAAGTGTCGGAAGTTGTTTGGCTACAAGTTTTCAAGTTGTAACACAAGGTAAGATTGCTGATATCAGCCGTTCCGGGAGCGGAAACTTCTTCCCCACAATGAACATCGGATCCATAGGAATAAACCTGTGCACCAGAACCTCCTTTGGCAATGACCTGAATACCGTCCAAACACATAAGTACGCCGTCAACCATCTGTGACGTATAACTCCATGTTAATTGTTTGGAACTTTCATCATAAATAACGCTAAAACCATCTGGAAAAGAGGCATCCCAGGTGTTGTCGCTATTTCGGTTGACACGATCGCTGCTGTAATCATAGTCAGCACCATTACAATCGGCATTACCACCGGGTCTTGAAATGGCACCAGCGTCAGCTACAGATTGCGGACTAACCACATCACATGCGCTGGATGATTTACGCATGGATTGGGTTGGCTCATCGCTTAGATTGTCCTTTTGGCACGAAATCGCCACTACTGCAAGAACGAGCAGCATACTTAACTTTCTCATTGTCTTTGTTAATTAAATTTGACATTAGGAGTTGTTCTTAGTAGTGGGTTAATCATAATCTTATACAAATATAATCGAATATTTAACATTTTAAAAAAAAACATTTATGATAAAATTATTTTTTTAATCAGGGCTTAGATCTGGGCAAATACTTTAATATCAGAATTTTAAATGATTATATTCGAATTTTGAACAACTGCTCTCCTCACATGTTATGTTCAGTTTTTTTTGTTTATGTATTTATTAACACTTTTATACACAAACGATTGTTGAAAACAAAAAAAACCTATCGCAGGAGGCGTATAAAATTAAATGGGTGTATGTGCTGGGGAATTTGTCCAGCATGAAGGATTTTGCCTATTACCCTTAAAGCGATTTTTTGTCAAATCTTCCGGTTTTCTTGTTGTAGCCGTAAGGGCAGTGTTTGCAACCACTTTTACAACAATAACCGCGCTTGAGGTGATATGCCTCGGTAAAAACGATGTATCCCTCTTCGGAATAATAAAAATCTTCCTTGTTCAGCTGGCTGCGCTTCATGGCAATCTATTCTTAGCGATATGGTTCGTCTTCTCCGTCCATCATAGACAGGTAACTTTGGTATCTGCTGTGTGGCAGATCACCACTGTCGAGAGCAGCTTTCACGGCACAGCCGGGTTCGTTGCGGTGGGTGCAATTGTGAAAACGACACTGTTCTCTGTACGCAAAAAACTCCGGGAAGTAGTCACCAATTTCCTCTGGCTCCATATCCACCAAGCCAAATCCCTTGATGCCCGGACTATCAATCAGGTACCCCTTGATGTTGTCGACATACACCATTTGCGCAAAGGTAGTGGTGTGTTGTCCTTTGCGGTGAACCACCGAAATGTCGCCCACTTTCAAATCCAAATCGGGTTGAATGGCATTCACCAAACTGGACTTACCTACTCCGGAGTGTCCGCCAAGCAACGTTATTTTTCCTTCCAACGCCTGCACGACGTCGGTCAATTGAAAAGCCGTTTCTGCAGAGGTCGCCAAAACTTGGTATCCGGCACTTTCGTACACAGCCTTTCGATAGTCGTATTCACTTTTGGCTTCATCGGAATACACATCCCATTTGTTGAACACGATAACTGCTGGGATGTCGTATGCTTCACAAGACACCAGGAAGCGATCCATAAAGCCGGTACTGGTTTCGGGTTGCTCGAGGGTAACCACCAGCACGGCTTGGTCTATATTTGCCGCAATGATGTGCTTTTGGTGTGAAAGGTTCACGGATTTCCTCACCAGGTAGTTTTTCCTATCGTGAATATGCTCCACGCGCCATTCCCCTCGTTCATTTTTCGACGCGTCGACGAAATCACCCACCGCTACCGGGTTGGTAGTGGTTAGTCCTTTGATACGAAATTTACCGGGTACGCGACACGACTGTATATCACCGTCGTCAAAACGTATGAGACATGTATTGCCGGTTGATTTTATGACGGTTGCCTTCATACAGAGGAATGCGTTGTGAAAAGATCAATCATATTTCCTCTACTGAGCTTTGTGGCAACCAACCAACATTGCCGTTGTTTAGTCTGATTTTGTACCAGGTTTGGTACGCATCCAACAATTCCATCTTCGTGCCTTCGTGAATGATGAACATGTCTTCCCCTTTTTTTGCGGGGGCGCTTTTCACCGTAATGCCATCGTCCATCACGATGGCAAAACGCTGCGCATCCAACAACCGACGCCCAAAAGAGGAAAAGATGGCTGCGATGGCCAGCAGCAAGCTCACCACCATGGAAATCATCAATACGTTAGGAGAAAAGCGATTGGACAAAAACAAAACCCACAACAATAAAGAAATGAATACAAACGCCAGCGAAACAAAGCCCCAGGTATTCGTATTCATGATTTTCAAATAACCGTGTACCATTTTCTTAAACCACACGGTACCGCTGGACTCAATTTTATCAACCGTTGACGCTTGAGCAAACGCTAAGTTAAAGCGAATATCTTCGTCTTTGGGAGCCAACTTTAATGCACGCTCGTAGTACAAAATGGCTTTGCCTAAGTTTTTCTTCTTGTAATAGGCGTTGCCTAGATTAAAGAACAGCTCCGGCGACAAAACGCCTTTTGAACGTATGTCGTTATACTTTTCTATGGCAAGTTCATACGCGCCCGTTTCGTATAGTGCATTACCTTCTTCCATCACCTGACGGAGTATTGCTTTATCAATTTCAGACTTGCTTGTTTCCTGTCCATTGGGTTGTTCACCCCGAACGTGATGCGATACCAACGAAAGCATCGCCAATGAAAAAATCAATTGTTTGATGCCCATTCTTTTGCTTTGTTAATCATTGTTTTTACACGATCCACAGACACATCTACCGACGTGCCACCGTATTGTAGTGCCTCAAGTGATTCGTATACACGCATCCATTCCTCAGTAAACCCTTCGCCAAACACGTCTTTGGATTTCGTACGCAGTTGTTCATTGGATAAATCTGAGGTATTAATCCTTAAATGTGCGGCAAAGTAAACCTCGATGGCCTTGTGCAGCTTGTCTCCCTTTGAAGCGGTATCCTGTTGTTTGCTCGCTTCTTGCAGCAATCGCTCGGCCATGCGTTCCGCTTTTTTTAGTTTTGTGTTTCTCGCCAGTCGTTGTTTGAAAATAATGTTGCGTAGCAACCACGCAATGGGAAACAACAATATTCCAAGCACCCATAAAACCCAGTACCAGGCCGATTCAATCACGGGACATCTTTCTGACTGAAAATTTGGTGTTGATGTTTTGATAAACATGATGTCACGACTCATCATGTCCACACGTTCTTTTCCCCCCGCAGATGGGCCAACCACTTCACTGCGTTTTTTGTCGCCCGTGACCTCAATGGTTATCGGTTCCGTACGCGCTTCACTATACTGCTTAGTTTTGGGGTTGAAATACGAAAATGTAAGTGCGGGAATTTCGTAGGTACCGGAATAGCGTGGGATGAGTAAATACTCTGCCGACTTACTGCCTTTAAGCGTGCCACCTGCCACATTCAAGCGCGAGGATGTCCGCGGATCGTAGGTCTCAAACACAGATGGCAACTCTAAGGCAGGTACATCGACCAGTCGCATATTGCCCTCTCCGCTCAACGTGATTTTAACCGAAAGCGATTGATCGGCGTCTAGGGTTGTTTTATCAACACTGATATCCAGGTCATACTTGCCAACGCCTCCACTGAAATCCTCCGGTCTGCCACTCACAGGAAGTGGCTTTACTTTGATGGCCGGTATGGTCACATGGGTATTGTTGTCTACCCGCTGTGTCATACTGCCAAACCAACTGTCGCGCCTTTGTACTTGAACATTTGTAGGGATGGTAACCGGAATTTTTTGTGAATCGTAGTTGCCCGGTTGTTGAGGAAACAGTAAAAAGGACTTGATAACGGCCGTAAGAACTTGTTCGTTGTCGATGAACTCTCTCTTCTGTTCAATTTGACCAAGGTCGATGTGTTCGGTGATAAATCCTTTAAAATTCGGTTCACTTTCAAATCTTGGTCCAGACACCCCGGTTTTGGAGTAAAGCTTGTAATTCACGTTGATGGGCTCCCCAACAAACACTTCCGTTCTGTTGAGTATGGCCTTCATCCACGAGAGCTGAGCGGCCAATACTTCGGGATCATTGGGATCTTTTTCCAGGGTAGAACCCTTGACCACCACTACGGAAATACTGTTGGATGCATGTGGTGTTCCACCGACCATCACACGGGCCGGACCTAGTTCAAAGGTGCCTTCTGATTTAGCGCGCAGAGTGTAGGACACCTGCATGGTGGTTTCAAACCCTCGAGAAGTCATGGTGCTTTGAAAGCTCTGGTTGGGGCCCACCAGTACCATAAAATGATCTTCCATGTTTTCGGGCGGTCGAAAGCTTTGTCCTCTCGCATTTAGGGTATAAGTAATGGTAAATCGGTCATCTGTACCAATAGATTCATGGCTGGCTTTACCAACAAATTTTACCCCACTTCCTTGAGCGACCCCTCCGGAGGATAGTAGAACAAAGCCAAATAAATAGATGAATAGTCTTGTCATATGCTTAGGGCAACGAAATTACCAACTGCGTTTTTTGGATTGTTCTTGCGACTTTTTCTTTTCTTGTTCGTTGAGTTTTTCTTGTACCTTCTCCTCTTCTTCTTCTATCATTTGCATGATTCTTTCGGCATCAGCAGGGTCAAAATTTGGATCTTGCTCGGGTTGTTCCTGCTCATCTTCCTCGTCTGAGGCGTCGTCTTGTCCGTCGCCCTCCTGCTCATCCGGCTCATCTTCTTGCTCTTGATTGTCGGAAGAATCCTGTTCTTCGTCGTCATCGCTTTCCTCTCCATCTCCAGACTGCTGTTGTTCCTCCTGCGGAGGCGGCTCTGTGAGTTGTCGCATGGCATACGCCAGGTTTGACCTTGTTTCTTCGTCTTTGGGGTTTTCCAACAAGGACGATTTGTACGACTCTATGGCCTTGTCGTAGGCTTCTTTTCCCGCTTGTGCATTGCCAATGTTGTGCAGGGCTTTGGCTCGTTGTTCTTTACCAGCCGCGCGATCGACACTTTTTTTATAGGCCTCAATGGCTTCATCAAAGCGGCCTTGTCGGTAAAGGGCGTTTCCCAAGTTAAACGGCGCCTCAAAAGCGTCGGGATGTTCCTCCATTGCTCGTCGATAAGCCACTTCTGCTTCACCAAATTTTTCTTTTTCAAAAAGGTCATTGCCTTTACTAATGGCATCGCGATAACTTTGCGCGGTGGCCAACGACGACGATGCAAACAGGAACAATAACACCCATATCCTCATCGGCAATATCAGCGATGAGCCATGCTGGCCATTGATGTTTTGGACACTAATCATACATCTTTTGTTTTAGACAGTGCTTCTGAATGTGATTCATTGATGGCCCTCAGGCGCTGTAACCAACGCGTACGTCGTTCAAACAACAACCAATCGATAATCAACAATAAGAAAGCGATGGATAAAGGCCATTGATATTGACTTTGATAGGTTGTAAACACCTTTCGTTCAAATTCAGATCGACCCAATCCGGAGATTACATCGCGCAAAAACTGTTCCCCTCCTTGCAGGGATGTCAGGTGGTGATATTCACCATCACCGTAATCGGCAAGTTCTTGTAAAGTGCGTGGTTCTAGTCTGGAAACAACCGCTGAACCTTCATCGTCTTTCACATATCCGGTAACCGTACCGCGTGCGTTACGCACGGGGATGAGCCCCCCCTTTTCGGTTCCTATACCGATGGTGAATACACGAATGTCTTGTTTGCGAAGGTCATCAACGCGGTCTTTCCATCCGCCTTCATGGTCTTCGCCATCACCTACCACGATGAGAATTTTATCGGAAGAAATCGACTGATTAAAATAGGTTGCGGCCAAAGAAATCATCGATGAGAAATTGGTACCTTGGGCTGAGATTGACCCTGGATCGGATTGTTTTAGCTGAAGCAGCAAAGACGATTTATCCGGCGTTAAAGGCACGGAGGGAAATGCCTTTCCGGCAAAAGCGATTAATCCAACCTGATCGTTACTCATATAGGGCAGCATTCTAGATATGAGTTGCTTGGCTCTTTCCAGCCTATTAGGCGTGACGTCTTCTACCATCATAGACCTCGATACATCTAGAGCAAACACCACCTGAGCACCACTAACGGTTTGATTTTCCACCTTTCCACCCTGTTGAGGATTGGCAAGGGCTAATATCAATGCCGCCAAAGCCAACCATTGAAGCGAAAACTTTATCCAAGACTTTGAGCGATCTCTTTGAGGGGCCAGTCGCAGCAAGGCATCAGAACTGGCAAAGCGCGCTCTTTGTTTACGCGCCCACCAAAGCAGGTAAAAACGCCAAGCCAGTAAAATGGGCAGTGCCCACAATACATGCAACAATTCGTTATGTTCAAAGCGAAACATCATACGTCTAAAGCACTTTTTAACCAGGTTTTACGCAATACAAATTCCAACAACAATAGGCCTAAAGCCAGCCATAAAAAAGGCAAATGTCTTTCTTCTATGTGAATGTAATCCACGTCTTCGAGTTTGGTTCGCTCCATTTCGTCAATCTGAGCATAAATCTGCTGAAGTGATGTGTTGTCCGTAGCTCGAAAGTACTTACCCTCGCAAATATCGGCAATGGTTTGCAGCAATTTTTCGTCGATGTTCACCGGAGCATTTCGGAAGAGGAGTTCCCCCCTGGCGCCATATGCATAAGGCGTGGAGGCCGTACCTTTGCTACCGACACCGATGGTGTATACACGAATTCCAAATTGGGATGCGAGCTCTGCGGCGGTCAGTGGATCAACAATGCCGCGGTTGTTTTCTCCGTCGCTGAGCAAGATAACCACCTTACTTTCGGATTGGCTATTTCTCAATCGATTGACGGCAGTAGCCAGCCCCATTCCAATGGCGGTTCCATCTTCAACAATATTATACGTGATTTCGGAAATGTTCTGTAATAGCAAAGCCTGATTGGTTGTGGGTGGTGTTTTGGTAAACGCCTCTCCGGCATACAACACCAAGCCAATTTTATCTTGAGGACGATTTTGCACAAACTCTGCGGATAGGCGTTTGGTTGCCTCTAACCTATCCGGTTTTAGATCTCTGGCCAACATACTGGTGGATATGTCAATGGCCAATACAATTTCAATCCCTTCTCCGCCTCTGGTTTTGGTGGTGATATCGCTGCTTCGTGGACCTGCCAGTGCAAGGATAATAGCCGCTAAGGCCAAAGTGCGGGTAAGGTACACCATCGACATAGGGTTAAAACCATCGCGAATCGCTGAGGGGATATGGCTCAACTTTACTTCAGACCTCAATTGTCTTCTGCGCAGATAAACCCACGCCCACAATAGGGGCAGCAACGCAATCAACCAGAGTATCTCCGGGTTTGAAAAGCTTATATTAAACATCGCTATTGGATTTATTGAGCCAGTTTAAAAACGTTTTCACCTCGTTGATGTAATGTATTGAACTGTCTCGCGACGGCAGCTGCTTGGCGTACTTAATCAACTCAGAACGCCTAAGGAATTCAGACATATGTGAGAGCTGATCGTCGGTCAAAGGCAGGTCACCTATTCTTCTAAGCAACTCATCCATCGTAGCCTCCATCGCTCTTACGCCGTGGGCGCGCTCCATATACTGACGCAGAATGGTGGTGAGTTCGAGAAAGAACAAACCGTACTTCTCAGAGGCCCATAAATCAGACGACTCCAGATGCTGTAACCTTTCCAATGCCCATTCGTATGGTGTTTGCAATTCCACTTGTAACGGTGGTAATTTGGGACGTCGATACCACTTGAGCAATTTCAATATGGCCAAGAACAAAAGCACCACTAAAATCAATAAAATCACGTAAACGTACCAGGGATAAGGCACGCCCAACACGTCTTTGATATCAAACAAGTCAACCCCCTCCTCTATCATCACCCACTGTACTTCAATCATTGTTGGATCGGACTCATATTCCACATCGTTGTACGACCACAGAATGGGCTCTAATACGGCAAAACCGGTATCAAAGGAGGTAACAACTACCGTTTGCTGCATTTCTTTGCGACCTTTCTTTGGTTTGGAAAAGGCCGTATCGTTGGAGAGCACAATGAAAGAATGCGCCTCCCAGGTTGCGTAGTTGGGAAAACGAGGTGTAGAATCAGCATCAACCATTGCCCTAAACTGCACGGTTATGGGTTCACCCAGTCGGATCACTGTTGTGTCTACCGACCAAGACGCATCTTGTCCATTCACGTGTGTCAACGCGATGATCAGTATAAGAGACGAAAACAGCAGCTTCTTCATTGGTGGTATTAATTTCTGTATGACAAGCCCAAACTTTTAATCATGTCAAGCGTGTTGTTTAAAATACTGCATCAATTTTTTCAAATAAGGTTGGTGGATGTCAATTTCTATGGCACCACCGCCAAACTTGGTAAAGGCATCTCTGAAATATTGGGCGTATTTTCTTTGTGAATCTTGAAACGACTGGCGCACGCCTTTTCTCGAGGTGTTCATCCACACATAATCGCGCTTTTCGGGGTCGTAAACCTGCAACATACCAAGATTTGGCAGTGTTTCTTCGGTAGGGTCAAACAATCGAACGCCAATCATTTCGTGTTTTCGCAAGGCGATCTTTAAGGTGCTGAGGTAATCGCCGTCCATAAAGTCGGACAGCATAAAAATAATGGCTTTTTTCTTCAGGATGTTCAGCAAAAAAGGCAGCGTTTTGGAAATGCTGGTGGATGAGGTATTGGGTTCGTATTCCAAAATTTCACGGATGATGTGCAGTAGGTGTTTTTTACCTTTTCGTGGTGGAATGTATCTTTCCGGACCATCGGCAAAGAGGAGCACCCCTACCTTGTCGTTGTTGGCCAAAGCAGAAAACGCCAGGGAAGCACAAATTTCTGCCGCCAATTCTCTTTTATATCGTCCTTGTGTACCGAAATGGGTAGAACCCGAAACGTCTACCACCAAGAGCAAAGTCAGTTCTCGCTCCTCCTCAAAGACCTTAATATAGGTTTCGTTTAGTCTGGCCGTCACGTTCCAATCGATGGCGCGTACATCGTCGCCATATTGGTACAAGCGCACTTCACTAAAGGTCATCCCCCGACCTTTAAACGATGAGTGATACTCTCCGGAAAGCATGTGGTCGGAATTGCGACGAGCCTTTATTTCAATCTGACGAACTTTTTTAAGCAGCTCCCGGGTATCCATAGTTATGGTACTTCTACCTCATTAATGATTTCTTTGATCAATCGATCGGTGGTAATTTCTTCCGCTTCGGCTTCGTAGGTAAGACCAATGCGGTGACGGAGTACATCCAGCGCCACTTCTCGGACGTCTTCGGGTATCACAAATGCGCGACCGCGAATAAAGGCATTCACTCGGGCAGCCAAAGCCAGGTTGATGCTCCCACGTGGAGAGGCGCCAAAGGAGATAAACTGAGCAAAGTCGGGCATGCGGTAGTGTTCCGGTGAACGGGTTGCGGAAATGATGTCGAGTATATACTTTTCAATTTTCTCATCCATATAAATTTTATGGAGCTGTGTTCTGGCACTTTTGATTTGATCGAGCGTTACCACAGGCTTGACTTCTGGTTTTTCTCCGGATATTTGCTGGCGCATTACCGAGCGTTCATCTTCAATGTTGGGGTAAGTAATCACTGTTTTCAGCATAAACCTGTCGGTTTGCGCCTCAGGTAAAGGATATGTACCCTCTTGATCAATGGGGTTCTGGGTAGCCAGTACCAAAAAGGGATCGGGTAAGTTAAAGGTTGTATCGCCGATGGTTACTTGTCTTTCTTGCATGGCTTCCAACAAAGCACTTTGCACCTTGGCGGGAGCGCGGTTGATCTCGTCGGCCAAAACAAAGTTGGCAAACACCGGCCCTTTCATGGTGGCAAACGCATTCTTTTGCAGGTTGTAAATCTGCGTTCCGATGATGTCGGAAGGAAGTAAATCGGGGGTGAACTGGATACGGGCGTAATCCGCATTAATCGCACTTGCCAAGGTCTTAATCGCCAAGGTCTTTGCTAAACCAGGCAACCCTTCCAGCAATATGTGGCCATTGGCCAGTAAGCCCATCAACAAGCGATCAAACATCTTATGCTGACCAATCAGCACTTTAGACACCTCTAAACGAAGCTGCTCAACAAAAGCACTTTCTTCTTTTATTTTTTCAGATATTTCTTGAATATCAACACCTTCATTCATAAAGCCACGTTAGATTTTGTATTAAACATATGCGCTGTATTTACTGTGATATTACAACGTTTTGCGATGTTCAAAAGTAGGCGTATTAACAGACCCAAACCACCTAAAAAGCTGTTAAAAGTGTTTGCCTGTCAAAAGTTTATGCTTTTTTAACAGATATTCACACGTTAATCGTGTGACATGATAAGTATTCTCAAAAGAAAAGCGTCGTGTTTTGGTCTCCGACTTCTTCTACTTTCCGGTTAACAGTGAATGACCTACAGCGGCACAATCTCTGAGGTAGGCACTGGCACGGTAGCGATCGTCGCCAAACCTGGCGTGAAGGTCATCGAGAATGCCCAAGATATTTTCCACCCCAATCTCGTCTCCCCATTGCAATAAGCCCTTGGGGTAATTGACCCCTTTGGTCATGGCCAATTCGATGTCTTTTGGAGAAGCCACATTTAAAAAGACGGCATCTGCGGCTTCATTGATAAGCATGGCGAGTATGCGGTGTAAAATCATCTCACCCGTTGTTTGATCGGTTGTTGGCTCTGGTTTCTCTGCGCCTTCGCGATAATCGTAGAATCCTCGTCCCGACTTACGGCCAAGTAGTCCGGCTTCCATCATGCGCTTTTGCGTCAGCGATGGTCGGTAGCGCGGATCGTAGTACATTTGTGTCCAAACCGTTTCGGCCACCACGTAATTGACGTCATGACCGATAAGATCCATCAACTCAAAGGGCCCCATTTTGAATAGTCCCAATGATTTCATGGCCCAGTCTATGGTTGCCGGATCGGACAATCCTTCGTCGTACATCTTTACCGCTTCTGCGTAGTACGGACGAGCAATACGATTGACGATAAAACCGGGGGTGTCTTTGGCCAAAACGGTTACCTTCCCCCAATCGTCGATGATTGTTTTAGCGGCATCGGTTACCACCGCCTCGGTAGAAATGGCCGGTATGATTTCAACCAATGGCATCAACGGCGCCGGATTAAAAAAGTGTATGCCTATCATTCGTCCGGGAAACGTCAAAGCCGATGCTAAAGACGCAATGGATAAACTGGATGTATTACTGGCCAAAATGGTCTGTGGACTAACGATGTTTTCCAGCTGCTGAAAAACGCTCTTTTTCATGTCGGCATTTTCCACAATGGCTTCTATCACCAACGCACAACCCGAAAATTCTTGTAAATTATTGACGTACGAAATACGACTTTGAATGGCGTTGGATTCTTTGATGTCTACGCGTTCTTTCTCTACCAAGCGGCGCATCACCTTTTCTAGACTGGCGGCACTTTTATCTAAAGCGGCTTGATTGGTGTCATACAAAACCACCCGACATCCCGATTGCGATGCCACTTGCGCTATACCGCTGCCCATGGCACCGGCTCCGATCACTCCTATTTCCATGATTGTTTTTTTATCTTCCTTCAAAATTTGGCTGGCGTTTTTCAATAAATGCGGCTACCCCTTCCTTGAAATCGCGGGTATTGCCCGCTTGCGTTTGCAAATCGTCTTCACACTGCAACTGCGTATCAAGATTGTTGGTCAACGACTTATTAAGAGCTTTCTTGGTCAACATCAAACCTTTGGTAGGCATCTTGGCCAATTTCTTGGTAAAGGCCAATACATCTTTGGCAAAAGACTCATCGGGAAAATATTTATATATCATACCCATATCAACCGCTTCTTTTGCTGTTACCGGGTCGGCTGTCATCATCAATGCCGTCGCTCTTTGCAGTCCTACCAGTCTGGGAAGCATAAAGGTTCCGCCACTATCGGGAATCAAACCGATTTTACTGAATGCTTGTATGAAGGTTGCCGACTCCGTAGCAAGCACGATATCACCGGCCAAGGCGATGTTTGCACCTGCTCCGGCAGCCACCCCGTTTACTCCTACCACCAAAGGCTTGGGTAAATTTCTCATTTTGTGTATGATGGGGTTATAGTGCTCACTAACGATTTTTGTCAATTCGGGGCCTCCAGGCTCCGTGGCTTCCTTTAAATCTTGTCCGGCGCAAAAAGCCTTTCCCGTAGCGGTCAGCAGCACTGCCCTTACCGAATCATCTTCTGCGGCAGCATCGAGCGCATCTTGCAATGCAAATTCCATGGGCTTAATAAAACTGTGGTATTTGTCGGGACGGTTGAGTGAAATCACACATACGCCGTCTTCCATAGAGGTGGTAATGTATTCTGCCATGTTTTCTAGTCAATGATTAAAAGGCGAAATTACCATTGCAAACTTCGGAAACAAAATATTTTTTTACGGACGACCGTTTGCGCCCTCTTCTCTGAGTTTGTCGAGCATCATTTGGTTCACCATGTGTTGACAGGGTTCGGAGAGTGGCCTAAAGATGGAATCTTGCGCTTGCTGGGGCATTCGGGCATATGTGCGGTAATCGTCGTAGGTCATCTCATCCATGACCATTTCTGCCGAGCATTCACAATACGCTTGAACCAAATCCGCATACTTGTCGTCGATATCCTCTACCCCCTTTTTACACTCCTCCACCAAATCGTCGAACATATTTTTCGACCAATCTCGTGGCAGATTTCTCTTTTGTTCGCTGGTTTTTTCTATCACCTCATCGGGCTCGTATATCCATAAATACCAAATAAGACTGGCACTGACCAAAAAAACCAAAACCGCGAGCAAACGCTTCTTTTTCCACAGCAACAAAACCGTTAACAACAAGGATAAGAAAACAAATACGTAAAACGTGGTGTCTAATGTCATAGATAAAGTAATCATATTGCAAATGTAATGTCGCGCATGAATATCTTCGCCATTGCAAAATTTTAAAAATATGTCCGCAAACGTCAAAGACCCCATTGTTTTTCCCGTGTCTAAGATTTCCGCTCCCAATCGCGTGGCGTTGGCACCCATGACGAATACCCAAAGCCACCCGGACGGGCGACTGAGCGACGATGAAGCCACCTGGTTAAAGATGCGTGCATCCGGTGGATTTGGCACCATCATCACCGCTGGGGCATACGTGGATGCGTTGGGTAAAAGCTGGGATGGTCAAATTGGCATACACAACCAAACAACTGCCGAGTCATTCCTTCATTTATCCGAGTCGCTTCGCCAAGGCAGTAGCATTGGCGTGTTGCAATTGTTTCACGGCGGGATGCGCGCCATGCATGACGCCAATACCAATCTTTCTCCATCGGGAGGAACCAACAGTCGCGGACAAACCATTGCCCGTAAAATGGACGTCAGCGACATACATCTAGCCATCACTGCCCACGTAGAGGCGGCTTACCGCAGCAAACAATCGGGCTTTCACGGCGTAGAAATTCACGGCGCACACGGATATTTGATTCATCAGTTTTTAAGCACCGAAACCAATCGGCGTGAAGACGATTGGGGAGGCAGCAGCGCCAACCGCGAGCGATTTCTGCTCCACATTGTTCGTGGAATCAGGGAAAGGTGTGGCGAAGATTTCCTTATTGGTGTTAGGCTTTCGCCCGAAGATGCCAATTGGTTTCACGGAATTGATTTTGATGCCTGTTTGGACTTGTCGTGTCGATTGGCGGAAGACGAAGGGGTTGATTACATCCACATCTCTTTATGGGATGCGTTCAAGGCTGCCGAGAAATACCCGGATCGTGGTCCGGCCATTACGCATTTTAAAAAAGTGTTGCCCCCAGAGGTGCCATTGATGACTGCAGGGAAAATATGGCGAGGACAAGATGCCGAAGACGTGTTGTCTTATGGAGCGGACATTCTGGCACTAGGAAGAGTTGCCATTGCGCACCCAAACTGGGTTAATGAATACCTCCAAGATACGGATTATCACCCCAGCGCCCCACCATTTAGTGTTACTCACTTGAAAAACGCAGGACTCAATCCGGCATTTGTTGAATACATGCGAAAGTGGAAAGGCTTTGTGGAAAATTAATACGGTTGCGTGATAATAAATATGGTTGCCTTAAATCCCACCACAAGATTTCGTGCAGCAGTATAGGTATCGCCAGTGATGATATATTGGTGGCGACTGCGATTGAGTTCAAGCATTCCGTAAGAACCAAAGAGTGAAAAATTGGCTTTGGTGCGATAATCAAGGTCAAACATCCAGCCCAACTCTAAGATTACACCCACATCGTCGTTATAGAAATAATCGTCGTTCTCAAAGCGGATGGTCCCGTGCTGTACGTCGTTGCGAAAATGCAAAACCTCGTTGATCTTGTAACTGTAATAGCCCCCTACGCCAACATTGAACGCCTTTCCAAAATAGCGAAACATAACGTTTCCGGTAATATAATCCAGAGTGTAATCCCTGCGCACGGTATTGCCCCGACGAAATTCTTCAAACTGCTGACCCTTTCTTTCGTAGTCACCACCAAAACTCAAACCATAACGGTCGTTAAAATTGTAGAGTAACCCTACGCCCCCACTTCCTCTAACGGTGGGAATACGAAGATCAATTTCTTCGGTGTAATAGTTGGGATTCAGAATAGAAGAATTGTAAATACCGCCTTGAAAATAGAATGAGACGTCATTCCATCTGAATTGTGCATTTGCTGCAACGGCTAACAAAAATAAAATGGATACGAGTATTTTTTTAATCATCAGCAATGGGAGTTTTAGAAGGGTAAAAATAGGAATAATCGCGATATGGACATCATTTTTTAAAAAAAAATTTGTAATAAGTAAATATTTGGGCCTCAAATTTGATTCTATAGCTTTGCAAATTATTGAACATTAAACAACCACCTCCTCTATGAACCGCACGAATTTCGTTATACTTACTTTTTCTTCACTAATGACAATGAGTTGCGTAAGCAAAAAAAACCACCAAATGGCCCTGGATCACATCGATCGCTTAGAAAGAGACAGCACCGCCCTTTCCGGGGAAAACAGCCGTTTGGGGGAAAACCTAGTATCACTTTCGGATTCGTTTGCCAACTACAAGCAAGAACAGAACAACCTTACCAGTAGCCTTCTTGCCCAGCTCGATCAGAAAAGTGATGCACTTAAAGAAAAGGAAGGAACCTTGGCCGAACGTGCCGAACGCCTTCGCGAACTGCAGCAGCAGGTATACGAACAAAATGAGCGTATGCGCCAACTTAGACGAACCATGCGCGACGCCTTGATCAATGTGCCGGCTAAGGATTTAGAATTAGAAATGCGCGACGGCAAGCTATACATCAACCTGTCCGAAAACCTTTTGTTTGCCTCCGGAAGTGCCATTGTTGATAAGCGCGGAAAAGATGCGCTGAAATCTGTTTCCGACGTATTGGCCAATAGTCCGGACTTGCAAATCGAAATCATCGGGCACACCGACAGCGTGCCCATTCGCACAGCCCGCTTTAGCGACAACTGGGACCTATCTGCTGCTCGTGCCACGGCCATCACCAGGATATTGGTAGACGAATACAGGGTTGACGGAGAACGCATCCGCGCCACCGGTAGAAGCGAATACCGCCCCATTTCGTCAAACGACACACCGGAAGGTCGCGCAAAAAACCGACGTACGGAAATCGTCATCAGTCCAAAACTGGATATATTATACCCCTTACTGGAAGAGTAAATGGCCTTTTTCTGGGCATTTAGACAATTCTCTACTTTGATTCTTTGTGTTGCTGATAAAAGAACGCCGGAATCAACAACATCATCAAGACCGGATTAACAATCAGTCTGTGTATGTGCTGAAGAAAAAAACGCTTGTATTCATAAGCAAAAATACTGAGGGAAAGATAGATAGGTAGTATGATAAATACCTCAACCAATAGCAACCTAAAGCCAAACTGCATGAAGTCTTTTCTCATAAAAACACCGAAAATGATGAATAGACTGAAGGTGTCATTTAGCAACAAGCGAACAAACTTGTGCCACATAAAGCGCGCTGTGTCAAAGTTTTCAACCTTTACTGTTCCCGCGCCCATATCAGAGAAACCACTGTAGAAAAGATCGCGTTGAAACACATAAATTACGGCCAATCCAGAGATGCCGGCAAAAATGGCCAAGGCTCTTATCAACGTGGATAGAGGTGACTTTTGCTTGATGTTCAATATAGACATAATGGGCCGTTAGTTATCCTCGGTAGTTGACGCAGTCGCCGGATTTTGTTTCTGTATTTGTACCCACCATATCCACAACAACAACACAAATGCGTAAATGATTCCGGTGAATACGAATTTGTGGTAAAAGTGAAAAGCGCTGGTGTAGTAGAAGTTTATAACAATCAGCAGCGCCAGGCGCAGGATATTGAACAAGTGAATGAAGAAAAAGCCCAGGGGAATAAACCACAATGCGGCCATGTTGTTTGCCCCCCTAAAGGCTACGACAAAGGCCGCAAACAAAATCATCACTGCCAGACCATTACAACCCTCAAAAATACTAACACTCTGGGTTTCGTTGTACATAACCCCTACGTAGGGATCTGTTTCAACTTCGTAAAGCTCAACGTTTTGACCAAAAGCATTCATGGTCCAAGCCATCTGTTTAGCAACCAGTTCGGTTACCCCATCCGGCTTGGGGTCATAATGCGCTATGTATAGTGAATACAATAAACTTCCTACCCCATAGATGATGATAAATCGAAGGAGGAAGTTGAGCGTTGGTTTAAAACTGTCGAGCATGAGCGGGCGTGATTGGTTGGATTAAATGGCAGACATAACATCCATTAACTTTTTGCGCGTTTCAACGCTTATGGGGTAAAGAGGCAAACGCATGTGGTCGTCGCAAACACCCAGTTTCTCTAGGGCAGCCTTAATGCCTCCAGGGTTGCCTTCTGCAAATAACAACTGGGTAAAAGTAAACAACTTGTAATGCGCATCTCTGGCATCGCTAAACGAACCGTTTAATGCATCGGCAACCATCTTGCTAAACATAGCCGGGTATGCTTGTCCGGATACACTAATCACGCCATCTCCTCCCAAACAGATCATCGGGAAAGTCAGATTGTCATCGCCGGATATAACGGAGAAGTCAGCCGGTCGTTCATTGATGATTTGCATGACTTGTTCCATATTTCCGGAAGCTTCCTTGATGGCCACGATGTTGGAAAAATCACGCGCCAATCGCAGGGTGGTTTCGGCACTCATGTTGCTGCCTGTTCTTCCGGGAACATTGTAGAGAATAATGGGAAGCGGCGAAGCCTGAGAAAGGACTTTATAGTGCTGATAAATGCCCTCTTGGGTTGGTTTGTTGTAGTAAGGAGAAACAGATAAAAAGGCCGATACACCTTCAATGTTCATTTCTTCCATCTCCTTCGCCAGCGCCACAGTGTTGTTCCCACCCAATCCGTATACAATCTGGCAACGGCCATTGTTGATTTTAATAACCCGATTGAGCACCGCTAATTTTTCATTTTTGGTTAATGTGGCTGATTCACCGGTGGTTCCCATAACCACAAGGTAGTTTACACCATTGTCTACAAGGTGGTTGGTCAGTTTTTCTACCGCTGCAAAATCGACTTGTTTATCGGCGTCAAATGGCGTAACCATGGCGATACCTGTTCCGGAAAATGGGCGATTGCTGTTCATAATGATACGGTGTTTTTATTGGAATTAATGATTTTAATGTACGATTCAACGGTGTTCAAACAAGATTCAAATTTACCATCAACATAAGGCGTAAAAAGATCGTAATGAGATTTATGCGCCCCATTGATTCCGGCCATAAAGTCAAAAGACGAAACAGCGAGTAAACGCTGGAGGCGCTTGTGTGTAGAAATGGTGAAATCAAACAACACCCCATCGTTCCAGTGTTTATCAAACTTCGTGTTGATGATTTTCCCAAAACGAATGTCTTTCTCGGTGAAGCAATCTTTTCGCAAATCTTTTTTAGGCGCGGGAGTTTTCCAGTAAATCAGATTCACCTCCTTCCCTTCATCGGCCCACTTTTGGGCCAGCGCATGGACAAGGTCTTTGTGATTGTCAAATAAAATCAATACCTGCTTGACCTCAGGCCAACCGCCGAAATGTTTTTTATCTGTAGTTTTCGAGGGAGAAAACAATCTGGATATCCAGCCCATGATTACCGTTTTTGATGCTGCGAAAGTACGGATAAAAAACGAAGCTCGACAAGCTGGATTATGCCTGATGTGCTGTACTTTTGAATCATGTTAAAAGACATCATTTCCATTATTGCACTTCTCATTAATCAAGGCGTACAGGGACAAGAAATTGTTCCTGAAGTGGTCTGCACCCTGCCGGGAGAGCTGGCAGAAAACAGCGGTATGGTGGTCTTAAACGACAGTCTTTTCATGTTCCACAACGACAGTGGACACGAACCTTGCGTTTACTTGGTCGATGATCGATGTGCGTTGTTGAAGAAGATCTGTATCCGTAATGCAAAGAACACCGACTGGGAAGATGCCGCGGTTGATTCAAAAGGCTTTATTTATTTGGCCGATATGGGCAACAATCGCAATAACCGCAAAACAGTGCAGGTATATAAGTTTCACCAAGACCTATTGTTTCAAGAAAACGATCATATCACGGCCGATAAGATCGAGATCACGTATGCGGGCAACTTCCCTCCCGGCGACCTCATGTATGATGTGGAGTCCATTTATTGGCACAACGATTCACTGTACTTTTTCTCGAAAAACCGCCGGGTTCCTTTTGACGGGATCAGCTGGGTATTTAGCATACCCGATCAACCCGGTATGTACGATCATGTCGAACCGATGGACTCGGTTCGCATTCCCGGCATCAGTCGATATACCTCCTGGGTAACCTCGGCCGATTTCGAAGCAGCAAGTGGAACTCTACTGCTGCTCGGGCAGAATAAAGTTACCGCCTTTTCGAATGGCCATACCCTCCTGCCGTGGCAAGGGGAGCAAACCGTTATCTCATTGGGACAATTTAGTCAGAAAGAAGCCATTGGTTTCGGCAATGCCTATATTTTTATCTCCGATGAAGCGTTTAAAAACCTCCCCGGACCGCAACTGTATCGCTTTCCCAAAAAAATGCTTTATGAGTTATTGGGACTAGACCTCCATCTTTTACCCATCGATTACAAGGTAAAAGCTGCAGAAAGTGAAGTGAGTGATACACTTCAAATAACCTTTATCCTGCCGTTTGAAACAAAAGTTGGGTACGAAATTTTTAACACCGAAGGCGATCGCGTCAAGGTGATGTCGCCATCCATTCACAAAACAGGGTTTCAACGGCTCAACGTCGATGTATCGACCTTGTTGCCTGCACCCTACGTGATCAACCTCATCGTCGACGAACAACCAAACGCCCTCATCTTCAAACGCATAAGAGGTGAAAATGAGTCTTTAGAAAAGTTCTTCCAAAAGAACTAGCCGACTAATTTTTATATTCCTTGGCCAGTGTCTCAATCTGGTTAGATTCCCATACGTTCACACCGGCATCGGGATCATCCAACGCCCTAACCAACATGGCTTTAGCGACGTCTGAGGCCTTTATGGCTTGATATTTTTTCGGCATAAACCAAGACGTAATATTGCTAAACACCTTGGCAACCCACTCCCCAAACCTAAATTCCTTACGTTTGCCCAGAAGTGTATTTGGTCTGAAAATCTCAATCGTAGGCACCCCCGAAACAATAACCTTTTCTTCCATTTCACCTTTGAAGCGAAGATAGAAGAATCGACTTTGGTCGGACGCCCCTACCGAGCTAACCACCAAAAAATTCCGCGCATTAAAAATACTTGAAGTACTGGCTATATTGGCGGGTATTCCAACATCTATATCCCGGTAAGCCTCTTTGTCTGGTGTCTTCTTCTGGGTTGTGCCAATGCAGCAAAACACATCGTGTACATCAACAAAGGCCGAGCGGGGAAATTTCCCATTGGTTAGAACTGCCGGAATGAACTTCACCTTGCTTTTTTTGGAATCAGGTGCCGTTCTACCCATCACTCTGACCTCAACGTAAGCATCATTCTCTTCGAGCAACTTCAATAAATGTGAACCAACCAAACCTGTTCCGCCTACCAGTAATGCTTTTCTTTTATTTGACATTCATCAAAATCTTTTTTCTTGTTGGTTGTTTGGCTTCAAATTACAGCCATTCAACAAACACTATCATACATAATTGAGGTAGTTATAAAGCATTTAAAGGGCTTTAAGGAAACTAGGTACAAATGTAACTAAAATGATGGGGACGCAAAAAATTAATTTAGCTTAATTTTTTCTGTCCTTTCGTCCATTTTCTCCGGAAGGCATTTGGCTGGGTTTGACGGTCAAGCCGGTGTCTTTATAGTGATAAACAACGCGGTAATTAACTTGGGAAGATTGCTCTAAACCAGAATTGGACTGTCTTTGCTCGTCTGTTTTCCAATAATCCATTTCTTCCATGCGCTGCTCTTCGGCTTCGTCCCAGGGGTATTTCCTATTGTGCCAGAAGTGTCTCGACATGTGTTTGGGATTGCTACGCCTAAAAACTATGGCGCCACTTAGACCGACCAAACCGCCATATAAGTGGGATTCCCACGAAATATGCTCCTCGATGGGCAACATGCCCCAGACCAAACTTCCGTAGAGAAATGCGACCAACAAAGATAAGGCGATCAACTGCGGGTGCCCCCTGATCAATCCGGAGAAAAAAATGAAAAAGGCCAACGCATAGACTACCCCACTGGCCCCTATGTGAAAGGTTTGTCTGCCAAACAGCCACACCAGAAACCCGGTAAAAATCCAGGCTATAAGAAACATTTTATTGGATGTTTTGGGATAAAAATACGCAATGCCCGATCCGAGGAAAAAGATGGGAAAGGTATTGGAGACCAGGTGTGATAAACTACCGTGGACAAAAGGTGAGGTTACTACGCCAAAGAGACCGACCAACTTTTGCGGCAGGACACCATACCTATACAGGTCCAACATATACTTTTCGTCGAGCCAGTAGACCAGCCACATCAGCATGACAAAAAGAAATGGAATGACCCAAAAATGATTTCTATCTGACGTTTTTTGCATGTAAAAATATGTTTTTCATCGTTCGGTTCTCCAAATCCCAATCAAATATATAACCAGGATGACCACGGATGTTTCAATTGGTAAAAATACAGATTGGGCTGTTAATGGTTCACTACCTTTGTCACATAGTGTGGTGCGCGATTTTGGTCGTCTTTAGATACGTAACACGTGACGCATCTAAAGATATGCCATGATTAACAAAAACCTATAAATGAAACAAATCAACATGATGCAAGAACCATTGGCCGAAAGGATGCGTCCAAAAACATTAGATACCTTTGTTGGACAAAGACATTTGATTGAAAAGGGGAAGCCACTTCGCAACATGGTTGATCACGGGACCTTGCCCTCCATCATTCTTTGGGGGCCACCCGGCGTGGGTAAAACCACCTTGGCTTTTATTATGTGTCAAGCGCTTGACAGAGAGATTCATCACTTAAGCGCAGTAACTGCCGGCGTAAAAGACATTCGCACCATCATACAAAGTGCGCAAACGGGAGGGATGTTCAGCAGCAAACCGCCGGTATTGTTCATTGATGAAATACACCGATTTAATAAGAGTCAGCAAGACAGTCTTCTGCACGCGGTAGAACGCGGAGAAGTGGTGTTGATTGGGGCCACTACCGAAAACCCTTCCTTCGAAATAAACAACGCCCTTTTATCGAGGTGTCAGGTTTTCACCCTAAACACATTAGAAGCGGAAGACCTCAAAGCGCTCTTGGTTTATGCCGTAGAAAACGACAAGCAATTAAGGCGTATTCCGGTCGTATTAAATGAAACCGATGCACTGATTGCATTTGGTGGGGGCGACGCGAGAAAAACACTCAACAATCTTGAATTGCTGGTTCAGCATCATCAAGGAAGTGAACCATTGGTGGTAACCAATGCCCTGACCGAACAGGTTTGTCAGAGAAAAAACGCGTCCTACGACAAAGATGGGGAGAACCACTACGACATTATATCGGCGTTTATTAAATCCATTCGCGGCAGTGACCCGCAAGCTTCCTTATACTGGTTGGCCCGCATGCTGGTTGCCGGAGAAACGCCGGAGTTCATTGCACGAAGACTGCTTATCTCGGCAAGCGAAGACATCGGGTTGGCCAATCCCACCGCTTTGGTCATAGCAAATGCTACCTTTGATGCCGTAAGTAAACTAGGCATGCCCGAAGCGAGGATCCCCCTTTCACAGTGCACCATTTATTTGGCAACCTCCCCCAAAAGCAACAGTGCCTACACCGCCATCAACAAGGCCATGGAAGATGCGAAAAACCTCGCCGAATACCCGGTTCCCCTTCACTTGAGAAACGCCCCTACCAAGCTCATGAAAGACCTTGGCTACGGCACCTCCTACAAGTATCCCCATGATTTCCCCGGAAATTTCACCCCGCAAATATATCTTCCTGAGGAAATTAAAGACAAGAAATGGTATATAGCCGCTGACAACCAGCGAGAAAATACTATCCGCATATACATGTCAAGCATCTGGAAAACAAAATAGTGTGTTTTTTTAATTTGTATTATAGTGTTAATTTAACATTTGGCATTAGAACCATTTCACGAATCTGTCGTTATTTTGACGTGTTTTAAATAACCAACAAAAGATTTACTAAAATATACATCTTTTCGGTTGATATACTAACTAAAAATGATTGCCTCTGACAAATTGCTACTTTTCACATCTTTAAACAGTGTTTAATAAAGCACACACATGAAGTCATACAGACGATTTTTTTTATTAATCGCATTGGCCACCATTGGTATCTTGGTACTTCAGCTTCGGTTGATCAAGTACTCGCAAGAAATGTACGAAGAGCGCTTTAACCGCGACGTATCTGATGCCATTACCAAAGTCTCCTATCAACTGGAGTACGCCCACGCCAAACAGATGATTAACAAATTTGAAAAAACAGATGTACCGCAAGAAGCAAGTTTGGGTGATGATGCACGGACCGATACCGAACAAACCATTTTTAAGAAGGCCGCCGTTGTTAGGCGTTTGAGTCGTTTAGATTCTGTAGTAACCAACAAAAGCGATAGAGAAACCCTGAGAAACGAGCAGACGCTAGACAACAGAATCGATATGAGCACCATCGATTCTTTGTTGAGACGAGAATTTACTCAGAAAGCCCTTCCCAAAGTTTTTGAATTTGGCATTGCCTCAAAAAATGAATTGACCAAGTACAAAACCATGGATTTTGATTGGGATTTCGCCCAGTCACAGTTTAGAACACTTTTATTTCGACACGACCTTTCACCACCAAGCACCACTTGGTTGTATGTCTACTTCCCCAATAAAGATCGCTTTGTACTGCGAAGATTGCTCATCGTATTGAGTCTTAGCTTACTACTCATGGGCGTATTGGTTTACGCTATGTTGTACACCATCAGTCAGCTGATCAAACAAAAGCAAATCAGCAACATCAAGACCGACTTCATCAACAATATGACGCATGAATTTAAGACGCCCATCGCCACCATTTCCCTAGCAGTTGACGCCTTGTCTAACGAACAAATAGTCCAGAATCCCGAGCGTGTAAATTATTACGCCAACCTCATCAGACAAGAGAACCGCAGGATGAATGCACAAGTAGAGCAAGTGTTGCGCTTGGCGTTACTGGATAAGAAGGCCGTTACCCTGGACAAGGAAGTGCTCGATGTACATCAAATACTGACAAAAGCTGTCGAGCACTTACGGCTTCAAGTGGAAACCCGCGGCGGTGATTTTTCCACGGACTTCAAGGCTAAAAACAGTATGATTGAAGCCGACCCGGAACAGATGCTTACGGTATTTGTCAACCTCATTGACAATGCCAATAAATATTCACCGAATGAACCGCGCATTGGCATCAGATCCTACAACAAAAACGGTGGACTATACGTAGAGGTTTCGGACAAAGGCATTGGTATGACTAAAGATATGATCAGCAAAGTATTTGATCGCTTCTTTCGTCAGACCACCGGTGATCTTCACGACATAAAAGGGCACGGTCTTGGCTTGAGTTATGCCCGTGAAATCATCACATTACATCAAGGTGAAATCACCGTTGACAGTAAACCCGGAGAGGGTAGTGTGTTCAGCATACGCCTCCCGTTCATTGAAGAAGACAATGTTTAACCCAAAAAAAAACACGCCATGGAAGAGAAAAAAAGTGTGCTATTGGTAGAAGATGACCCGAATTTCGGACTGATACTCCGCGATTATTTAACCATCAAAGGTTACGATGTAACATTAGCAAGAGATGGTATTCACGGTCTCAATGACTTTAAGAGTAAAGACTACAACATCTGCATTTTGGATGTGATGATGCCACGCAAAGACGGCATCAGCTTGGCCAAACAAATCAAGGAAATCAATCCGAATATGCCGATTATTTTCCTTACTGCTAAGTCTTTAAAAGAAGATATGATTAAAGGCTACGAAGCCGGCGCCGATGATTACATCATCAAGCCTTTTGATTCTGAAGTTTTAGAATTAAAAATTCAGGCCATCATCAATCGTCAAAAAACCGATGGCAAGCAGGAAGAAATTCCTGAAGAAATGGAGATTGGTAAATTCAAGCTCAATACCCAGCTGCGCATTATGGAAAAAGACGGCGAAGAAAGAAAGCTTTCCCCCAAAGAAAATGCACTCTTGGTACTCCTTGCCCTTAACATGAACCGTCTGGTAACCCGTAAAGACGCCTTGTTGAAGATTTGGAAAGAAGACAATTACTTCACTGCAAGATCAATGGACGTGTATTTGGCAAAATTGCGCAAATACATTATCCCTGATCCCAATCTGGAAATCGTCAACATTCACGGAGAAGGATTCAGATTGGTCAATCGTGAAAATTAATTTGCTTCTCAACCTTAAAACATATATCCTGTTGGTACTTTTTGTACCGGCAGGATTATTTGCTATTGAGCCGGCAGCCGATCATCCTGGTGGATACATTCCACTGCTAAAGGATAAACGTGTTGCCATGGTGGTCAACCACAGTTCAACCTTTAGAGACAGCATCCATCTGGTCGACTACCTGTTGCTCCGAGGCATCAATGTGGTGAAAATATTTGCACCGGAACACGGTTACCTCGGCAAAGCAGGTGCGGGAGAATCCATTAGCGACGGTAAAGACGAAAAGCGCAACATCGATGTGGTATCATTGTACGGCAATAAAAAGAAACCATCTGCAAAAGACCTAGAAGGGATCGACGTTGTACTGTATGACATTCAAGACGTCGGCGTGCGCTTTTACACCTATATTTCTACCCTTACCTACGTGATGGATCGCGCTGGAGAAGTAGGCGTTCCTGTTTTGGTATTGGACAGGCCTAATCCCCACAGACACTACGTTGATGGACCGGTATTAGACACCAGCAAATTCAAATCGTTTGTTGGACTTCACCCTGTTCCGGTCATCTACGGATTATCCATTGGCGAATACGCCCAAATGGTTAACGGTGAACGCTGGATCGACCACCCCTGCTCCCTTCGCGTGGTATACTGCCGAAATTTTCAAGCGGATGAGCGATATGTTCTCCCCATCCCTCCCTCGCCCAATTTACCCAACCAAAATGCCATTCGACTGTACCCTTCTCTCTGCTTTTTTGAAGGAACCAAAGTAAGCGTTGGCCGAGGTACCGACCTGCCGTTTCAACAGTTTGGCGCTCCCTGGTTTCCCGAAGGTGACCACTTCTTTACGCCTCGTCCAAACGAAGGCGCGCCCAACCCAAAATTCAACGGAGAACGTTGTCGCGGCTTCAATCTAACCGCCTTTGCCGAAACATTTATTGACCAAGAGCCACGCCTCTATATCGGCTGGCTCATTGCTGCATTTGAGGCTTATCCGGGTAATAAAGCCTCGTTTTTCACCAATTTCTTCGACTTACTGGCCGGAACCGATCAACTGCGTAAAGACATTTTGAACGGCGTTGACGAAACAAAAATCCGTCAGTCTTGGTTACCCGACATACAAGCGTATATGCGTATTCGCGAAAAGTACGTTTACTACAAATAATTCAACAAATCAATTGACCTCCCATAATGAGCACCTTTTTCTTTGATGGCGAATGGACGGACGAATCAAACATATCAATAAACATCTCTGATCGCGCCTTACAATATGGTGATGGCGTATTTGAAACACTGAGGTACAGCAATCGTCAATTTCATTGGGGCGAAGACCACTATTTCCGCTTAATGGCCAATATGCGCATCATGAGAATGAACATACCTGATCATTTAACGCCGGAGTATTTTCAAGACGTTCTCAATGAATTGGTCGAGGTCAATCATTGGGAAAACGACAGCGTTCGCATTCGTTTCCAAGCTTGGAGAAAAGCCGGAGGCAACTATACGCCGACAAGCAACGACGTTCATCTACTGGCACGTGCCGAACGCATTCCCAATACGCATTACGAACTAAATGATGGTGAATTAAAAACCGACATTTACAAAGACTTCTACAAGCCGCAACACCTTTTATCTTCGGTTAAGAGCTGCAACGCCCAACTCTACATCTTAGCCTCGGTGTACCGAAAAGAAAACAATCTCGACGAATGCTTCCTGCTCAATGAGAAGAAGCAAGTGGTAGAAGCCATTTCCTCAAACATTATTTTGATCAAAGACAACGTGCTCACCACACCACCCATTGCATCCGGGGCGCTCAAAGGCATCATGCGAAAACGTATTGTTGAAAAATTGGCCCCCGCCCTGGGTTACGAAGTTAAAGAAGCCGATGTAAGTCCTTTTGACCTGAATAAAGCCGACGAAATTTGGTTGACGAATTCCATCCATGGGGTTCGTGCAGTGAGTCACTTTCGCAAGAAAGCGTTCAACAACGAACGAGCCAAGCAAATGGTGGAAATGATTAACGCGCAATTTGATTAGCGCTTTATCACGTATAGCAACCAACGCCAATCTTTAGCCCCCGGCAGTAACCACCTGTCGGCCCGACTGGGTTTTAAACGCAGAAAGTATATAAAGCAGCCCAACGAAACCACGTAAGTGACACTAATGGTCATCACCGCGCCGTTGATGCCAAACGAGGGGATGATTAACAACCCTAAAGTCAACACAACAAGAAATCCAATAAAAGACGTAAGTGTGTTGACCTTAAACATCCCATTGCTGGAGAAATAGTTGCTATAAATAAAACCGGCTGAGTACAAGGTAAAGGCGGGAGCCAACCAACGAAGAATGGCTCTAACCTGCGCAAATTCGTCTCCGAAAAAGTACGTGTAAAATGAGGTGGGCAATAGCGACAACGTCACAAACCCGATAAACGTCAACAACACCACCCCCTTGGACATTTGATAGGTGATTTTCTTAGACCGCACATCGTTGGTTAAATTACTGAGCTTGGAATACTGTACAAGGGCAACACTTCTGGCTACTGTCCAAATGCCTTCTGCCAACTGAATGGCTACGCCGTAAACACCTACAGCCGCTTTTCCCCAAAAGGCATCGATGAGATAATCGGCAATCCTGTAGTTGATTTGTTGAAAAAAGTTACCACTTTGAACATAGGCTCCGTCGCGAATTAGTAACTTGAAAACCTCATTTCCGCTGATTTTGCTATTAGATGGCGCTAACTTCAGCAACATCAACAAGCCCAACAACCACATAAAAAAAGCGGACACAACGTATAGATAAATGAAATATTCGGCAGAAGTCAGTTCCCAAACGCCGTATAACAGCATAGCTCCAACAAATAATATCACCTGAAACGACACAACGACCAAATTTTGCTGCCATATCCGCTCTATCCCCAAAAGCAAGTACACATGTACCCAACCCAAAGCATAAAACAGAGCAGCCAATCCTATCCAGTAGTGAAAAGCAAAAGACAAACCCGGAACTTGTCCGACCAACATAAACGCCGCAATCACCAGCGCGCACCAGAGGTAAGCACGAAGCAACAAAGCACTAACTCCATACTTGGGGGTATGATAGACCAAGTGTGGTCCACCTACAAAGTTTGCGACAATCATCAAGATGGCTACGGTTACCGTGAAAATTCGCACCACACCCAAGCCTTCCGGGCCTAAATAGCGTGCATTGAACGTCGTGATGATCAACCCCAATACGGCCACCGCTATTCTCGCAAAAGATGTACTTAAAATATTCTTTAACATGGGCGGCCTATGCGCTGCTATTAACAATTATTTACTACCCACAAAAATAGTTTATTGCGAAAGTAATTCCGCGTAAACATCAGCAATTTTTTTTCCAACCGCACCATAAGAGAAATGATCTTCAGCGTATTGACGAATGGTCTGTGTATTAAATTGGCTGTAATTGGTAATGAGTTTTATCATACCCTGTTTCAGGGCTACCTTGTCTTCCGAGGAAATGAGAATTCCATTAGACGGCGTTACATGTTCGGATATACCTCCAACATCGGTGGCAATAATCGGTAGGCCACACGCCATGGCTTCAGCGATTACGCAAGGGAAATTCTCGTATCGACTAAACATAACCAAGGCATCGGCCTGTTGCATGTGCCGGGCAATGTCTTCCAGAGGCTTCTCCCCTTCCACAGAAACCCATTGGGGATACAAATCACTGTTCTCGGCCATATCGATCCAAGGAGTGGTTGCGCCATCGCCAATAATTTCTAAGTGAAAAGCACTGTTTTCCTCTTTCAACACCCTTGCTACATCAATAATTCCGCGAATGTTTTTTTGCGCATCATCCAAGGTAGAAACGTGAATAAAACGACAAAAGTCTTCTGACGTAGACTTCTTCTTGGGGACAAACAATTCCGTGTTTACCACATTAGCCACAACTTTATATGAGTTGATATAGCCCAGCTGCTGCATGGTGACTCCCAGCTGCTCGGTAACTGGTAAAGCATGTTCGAGCGTTTGTCCGGCACGCTTCATACCCATTTTTTTTAGATACGAAAGTGAGCGCTCATCGTTGTGATGAAAGCCCGCCCAATGTTCCGTGAGCAGTGTTTTGTGGTGTTTACTTAAATCCAGCAACATCCACCAGCAGCCAATCAATGCGTGACCGTGCACCGCAACAATTGGTCGCTTTACTTGCTTTAAACCACGTTTATAAGCCACCCATGCACCTATGAAACGCAACCACTTAGGATAATAGCTTCTAATTTCGGTAAGGTTATTCGTTTGTTCAATCTCTACCGACCAACCATTGCCGGCAATGGGCGCTAGTACTGTTATATCGTTGTAAATGGACGCCGCTTCAGCGTGGCGTTTTACAAAATTACCCAACGTGCGGTGGTGCTTGTTGGGGTACCAGTTAGTCACCCAAAGAATATGCTTGTTATTTTCACTCATCGCCGCGAAGTTAAAGGTAAAGCATGACATAATAGCTCACCGCTCACGGGCTTCGATAGATTGCCCATATTAGATAAACTAACTGGCCTAGAAAGTTTGAGAACATGGCTTGCGAACCCGAAAACTATCGGGGAAAAAGTACATTTAAAATGAACCTATTAAACATTTTTCGACGAAGCGTAACGCAGCTAACAGACTTTATATACAGACACGAATTAATGTGGATTAATAAAACCCTTTTTAAACAATCTTTCTTAATCCGTGTTGTCTTAACATCGTAAATTTGCACAAATAAAAATTACTAATCATTTAAGAATCACAAACCATGTTAAAGAAAAGCATTTTAGCCGTTACTGCCTTGGCGTTTTTAGCCTCTTGCAGCAGTGCTCCCAGCGAATCAGTAGAAACTACCGAAGCTGCCGAAGAGACAGAAGTTGTTTCCGAAGCCTCAATAATGGCTGACGCTTCCACTTCCACCATCAACTGGAAAGGATTTAAAACTTACTCCAAAGGTGATCACGTTGGTACCATCAACATCAAAGAAGGTGAGTTTAAAACCAAAGGTGATGCGTTGGTTGGAGGTTCTTTCACCATCGATATGAACACCATCCACTGCACCGACTTAGCTGATGATGAAGAAAGCTACGGAAAATTAGTTGGTCACTTGAAGAGCGATGATTTCTTTGCCGTTGAGGAATACCCCACAGCGCGTTTTGTCATCACTGAGATTGCAGAAGAAGCCAACGATGAAAAAAGCACCACGCATGTAATTAAGGGTAACCTTACCATGCGTGATAACACGAAAAACATCACCTTCCCAGCCAGCGTTAAAGTTGACAATGGTTCAGTGAAAATCGAAGCGCCTGAATTTGCCATCGACCGCACCAATTGGAACGTTATGTTCCGTTCCAGCGGCATCGAAGGTGTTGCTAAAGACAACTTGATTGATGATAAAATCCTTCTTGAACTTAACGTTCGCGGATAATACATTCATTTCAGTTTAGGGTTAAAGACCGTCTCAGTTTGAGGCGGTTTTTTTTTGCCTTTAATGCGCATTATCTTTGCCGCTGATATGGCACATTACGCCATCGATTGAGTGGAAAACAATCAACAGATGCATTCATCCAGTTGCCGCGACCTTAACACTATGGACAAAAACGAATCCCCTTTTAAAGGATTGCTTGAAAAACTGAAAGCCAGTAACGATTGGCCTAAAGTGTATATGTTTAAATTTATTTGTCCGGCCAACAACGAAATCATTGCCAAAGTACAGCGTTTATTCAATGCCAAAGAAGCTCAAATATCCATGCGCAGCAGTAAAAACGGCAACTATATCGCCTTTACCGCCAAGGAAATGATGATGAGTGCAGAAGCAGTCATTGATAGATACGAAAAAGCCGCGCTTATCAAAGGCGTTATCATTCTTTAGACCCAACTTAAACATGTCAAACACCCCCACCCCACCACCTTTTTTTGCCTTGGAAGGCATAGACGGCAGCGGAAAGACAACTCAACTTCAGCACTTGGAAGCGCACCTTGTGAAGCGTGGCTATCTGGTACATAGCACCTGTGAGCCAACGAAAAACATCATTGGCCGAATGATTCGCGACATTTTCGCAGGTAAAATCATAGCCGATCAACACGTGATTGCCGCCTTGTTTTGCGCCGATCGCTTGGATCACATCTACAACGAAACCGATGGACTTTTGGTGCAACAACGAACCCGCGCCATCATCAGCGATAGATACTACCTGTCTTCATTGGCCTATCACGGTGCCCATGTGGATATGCAGTGGGTGTATGACAGCAATCAACCGGCAATGAACGCGCTGAGACCTACTGCGCACATCTATATCGACATGGACCCTAAAGTAAGCATGGAACGCATTGCGCTTAGCCGTCAAGAAACAGAACTCTACGAAAACTTGGAAAATCTTATCGCCGTGAGAGACGCCTACGAAAAAGGGATATCCATGCTTCCTGAAGGGGAAACGGTCATTCGCATCAACGGCAACCAAACGGAAGAAGTCGTGAAAAACGACATCATCAAAGCGGTTGATCATATTCTCGACAAAGGCCTTTAAGCCCCTACATTACAAAACTTCAGATCCAATGAACGTCAATCAAGAAATTGAACGTCGCCGAACGTTTGGCATTATTTCTCACCCGGATGCCGGTAAAACCACGCTTACGGAAAAACTTCTCCTCTTTGGTGGTGCCATCCAAGAAGCTGGGGCAGTTAAGTCTAACAAGATAAAAAAAACGGCCACTTCCGACTTTATGGAAATCGAGAAACAAAGAGGTATTTCGGTGGCCACTTCAGTCATGGGATTTGGCTATAAAGACAAACGCATCAATATTCTCGACACCCCTGGTCACCAAGACTTTGCCGAGGATACCTACCGCACCCTGACGGCCGTGGACTCCGTTATCCTCGTCATAGACGTGGCCAAAGGTGTAGAGGCACAAACGGAAAAATTGGCCGAGGTATGTCGCATGCGCGATACGCCCATTATGGTGTTTATCAACAAGCTCGACCGCGAAGGAAAAGACGCCTTTGACTTGCTCGATGAGGTGGAGCAAAAAATCGGACTGAGCCTTTGTCCGCTAAGCTGGCCCATTGGTATGGGACAAGACTTCCAAGGCGTTTACGACATTTGGAGCAAAAGTTTAAAACTCTATCTCGGTTCCAACAAGCAAAAAGTACAAGAATCGGTTTCCATTGACGACATCAACGATCCACAAATCGACGAATTGGTGGGCGAAAGCGCCGCCAAAAGATTACGCGAAGAAGTGGAACTCATCACAGAGGTTTACGAAGATTTCGATGTGGAAATGTATCGACAAGGCCTGTTGTCGCCCGTGTTCTTTGGCTCGGCGCTCAATAACTTCGGCGTGAATGAACTGCTCGACTGCTTTGTTGAGATTGCCCCTTCACCCCAGCCCAAACGCGCAGAGGAACGTGTGGTAAAACCCAATGAAGACAAGTTCTCGGCCTTTATCTTTAAGATACACGCCAACATGGATCCGAATCACCGCAACCGTTTGGCATTTGCCAAAGTAGTGTCCGGATCATTCGAAAGAAATAAAAACTATCTGCATGTTCGCTCCAATAAGAAAATGAAGTTTTCGGCGCCCATGACCTTTTTTGCCAGCAAAAAAAGCGTGGTTGACAACGCCTATGCCGGGGATATTGTGGGCCTTCCCGACTCCGGAAACTTTAGAATTGGTGACAGTTTTACCGAAGGTGAACAATTGCAATTCAAAGACATCCCCTCCTTTTCACCCGAGCATTTTAGATTCATCAACAACGACGACCCCATGAAGGCCAAACAGCTCAACAAAGGCGTTGATCAGCTGATGGATGAAGGGGTGGCTCAGTTGTTCACCCTGGAAACCAACGGTCGTAAAATCATCGGAACGGTTGGTGCCCTGCAATACGAAGTCATTCAGTACCGCCTGGAACACGAATACGGTGCCAAGTGCTCTTACGAGAATTTCCCTTGCTACAAGGCCTGTTGGGTGGAAGTGCACGACGAAGCGCAATTCAACGAATTTAAAGCCCAGAAAAGCCGTTACCTGGCCCGTGACAAATTTAATCAGCTGGTATTTATGGCCGATTCATCGTTTAGTTTGCAAATGACAAAAGATAAATTTCCGGGGTTGACATTTCATTTGAAATCGGAATTCACGTAATTCATACAGACAGGGCATACCCTGGCTTTACCTCGATAACAATTTATTCCCAATCGCGCATTGCAGGCATTTTCTCGGGCGACAATAATTCTGGTGGGCGTGAATGGTGGCCTGGGACGTAGCCGCATCGAATTGTAAAACGCCACTGTTGGCAAACATCTCGGTGAGGGCATTTCTTTCTGACGGTAAAGCATACATCCACTCAATCATTTTTTCCATGCGCGATTCGTCTTGGCTGTACTGGGCATAAGCAAACAAAACAGGCACCACAGCATTGATAATCAAGCGATCAACGGTAGATGCACTAATGCTTTGTACCCCGCGTTTTGAGGGTTTTCCAAGGATATAGTGGTTGTGCCAATATTCCGGCATGGGACGCAATAAATGTTGGCGAACGTCCTCCACGCTATTGGCCTGCAGAAAGAGAGAAAAAAGATGGGGCATATGCTGCATGATCAAGGCCAGTTGAGCAACACGTACCGTAGGAAAGGACCCGGGTCGCATTCGCAAAAACCGCCAAATGGTGGGATCCATAGGCTGCAGTTCGTGACGGCGCGCCAAGTGCTGAAAATGGGTCAACAATGCATGAACATATCCATCTTCTCGGATGGTAGGTGAAAACAACAATCCCGACTGACCAAAATACAGTGCGTGAAAAGCCAAATCGTTGTCGGTGTACTTGCGAATAAGTGGTAAAGGAAGCGCGCCGGACAACCACCACATAGGATCGGCGTTAACTTTCAAGCCAAGTGCACGCGCCAAATAGCGATACATCACGGTATCCCAATCGCCCTTAAAAAACTGCCAGTCTTTTTGCACCAATTCCGCCTTCTGCATTAAGCGTTCGATGAGCTGTTTTTCTAACCACTGCTTAACAAACGACTGATCAAGCAACCCGATGAGGTTTTGACAAGGAAAATCTCTACCCGAGGATAGAAGGGCATTGTACTTGGAAAAATGTGCGTTATCCAAGCGATTCTTTAATTCTATCGTTGGAAACTGCTGTTTGACATTGCTCAACACTGCAACATCCTTTTCGTAAACCACGTGAAGAATGATATTGTTATACGCAGGGTCTCCACCATGGCCGTGTTTATCCCAGTCTGAATGCAGCACGTGAATCTCTACATTGCCCACCCATAGTTGATCGCCGATGCGAATTTTGGCGTGTGAAAAATCCGGACCGGAATGATGGTTGTGATAACCCGGGTAGATTATCTCTACCAATTGTCCATCGTCGGTAACTAGTGCATCCGCATCCAACATGCGGTACTTCCATACGTAATGAAGGTAATCTTCACTGATGTATTTAAAATCTTTCATGTCACTGGTATTTTAATTCTACAAATGTAGTATTTTTCGCAATATTTACCAAGTGTTTATTATTATTTTTCTTACATTTACAAGTAAGGTGAATTACACCAAAAAATGATCGCCCATTCACCATCTCTTTAGTTAATTTGCAAAACAGACCATAACCATGATGAACATGACAACTGCCTTGGAAACACACGACGGACTTTCAAGCGAGATGCTTCAATACATCTACAAATACAGACTCTTTAAACTATTCGTTCCCAAAGCATACGAGGGCTTGGCTTGTACACTACCCGACGGATTAGAATATATTTTCGAAGCCGGACAAAGAGAGGGAAACCTCGGCTGGTGTGTCAATCTTGGCGCGGGAGCGGGTTACTTTTCCGGCTTTTTCAACGACGACGCTGCGAGGGAAATTTTTGCTGACGAAAAAGGGGTAGTTGCCGGTAGCGGCATGGATAGTGGTACATACACCTTTGAGAACGGCAAATACACCATCCGCGGAAAATGGGGAAAATGCACCGGGGCGGCACACGCCACCTACTTCACTGTTAACGCTGTCGGCAAAGACGGAAAACCCAAGAGTTTTGCCATACCACGTCATTTGGTAACCATCAAGCCAACTTGGGGACTGTTTGCGCTCAAAAACACATCTTCTTTTTCCATTGAGGTAAACGACGCCACCATCGATGCATCACTGGCATTTGAAATTGGTGTGATCGTAAACCCTCACGCATACGTCATTCACAGAATGGATTTTATGTTGTTTGCCCGCTACTGTATGGCGGCAGCCTACTACGGCCTCGTTGATTGCTTTGCCGATAAAATTGCTGAGAAATTTGCCGTAGCGGCAGAGTTAAAGGAAAATGTGGCTGGTTCTTGGCACCAACTGATGGTCTCTGCTGTTCGTCATTGGCAACAATTAGAGGCCAACGAACCCATACACGACCAAGACGAATTGCAGCAAAAAATAGCCAATTCAACGAAAAAACTCTTCGATCACTGCATGGATATTTTCTACAAACATGGTATTCACTTGGCCGATGAACGTTCTGAAGCCCATCTTGCACTAAAAAACGTCATGCTGGCCAGTCAGCACGGACTTTTAAAATAAACGCATAAAACCCTGTTTATCAATAATTTTTATGATTCATAAACCACCGCTAGGACACCAATAAAACGGTCGAAATCATTTTATCAAAAAAAACAGCTTCTAATTTCTTTGCTGTTGTTGTACGAACCGAAAAATTGTTGTTTCTTTGCACCCCTTAAAACGTCGCATAAGATTTAAAGCTTAACCGCATGTCAAAAGTTTGTCAAATCACCGGAAAGAAAGCGATCGTTGGTAACAACGTATCCTTCTCAAATAAGAAAAACAAGCGCAAGTTTAACGTAAACTTGTTCAAGAAACGCTTTTACATCCCCGAAGAGGATCGTTGGGTTACCCTACGCGTATCTGCTTCAGGATTGAAAAACATCAACAAGCGCGGCATCAGCAGCGTGTTGAAAGAAGCTAAAGCGAAAGGATTCTTAAACTAAGAAAGTCATGGCTAAAAAAGGCAACCGCATTCAGGTTATCCTCGAATGTACCGAACACAAAGAAAGTGGTAAACCTGGCACATCACGCTACATCACCACTAAAAACAAAAAGAACACACCCGATCGCATGGAGTTGAAAAAATACAACCCCATTTTGAAGCGCATGACGGTGCACAAAGAAATTAAGTAAGTCCCTCTGGGACCAACCCATAAAACTCTTGCGATATGGCTAAGAAAGTAGTAGCAACACTGAAGAAAGAAGGTGGTGTCGTTTATACCAAAGTTGTTAAAATGGTAAAGAAAAACGATTCCAACAGCTATAGTTTTGAAGAAAAAGTTATGCCCAAAGATTTGGTCAATGACTTTTTGAAAAAGTAATCGTCGACAAACAGCATCGACGTTTGAGCCACCTTGCACCAAAGGTGGCTTTTTCTGTTTATTTGCAGATGGTCATAACCCCTCACTAATTTGCTGTATCCACAGCCCATTATTACAGCATTTACGCTTCAGCAATCATGAGCATACTCGGTAAATTTTTTGGCAAAAAGGAAAAAGACGACTTAGACAAAGGCCTGGAAAAAACACGCAGTAATTTTCTGGGCAAACTGGGCAAAGCCGTCCTCGGAAAATCTAAAGTAGACGAAGATGTACTCGACGACATCGAAGAAGTTCTCATCTCTTCTGATGTGGGCGTGGCTACGACGGTAAAAATCATCGACAAGCTCGAAGAGCGCGTGGCCCAGGACAAGTACTTTGGTGCCGAAGAATTAAACCGCTTTCTCGAAGATGAAATAAGCGATTTACTCACCAATCAAGACGTCAAAAACACCAATGACGTCTATATGAACAATCCGCCAAAACCCTACGTAATTATGGTGGTTGGCGTCAACGGTGTGGGCAAAACGACCACCATCGGCAAACTCGCCCATCGCTTTAAGTCGGAAGGCAAAAAGGTGGTGATTGGCGCTGGCGATACCTTTAGAGCGGCGGCCGTTGAACAAATCGATATCTGGGGTAAGCGCGTTGGCGTACCCGTGGTCAAACAAGCACAGGGCAGCGACCCGGCTTCCGTAGCCTACGACACACTGCAATCAGCCATAGCGCAACAGGCAGACGTGGTGCTCATCGATACAGCCGGTAGATTACACAACAAGGTTAATCTGATGAACGAACTGACCAAAGTGCGCCGCGTGATGAGCAAACTCATCCCCGATTCACCACACGAAACCATGCTGGTCATTGATGCAAGCACCGGACAAAACGCCTTTGAGCAGGCCAAGCATTTCATCGCTGCTACGGATGTGAGCTCGCTTACGGTGACCAAACTAGACGGCACCGCAAAAGGTGGCGTGGTCATTGGCGTAAGCGATCAGTTTCAAGTTCCGGTAAAATATATCGGCGTGGGTGAAAGTGCCGAGCACCTTCAACCTTTTAGTCCTAAGGAATTCGTCAAAAGTTTTTTCAACGCCTAAGTCTTGTCTATAAAGTCCAATAGCTTCGTTATGCTCAATTGAAAATACGGTCATTTACCTTTGTAAATCCCTGATTTCCCACGGTAGCTATCGGGGTCGCAAGCCTTGCTCTTGAACTTTCTAGAGCAGCCACTGACACTATTTGGACAAACACTAATTTAAATATCATGCGTACCAAGTCGACCAAAAAAAATGTGATCAATGTTGTAACCCTTGGCTGTAGTAAGAATGTTTACGACAGCGAGGTTCTGAGCGGTCAACTAAAGGCCTCCGGCAAGGAAGTCATCAACGAAGGCAAAGACGGCGAAGCCAACGTCATTGTGGTCAACACCTGCGGCTTCATCGATAATGCCAAGGAAGAATCCATCAACACCATCCTACACTTTGCCCAGCAGAAGTCCAGCGGCAACATCGACGAATTATTCGTCACCGGTTGCCTATCGGAGCGCTACAAACCCGACCTCCAAGCGGAGATACCTGAAGTGGATCAATACTTTGGTACCAGAGATTTGCCTCTACTGCTCAAAGCTCTCGGTGCCGACTACAAGCATGAATTGGTTGGCGAGCGCTTACTTACCACCCCGCGCCACTACGCCTATTTAAAAATTGCGGAGGGCTGTGATCGTCCCTGTGCGTTTTGTGCCATCCCCTTGATGCGCGGCGGACACAAGTCAAAACCCATTGAAGACTTGGTGACCGAGTCTGAAAAACTGGCTGCTAAAGGCGTAAAAGAACTTATTCTCATTGCTCAAGACCTTACCTACTACGGACTTGATTTGTACAAAAAACGCGAGTTGGCCAAGCTCCTTCGCGCCTTGGTTAAAGTGGAAGGCATCGAGTGGATTCGTTTGCACTACCTCTTCCCTACCGGCTTCCCTGAAGATGTATTGGACGTGATTCGCGAAGAACCCAAAGTGTGTAACTACATAGACATACCGCTACAGCACATCGCCGATTCGGTTCTCAAGCGCATGCGACGAGGTACAACGATGGAAAAAACCAACCGACTGCTCGACATGATGCGCGAGAAGGTCCCGGGAATTGTCATTCGCACCACCCTCATTGCCGGTTTTCCCGGAGAGTCTGAGGAAGACTTCCAAACCATGTTGCAATGGGTAAAGGACAGTAAGTTCAACCGCTTGGGCTGTTTCACGTACTCACACGAAGAAAACACCCACGCCTTCCAATATGAAGACGACGTACCCGCCGAGGTTAAAGAAGACCGTGTGGCACAAATCATGGCTGCACAGCAAGACATTTCTCGTGAATTAAACCAAGCCATGGTAGGCAACACCTACCGCGTTCTCATCGACCGCAAAGAAGGACCACACTACGTGGCACGTACAGAGTTTGACTCCCCCGATGTGGACAATGAAGTACTGATTGATGCACAAGACAATTACCTCAGCCCCGGCTCTTTTGTGAATGTAAAAATTACCAAGGCAGAAGATTACGATTTGTACGGAGAGCTTTTATAAGCAGTGATGGGTGAGCTAAGGGCTTTAGCCTTGTTTAATTGCTTTGTAGTGACCAAAAAAGCCACTTCTAAACATCTGTTTTCAAAACCACCTACACGTACTTATCTACGTCTTCCGCGGTAACTTCATTGGCGCCAAGAATCATCAGGCGCTCCACCACATTGCGTAGTTCGCGAATGTTGCCAGTCCAAGAGCGGTCTTGTAAACGCTTGATGGCGTCGTCGGTAAAAATCTTAGCTGCCATGCCATCTTGGGCCGACAGTTGCTGGACGAAATGCTCCACCAATAATGGAATATCGTCTTTGCGCTCGTCCAACGCCGGGACTTTAATAAGGATAACGGCCAAACGGTGGTAAAGGTCTTCACGGAAATTACCTTCGGCAATTTCGGCCTTTAAGTCTTTGTTTGTCGCGGCAATCACGCGTACGTTGACGTTGATGGATTTGTCTCCACCAACCGGAGTAATTTTGCCTTCTTGCAATGCGCGGAGTACTTTGGCCTGGGCCGATAAACTCATATCGCCAACCTCATCGAGGAACAAGGTGCCGCCATCTGCCAATTCAAATTTTCCTTTGCGGTCTTTTACCGCGGATGTAAATGCCCCTTTTTTGTGACCAAACAATTCACTTTCGATCAGTTCGGAAGGAATGGCCGCACAGTTCACTTCAATAAACGGTTTCTTACTTCGTTCGCTTTGGGTATGCACAGCGTGCGCCACCAATTCTTTTCCCGTTCCGTTGGGTCCGGTAATCATTACGCGGGCGTCGGTTGGGGCGATTTTATCTATCATTTGGCGAATTTGCTCAAGCTTGGGCGACGTACCAATCATGGTGTAATGTCTGCTCACCTTCTTGCGCAAACGCTTGTTTTCTACCTTGAGTGAGTTATTGTCCAATGCATTTCTCACGGTGGTCAACAGTCGATTCAAATCGGGTGGTTTGCTGATAAAATCAAAGGCGCCCATTTGCATACACTTTACGGCCAACTCCACATCGCCATGACCGGTAATCATGACCACGGAAGTATCAGGACTCATCAAAACGGCGCGCTCAAGCACCTCCACCCCGTCCATTACGGGCATTTTGATGTCGCAAATCAGCAAATCGTAGGGATTGTCCTTGAGCTTTTCAACGGCTTGTTTGCCGTCCTCTGCCACGTCGATAACGAAAGAAGCGTTTTCTTCTTCCAAAATATTGGTCAGTACGTTGCGAATGGCCTGTTCGTCCTCAGCAATAAGAATTCTCGACATGTTGGGGCTGTTTTTCGTGGATTATTGGGCAAGTGCCTTTACGTTGGCCAACAGACTGGCAAAAATCTTGGCACCGTCTGTATTGCCCAAATTCTCGTCGGCGGCACGCTCGGGGTGCGGCATCATACCAAATACGTTGCGGTTGCTGTTGCACACACCGGCGATATTATTGATGGAGCCGTTGGGATTGGCCGAATCGTCAACGGTACCGTCGGGCTGACTGTAACGAAATATAACTTGGTTGTTGTCTTCCAAGGTTTTGAGGTCTTCATCGGAAATATAGTAACGTCCTTCCCCGTGCGCAATAGGAATACACAGCGCCTCGTCGCTCAAATCGGCATTGATGGCACTGGCGTGATTGGCAGGCGTGATGTGTACATTTTTACAGGTAAATCGGTGTGATGTATTGTGTAAGAGCGCACCGGGAAGCAATCCGGATTCGCAGAGTACTTGAAAACCGTTGCACACACCAAGCACGTATCCGCCGTTATTGGCGAAATCAATCACCGCATTCATGAGCGGAGAAAAACGGGCAATGGCACCGCTGCGCAGGTAGTCACCATAAGAAAAACCACCAGGCAAAACGACCATGTCCACACCTTTGAGGTCGGAATCTTTATGCCAGAGTTCAACGACTTTATGCCCCATGATGGTTTCTAAAACGTACATCATGTCGCGATCGCAATTCGATCCGGGGAAAACAAGAACACCAATTGTCATGTGATAGATATTAAATGATGGCTACAAAGGTAATGAAGTATAACTGTATGGGCAACCCTCAGCTCACCGCTCACCATCACCCAACATCGCTAAAGCTACCCCTTGCACGTCTACAATAAATGCTTGTATATTGTGCAATGAAAAAAACAACAACCATGCGTATAGTAATTCTCTCCCTCCTTTTCCCTTTTTTCGTTCATGCTCAGGTCAATATAACCTATCAAAAGCCCCATGAAGACATTCTAAAATTGGCCGATGCGGAACGACCGCCGCAGATTTCCATGAATACCGACGGCTCCAAAGCGATTTTGCTATATCGTAGTAACTACGTGGGGTTGGCGGAATTGGCCGAGACGGAAATGCGCTTGGCCGGACTACGTATCAATCCGGTGACCAATATTTCTTCACGGGCGAGATTTTACCACAAAATATCACTTTACGACCCGGAAAAAATGACCGAAACCAGCATTAAAAATCTGCCGGAGAACGCGCGAATCACGCATATTTCTTGGTCAAAAAAGCAGGACATGATTGCCTTTACCAACACCACCTCCAAAGGTGTTGAACTCTGGGTGGTGGACTACAAAAAAGCCAAGGCACAAAAAGTAACCGACGACGACCTCAACGCGAATATGGGGCAACCATACGTTTGGAACAGCGACGACAGTGGATTTTTGGTCAGACGACTTCCAAAAGGACGTCCTGGACTGATCGATACCGACAACAGCATTCCCACCGGTCCCATCGTATCGGTCAACGAGGCCGGCACCAAAGCTCAAAACAGAACTTATCAGGATTTATTGAAGAGCCCGGCCGACGAGGCAAATTTTGAAACCTTGGCCACTTCAGAGATTTGGCGGGTAGATTTAAAAGGCAAGCAAACGCTTTGGCGCAAGGCCGGCATGTACCGCAGCATGTCTCCGGCTCCAGGTGGCGAGTACATCATGATCAGCGAAATCAATCGTCCGTTCTCCTACATCGTACCCTACAGCCGGTTTCCTACCACGTTTTACGTTCTCGACCCCAAAGGCGAGATGGTGCAAATCATCGAACGTGTGCCGCTGACGGAGGAATTGCCCAAGGGCTTTATGTCGGTGCGCACCGGTAAGCGCAGCATTCAGTGGCGCGACGACCGTCCGTCAACGCTGGTGTACGTAGAGGCCCTGGATGAAGGAGACGCACGCAAGGAGGTCGAGCAAAGAGACGCGGTATTTCAATGGAATGCCCCTTTTACAACAAACTCAGAGGAATTGCTGCGCACCAAGTTGCGTTTTTCCAGTATTACTTGGGGGAACGATACCGTGGCCGTTGTCAATGAATACTGGTGGAACAGTCGCACCGCGCGCACGCTCACGTTCAATCCGGCGAATACGGATCTCGACCCCGTGCTTTTTAACGAGCGTAATTACCAAGACCGGTACGCCGATCCGGGTCGATTTATCACGGTGAAGAACGAATACAACCGCAATGTGCTCGACCTAAAAGATGGCATGCTTTGGCTGATGGGCGATGGCTATCGTCCAAACGGCAAGTACCCCTTCATCGATGCCATTTATCCTAGCGAACAGAAGTCTTTTCGCGTGTTTCAAGCCTCGGGCGACGATACCCTACAGTCCTTCGTGCGATTTGTGAGTAGAGATAAGGACGATTGGCTACTCATTCGCATCGAAAGTGCTCAAATGTATCCCAATTATATCAAAAAGAACCTGCGAACACACGAAATTAAGCAGGTTACCGATTTTGAAAATCCATTCGCCGCCTTGGGTAATGTGCACAAGGAAGTTTTGAACTACGAAAGAGCAGACGGCCTACCCCTATCGGCAACCTTGTATTTACCGGAAGATTACGACACCACTTCCGGAGAGAAATTACCCATGATTATGTGGGCTTATCCACGCGAGTATAAAGACCGCGCCAGTGCCGGTCAGGTGACTGCCAGTTCCAATCAGTTTACCTATCCACACTACGGATCACCGATTTACTGGGTGAGACGCGGCTATGCGGTGCTCGACAATACGGCCTTTCCAATAGTCGGCGAAGGCGACGAGGAGCCAAACGACAGTTTTATCGAGCAATTGGTCGGCAATGCCAAAGCCGCCATTGACGCGGTTGACCATCTAGGGTATATCGAGCGCGAGCGCGTAGCCGTTGGCGGACACAGTTACGGCGCTTTTATGACCGCGAACCTCCTGACCCATTCAGACTTGTTTGCCGCCGGCATTGCCCGCAGCGGAGCGTACAACCGCTCCCTCACGCCATTCGGTTTTCAATCCGAAGAGCGCAACTATTGGGAAGCCCCGGAGATTTACCACACCATGTCGCCATTCAGCAATGCCGATAAAATGAAAACACCTTTGCTCCTCATCCACGGGGCCGACGACAATAATTCAGGCACTTACCCCATGCAAAGCGAGCGCTATTTCAACGCCCTCAAAGGACTGGGGGCCCCCGTTCGCCTGGTGATGCTACCGTTGGAAAGTCATGGCTACGCGGCGAGAGAAAGCGTGATGCATATGTTGTGGGAGCAGGATGAGTGGTTGGGGAAATTTTTGAAGAATTAATAATTATGGACGAAATTTAACACTCATTAACGGAAATTATAAAACGTAACCCTTATATTCCTCACAAGTTTAATCATTAAAAATATATATAACAATGAACAAGGAAGAATTGAAGGCAAAAGCGTCTAAAACCATTGATGAGGTATCGGCTAAGTTAAATGAGCTGAAAGAGAAACGCGAGAAGGCGTCTCAAGATGCACACGATAAATACGACTCCGCCATTGCAGATTTGGAAAAGAGGAAGGACAAACTGGAAGACACATTCTCAGAGATGAAAAGCGCCTCTGAAGATACTTTTGAAAACGCCAGCAAGGCCTTTTCTGAGGCTTCAGAATCTTTTAAAGAAGGGTTTGATAAAATGACCAATTGGTCGTAAAACCACCCGCTTAGAATCAAAAAAACCCCGATATGTTCGGGGTTTTTTTATTGAAACCTGCGCCAGTGCGATAAACTTTAAAGGTTGAAAAATATTTCCATAATCACCTCAACGAATCGACGACTAAACACTTGAATATCAGACTATTCGATCGCCGCCTGAACCCGCTTCATAAATGCATTCAGAGCTTCTTTCTCGGGTGTGCCGTTTTTGATTTCTTGATTCACCTCAAGGGCGCCATAGAGGTTGGAGACCAGTTCACCGATAACTTCGAGTTCCTCGTCTTTAATGCCGCGAGCGTCGGCGAAATGCTCGAGGACTTCCAGGGTTTCGTGGATGTAGTCTTCGTCGTTTTCCTTTATGAAACCAAGGGTATGCTTAATGATTGGTAATCTCATCGATCATGCGTTTTAATAGTTCTCCTTTACTTCCTGCTTCTTCGTTGATTAACTTTCCGTCGACGAATGAGGCAAACGTCGGTAAATTGCTCACGTTGGCCAGTTTTCTGCTATCGGGGTATTTCTCGGCATCGGCGTAAACGAATACCACGCCTTCGGTTTCACCAGCCAAACGCTTAAATTTTGGCTTGATCATTCGGCAATTGCCACACCAAGTAGCGCCGTATTGCACCAATACTTTCTTGTTTTCTTTGACAATGTCTGCAAGATTGTCTTCGTTTAGTTCTCTCATTTCAATTTATGATTTATGATTCTTTAATTCTGATTTACTTGGCAAAAATACGAATTTCTACCATGAGATTCGACATGTTGGCCTTACCATGATGCAATGATAAATAAAATCTATCATTCAAACTGTATAAATCCGCCCATTCCAATCATAGCGCCTACCCTACCGGTATGGGGTAAAATGGTTACCCCAATATCAACTCGAAAGGCGCGAAAAATGTTCTGGAGGGAATAACCGGCTTCTAAGTAATGCTGTCCGTCGATATCGTACATACCGTTGACAAACACCTGCTCCTTTACCCCCATCAAACGGGGATAAAAAAACTGAGTGACCAACAGTTTACGAAACTCGTAATGCGTCATGGCTTGGACGTATTCGCTTTGGGTAAAATACGTGTAATACGGCATGAGTCTAAACTGTTTCCGGGTATTCATCGGAGCAAAGATCGTCTGATTGGCTAAGAAATGTTTGACGTCTTGAAACATGGGATTGGTGTTGAAAAAAGTTCCCGCCGCGACGTTCCAGTCCAAGGCACCACTCACGCCGAAGGAAACGGCCTGGGCATAATTGAGCTGTAAATGCGCAAATCCATCGGCGGCATCGTCGTAAATGCCGGTACGAAACATCACCCCAAACTCGGCTACATACGGGCCGATATTGGGATTTTTATAGCCATTATAGGAACGGTAGGTCAACTTTGGACGAAAGGTCATGTCTACGCCCAACCTGTAGGCGTTGTGGGCTACGAGATTTTCTACCGGGTTATTAGGCAATAGCTCTCTATTTGTAAAAAGCCAACGCTCATCGGAGGTGTTTTCTAATAGCATCCGTCGATTGGCATCGGCCATCACTCGAAGCTCGGTTTTTTTATTCCAATCGTTTTCAAATGCCAATCCGACATACGTACGCGCATAGAGCTTTTGAAAATTTTGGCCGAGCAAAAGCGTGTGTAGCGTATTGACAAAATCAGAAATGGGCTGGTTTTCGTCGAACTGCTCCACGAAATGCCCACCATTCAACGACCATTTGCGCTTGTGACCTTCATTGTTACGCTCAAATTCCATCCAACCTTTTGCAAATGTGGTATTATCAGAAAGTCCGTACCGCACTTGTCCACCTGCATTGAATTGATACTTCTTCCTTAGCCAACCCTTATAGGTCATTCTCCCCTGAACAAAGTACCCTTCAACGGTATTGTAGCCCAATAAAGTAAGGGGTGAATGCCAGCGAAGACTTTTATATTTTCCCAACTTGTAATTAGCGCCAAGTAAGGGATCGAACCATTCAAAGCGCTTGACATACTCCGTGGTGTCTTCGTTAAGGCCTTTGACCTCTGCCAAACTGTCGCCAATATCGTAGCCCCGCTGCTCATCGTCCGACAGAGGAATGGGACGCTTACTCAACCACTGCTCTTCGGTCCACTTGGTGGCCAGTGAATCCACCTTGCGATAGCGATGGGTGACTACTTCGGGCTCTTCTTTTTGTTTGCGTTGCTCCTTTTCGATGCGTTTGAGTTCGCGCTTGAGGTCTTTTTTGCTGTTGACCGTCACTACCGTATCTCTTGTACTGTGAACAGAAGCTCCCGTTTCTTCTTCATCAATGGCTACTTCGATAACACCAATGGATGGATTAATCGTGATGTCATACTCGTCCACATTGGCGATGTACGAGTACGCCCCAACAATACCCATAATTTTTCCCGAGAAATCGATGCGGTGGTTGACAGGCATCCAAATGTCTTTGTCTACCGCTTGGTGCAACTGTTTGATACGCACATTAAATCCGGTGATATACGTACTCAAATCCAAACTGTGAATGGCAAAGTCGCCATCGCATATGTAAATGGTTCCCGAATAGGTATCCATCCCTTTGGTTTTGGGCGTAACGCTGATCTTAAAAATGGTTCGTCCATTTTCCTCAAACGATCCGCGATAACCGAAGCGATAGTAAAAAAAAGCATTGGGCGCCAGAGGCGAAATTGCCCCGGCAACCTTGGGGAAGTAAAAACTGGCATTGATGTATGCGTTGGGCGAAGGCGTCTCCGTCGCCACCGTGCGCATGGCAATGACCTTCTCAGCCACCGAATCGGGCTGTTGAAAATGCAGCTCACTGATGCTTTCGGTGGTGAATGTACGGTTGAGATAGATATCGTCGCGCTCGAGTAATTTCACAAAAAACTTGGGCGCTTCGGTAATTTTTCCCGATCCACGGGTGTATACCTTACACGTGTAGGCATCTACCAGCAAGCGGTGGTATTTACTGCGGGCAATCGCCTGTCGCATGATCGCGTATGCCGGATCCTCTTCGCCGGGTCGTACCTCAATCATCCCAAGCTCAGTGACATTGCTGCGCATCTGTATAT
>PXCF01000136.1 GCA_003566715.1 Cryomorphaceae bacterium | reverse complement strand
CACCAGAAGGTTTGCATTTAATAACAACAACATATTCGGTTTTTTTACTGTAAATCGTTCACCTGGATCTTCGGTTCGGTGTATTAAGGAGTGAAAAGTACGTTCCCTCCAACCCTCACTTCCTCACCCCCTAATAAACAACAATGAAAAACCCAATCATCACCCTCACCTCACTCGCCGTCCTCGGTTTGGGCACGCTGCACGCCCAAGTAAAAATTGGCGACAACCCCACCAATGTAGATGGCAGTGCGGCTTTGGAAGTTGAATCTAATACCAAGGGTTTTTTGCCGCCTCGCCTGTCCTACACTCAGCGAGAAGCAATATCACAACCAGTCGTTGGCCTAATGATTTATAATTACGATACTCAGTGCCTACAGCAGTATAATGGTAAAATATGGATAGACTTATGCAGCGGCCCTGATTATTGGAGTCCGCAATATAATCATTGCGGTATAGAACCTACTGAGGTTGTAGAAGTCACAAGTGGTGGCGGTCGTGTATGGATGGATCGAAATTTAGGTGCGGTTAGTCAAGCAAGCTCACCTACGCACCAACAAGCATACGGTTTCCTTTTTCAATGGGGGCGATATGCCGAGGGTCATCAATGCATTTCTAGATTCAGCGGTGATACGGTTACCACATCTTCAGAAATTGATGGTAATGTATCAACCAATCGACCGAATAATGCACAAGATAATGGCGTTTGGGACGGTTTGTTTATCACTCGAGATCAGGGCGACAATAATTGGTTGACCCAAACGAACGACAACAATAATCTCTGGAATGGGATACAGGGAACGAACAACCCATGTCCTGCAGGCTTTCGCTTGCCTACAGAAGCAGAATGGGATGCAGAGGTTTTGACTTGGCCGGTAACGTCAAATCGAGCTCAAGACGCCTTTAACGCTCCAATTAAATTAACGGTAGCGGGGGCTAGAGGACGAACAACAGGGAACATGTTTGGTGTAGGTTCTCTGGGCAGGTACTCCACCAGCACAGCATCAGGAACAGACGTGCGCGTATTGAACTTTGCAAACAACAATTCTACACTAGATTTTGAAACAAGTTCTCGAACAGTGGGGCGAACGATACGTTGCATTAGGGATTAACACCGGTAAAAGTTTTAAAATGGAAAGTACTTAGCCTATGGCAGCATTAAACATGGTTGTTTTAACGAGCGCCGATAAAATAAAAGATTGGCTTGATATAGGTATTTGTGAAATGATACGCGCTTGCTCCCCAGGCACGCCTTTTTACACGCCATACCTGAGAGCCCTGCACAACAATCATTAAACATAATACTTTTGTCACGGCTTTAAACAACGTTACTATGAAAACTTTTTTTGTTCTTGCTCTCCACTTTGTAAGCAGCCTTGTCTTTGCTCAGCAAATCACCGGAAACTTTCCCGTGCTGGCCAATCAATACCTTAAGCTTCAAGGCTTTCATCACTTTGACACCTATACCATCGATAGCATAAAGGTGGATGAAGGAGGAAGTTTTGTTCTGAAATTTGCTACTAACGATTACGGTATCGGCCTTTTGAGCGCCGAAGGTCTTAGACCATCCGTTGTGGTTCTCACCGATGAACAAATTATGGTGAGCTGGAAGGAGCAAGATGAGGACTATCAACTCCAGGTGAGCCAAGGGGAGGAAAACCTGCTTTTCCAACAGTACATCAACGAGCAACCCAAGCGCGAACAGGCTCTCAGCGCCTGGAATTACCTGCAAAAGATGTACAATACCGACGCCCATTTTAGGGGCAAAAAAAAACCCATTAAAGCCATCCAACAAGAAAAAACCCGCATTGCAAAGGAAGAAAGTCGATTTTTTCAGGGCTTAGCAGACGATAGCTACATCCAGTGGTATATACCGATGCGAAAATTGTTGAACAGTGTGGCGCGCGTGGCACAATACGAACCGGAAAACATCGAACCTACCCGCAACGCCCTGCGCAAAATCGACTACAGCGACGCCCGACTTTACAAAAGCGGCCTCCTACGCGAAGCCCTCGACAACCATGTATGGTTCATCGAAAACAGCAGCGGTGCGCTCGACTCCGTTTTTGCCGACCTCAATCGTTCCATCGACATCATACTTGCGCAACTGTTATCCGACGAAGCGAAGTACAACGAAATCACCGACTACCTCTTCAAACTGCTGGAAAAACGCAGTTTGTTTACCTCCGCAGAATACCTCGCCATCAAGGTGCTCAACGAACAAAGTTGCACCGTTGACGGCGATTTGGCCAACCAACTGGAGGGCTACCGTAAGATGAAAACCGGCAATACCGCTCCAGATATTCTTTTCTCGGAGTACACCTACCGACCGGAGGGCCTGCAAGCCAATCGCCTCAGTGACATACAGGCGAGCTACAAAGTGGTGGTGTTTGCCGCCGGCTGGTGTGGCCACTGCACAGAAGAAATACCCAAACTGGGCAATCTCTACGAAGAATGGAAGGCGCTTGGCATTGAAATCGTGTTGGTGTCTTTAGACGAAAACGTCGACGATTTTGTTCGTTTCGTGGGTGGATTGCCCTTCACCAGCACCACCGATTTGCAAAAGTGGAATACCCAAGCCGCACGGGATTTTCACGTATTCGCTACCCCCACCATGTTCTTACTTGATGGCGACCAGAAAATCCTGCTCAAGCCCAAATCGGTGGATCACCTGAAATCTTGGGTGGATTGGCGGATAAGAGATTGAAGATTTTTGATTTCAGATGGATGATTTCTGATATCTTTACGAATGGCAGTATAAAAGTCAGCCCTTTGTCAAGTTTCTCAGAGGTAAGGCGTAAAAGCATTCGTTTTCTACATGCCAGAGGGTATAAATAAATAAATTCCGGTCAGCACATGCTTATGTGCATCAAAACCAGCTCTCTGGCAAGCTCCCCAAACCCAAAACATCCACCCGCCAACGTTCTTGCACTCCCATGCCTGCGCAGCAATCCACGCCTGCGTAGCTAAACTGTCCGTTATCTACGTAATTTTAGTGTAAAAGCACTGAATATGAAACGAAATTTTATTAAAGCCGAAAGCATAAATTGCTAAAATTCCTGGCTTTTTAAAACATCATTCGAAAAAACGCCGCCACTTTTCCGGTTCTCTGGTTTTTGTCTATGATTGTCTATCAAAAATACCCGTTTTGAGTATATTTTGTATATATATCAAATGTCGTAAATCTCAATTTAAAAATTAAATTTGCTGAACTACAAATAATTGTGTGTCTGTCTTTTTAAACTGTTTGATTATGTCGATATCACAATTTTGATGAAAAAAACGCTATTATTATGAAAAAAATATCAATTTTGACGTTGGTCTGTGGACTAACATGCTCTGTGCATGCTCAAGCTCCCGAAGCGATTGTGGTGAATAATGTTCACATAGCTCCTAATACCCAAATAATTTTTACTAATGGTCTATCAGTAAGCAGCAGCGCAACGCAGGTGAGTTGTGACGGACATATAATTATAAAAGATACTGTAGAAAATGAAGACAAAATATCCTTTTTGTCTGAAGCTCACTTGGAACTACGTGGAGGCGCATCCTTTTCTGTTACAGATGATTTGTCGTTTAAAAACCTCACAGTACAGGATGACGCCACGCTTACGGTTTCAGATGGCAAGTATCTCTGGTTAACCGGTGATGTTGTGCATAATTCCAGCGAAGATATTGTTTTAGAGGCAAGTAGTGTAACGTCTTACGCCCAGTTGAAGTTTGACAATTACAGTGGCAGTGGTGAGGTTGTACAGCATCGCTATTTTGAATTAGGATGGAACCTTGTAGGAAGCTCTATGCAAAATTCTACTGCCGGTATCTTTGGATCTGTAGGAACGGATGGCGGAACAGTCAACACACAAAACTTATTTTCGTGGAACGGTCAAGATTACGACAATGTTCCTAACAATGCCGTCCCTATTGATGATGCACGTGGATATTTTGGTTTTGTTGGTGTTAACGGAATACGTACTTCAGCCGGCGTGTATGCGTTTACGGGTACACCCACCACTTCCGCAAACTTGCCAACACTGGTGTGGGGTAATGTCAATGCCGCAGCACGAGTTGCCATGTCAAATAACAATACAACACGAGGTGGCTGGAACCTGGTGGCCAATCCGTTTACTTGTAATTTGGATGTGCTTAGCACATCTCGTGCAAACTTCAACGCAGCCTTTTATCGGTTTAATCCAACGAGCGGTAATTATTCAACATTTGCCCCTGCCGGGACGCCAACCGGTAATATTGTGCCGCCACTCACTGCATTTTGGATGCAAGCAAATGGCAATAGTTCACCCCAATTTGCCGGGGGAACACTTACAATATCCACCCACGGCACGGTGGCATCTAGTAGCAGCAGCTCACCACGCACAAACTTCGATCGTTTGGTGTTGCGGAGCGCCTGGGACAGTGATACGGCTAAGCAAGACCAGACAGTAATCGCCTTTATAGAGGGCACCACCGACGGATTTGATGGCGACTGGGATGCACATAAGATGGAGAACTCAGGGGGCTACCCCAACATCTACTCTACCCACAGCAACGGGGACTTATTGTCCATCAACGCCATTCCTT
>PXCF01000030.1 GCA_003566715.1 Cryomorphaceae bacterium | reverse complement strand
GGTAACAATAAATACATCTTAAAGCCGGTTATCCGTGTGATTACCGAAGGTATTTCTGGTTCCATCACCGGTACCTTTGATCCGATTGCTTCAGCTGGTGCGGCTTACGCCATTGCCTCCGGCGATACATTTGGTGCCATTGCCGATTCGACAGGTACTTTCCTTATCAAAAATTTGGAAGCTGGCACCTACGATGTGTTACTTGAACCCGCAGCCGGGTTTAACGATACCATTGTTTCACCTGTAGATGTGCTGGTAGGTCAGCGAACAGATATTGGAACAATACAGTTTTAGTATAGGGGCGTATGAATTACGCCCATACACTTAACCATTTATCAAATCAGACCAAACATCCATCAATTTCTCTAACTCGGCTTTCTTGGCGTTGTAGGATTCAAAAAACGCCTCGTCGTTGAGTAATTGCTTGTAGGTTTCCGGATTTTGTAATTGATCATCCATAACGGCTATTTCCGATTCTAAATCGGCAATAGCCGTTTCTGTTTTCTCCAATTGCTTGCTCCGCTTGCGCTCGGCCTTCTCCTCTTCCCTTTTGCGCTTATCGTCACTTTGCTTGTTGCCGTTTTTCGTGGCTGATTTCTCTTGTTTCTTCTTTTGCTGCTCGTATTCCCGAAAACTCTCCATTTGCTTGGCATCGAGGAAGGATTGAATGTCGCCAAGGTGGGTTTTGACTTTACCGTCTTTGAATTCGTACGACTTATCGGTTAGGCCGGAAAGAAAGTCCCTGTCGTGACTCACCAGGATGATGGTGCCACTGAATTCTCGCAAAGCTTGTTTGAGTACATCTTTGCTGCGCAAATCAAGGTGATTGGTCGGCTCATCCATCACCAATACGTTGACCGGAGTTAGCAAGAGTTTACACAAGGCCAAGCGCCCTTTTTCACCACCGGAGAGTACTTTTACTTTCTTGCCGACATCTTCGCCGGAAAACATAAACGCGCCCAGTATGCTACGCACCCTCGGACGAATGTCGTCTTGCGCTTCGTCTTCAATGGTCTGCAAAACAGTTTTGTTGCCGTCGAGCCAACTGGTTTGCTCCTGTGCATAATAGCCAACCTTTACGTTATGACCCCAGTGGACCTCGCCTTCACCTTCAATGTCGTTCATCAGCAAACGCACCAGCGTGGTTTTACCTTGTCCGTTCTGACCGAGAAATGCCACGCGGTCTCCACGTTCAATCTCCATATTAACGCCGTTTAGCACGCGTTTTTCACCGAAGGATTTAGACACATCCTCCAGTTTGAGCACCACTTTACCCGAGGCCTGAGCGGCAGGGAAACTAAAATTGATGCGTCCGGACTCCAGCTCATCAACCTCAATGGTATTCATGCGATCGAGCTTTTTAATCAAACTCTGAGCAAAGGAGGCCTTAGATGCTTTGGCTCTAAAGCGATCAATCAACTGCTGCGTTTCCTTGATTTCTTTTTCCTGGTTCTTTTTGGCGTTTATTTGTTGCTGTACGCGTTCTTCTCGCAGCGTTAAAAACTTGCTATAGTGCGCGGGGTAGTCGTAAATCTTCCCGTTGACAATCTCGATGGTTCTGCTGGTCACGTTATCCATGAAGTTTCTATCGTGCGATACCAGTACAATTGCCGAGGGGTGGGTCTTGAGGAAAGATTCCAGCCAAATGATGGACTCAATGTCGAGGTGGTTGGTCGGCTCATCCAGTAGAATCACATCGTGATTGAGCAGAAGAATCTTCGCCAACTCTACCCGCATGCGCCATCCCCCACTAAAAGTGGCCAGTGCACGGTCGAGATCTTCCGGTTTAAAACCCAGTCCAAACAGCACTTTTTCCACTTCCCCGGCGAGGGTATACCCGCCTTTCATCTCATACGTTTGGGTGGTATCGGTCAATTCCTGAATGAGGTCAATGTACGCTTCACTTTCGTAGTCTGTTCGCGTAGCCAGTTGCTCGTTGATCTCGTTGATCCTCGTCTCCATGGCACGCAATTCTACAAAGGCGGTTTCGGTTTCTTCCCGCACGGTCTTTCCTTCCGGCAGCGCGAGTTCTTGCGGCAAATAGCCAAGGCTAAATTCTTTGGGCTTATTGACCGACCCACCCTGCGGCGGATGTTCACCGGCCAATATTTTGAGCAGGGTTGACTTACCGGCACCATTTCTACCCACCAAAGAGACCTTATCCCCCGGGTTGATTAAAAAACTGATACCGTCAAAAATAATGCGTGTAGGAAACTCTAACGTGAGGTTTTGTATGGAGAGCATGTAATGTTATAAAAGCGTTTGTTGCTAAATCAATTGTTGTTTTGCTTGAGATGTACCTCGCTCTTCGGAAAGGCAAAGCGGATGCCTTCTTCGCGAAAGGCTTGTTCTACATCGAAGCGGATGTCGCTTTTGAGGCGTTCGATACGGAAGAGATTTCTGGAGAAAAAATACAAGTTGAAAACCATGTAGTTTTCGTTTAAATCGCGAAGCATGACGGATGGTGCGGGGATTTTGACCACCTCGCGGTTGTCTTCGATGGATTTGATCAAGGCGGCTTCTACCTTGCGGGAGTCGGTACCATAATCCACTTTTACCGTAATGTGAAAACGCGTTGGTAAGCGATTTTGACTCCAGTTGACCACTTGTTCGCGCACCAATTTGTTGTTGGGGATGATCACCACAATATCGTCGCGCGTATAGACGGTGGTTGTGCGCCAATGAATTTCCTTTACCTGCGCCACCATTCCCGCCACCTCAACCACGTCGCCTACCGTGACGGTGCGTTCTGAGAGAATGATGAAACCGGCAACGATGTCGCGAAACAGGTCTTGAACCCCCAAACCAATACCGATGAACAAGGCCGCCGAACTGGCTACGAATAGCGTGATGGGCAGCCCTATGCTTTGCAGCATCAGCACCACCATCAGGATGTACAGAACGTACTCTGCAATTTGGTAAGCGGCAATGGCTTTACCGGTATCAACTTTGGTTTTGCGGGCTTTTCGCTTAACATACTTTTTAAAAAGATTCAAAATCAATTTGGTGCCCAAATAAATAAGCACCAAAATAAAAATGGTACCTACCTGTATGTTTACTTTACCGGCAACCAGCAGCTGATAGTCCAAAAAACTTTTTAACCCCGCCCCAAAGTCAGACGTTGTTATCCACGATAGAAGAGCCATTTGAATAATTCTTTAAATGTTGGTTTTTTACCGTACATCAATATCCCGGTGCGGTAAATTTTTCCGGCCATCCATATCGACAGCACCACAAAGATAATCAACAGGGACATGGACAATAACAATTCCCACACGGGCACGCCAAATGGCAGTCGAGCCATCATGATGATGGGAGACGTGAGCGGGATAATCGACATCCAGGTGAGCAAAATGTTGTCTGGATTGGTCAAAATATTCATCATCACAATGATGGCAATGATCAACGGAATACTCACCGGAAGCACAAACTGCTGGGCATCGGCTTCGGCATCAACTGCGGAACCTACGGCGGCCATAAACGAACCGTAAAGCAGATAACCGGCTATAAAGTAAAAAATAAAACAGGCGATGATAAGAGGGAAATTGATCAACTGCGCTGCATCCAGCCCCGATATCAGTATGGACGACATTTCCGAATCGGGTACTTGTCCGGCCGCAATGGCTTCGGTGTCCATCATTTGACCAAAGACCAGGTACGACACGGCGGTAACAATCGCCGTGGTGAGAACGACCCATATACCCAGTTGGGTCAAGCCCACCAAGGCCACGCCAATGATCTTGCCCATGAGCAACTGGAAAGGCTTCACCGACGAAATAATGACTTCTACAATGCGATTCGTTTTTTCTTCAATCACCGAACGCATCACCATACCGCCGTAAATGAAGATGAAAAAGTAAATCACAAAGCCACCGACAAAGCCAACGGCCATCTTTGGACCTACCGTGGTTTCCATTTCCTCTTCCTTGGAAATGTCGATGGTTCGAAAACTAACCGTGGTTTTTGCACCGCTGATCAACTCGGGGTCAACCCCCAACGCATTCAGTTTTTGATTGGTTAACTCTTGCTGTAACTTGTCTTTAATCACCGATGCGGCATTGACACTTACATCGCCGCGAGAGAAAAACACCACGTTCTTCGCGATGTAGTCGGGATCCCAACCTTCCCCGGTCGGAATGTGCAGTGCGGCGTGAAAACGATCGTCCTCCATCACCATTTCTTTGATGTCATCAAGGGTGTATGTTTTGGGATTGGCGTACTTTAAAACGACGTCATCGGTCCCATCCCACATGTTGAGTACACCGGGTTTGTCTAGGACAATGATCACCCGTTCATCGTCGGGAATAAGCATCATGGCAGCCGGAGCCAGGGTTACAGCGGCGAACAATATGGGTCCGAGCACGGTGAGCAGCAGAAAGCTCTTCTTGCGTACCCTCGACAAAAACTCGCGCTTGATGATGATGGATATCTTATTCATTGACGGACGTTTTTGTAGTTACACGTTCAATAAAAATATCTTGTAATGACGGAAGCTTCTCCCGCATCGCATAGACATTCCCTACCGCCATTAACGAAGATAGCAAATCGGGGATTGGGGCCGTATCATCGGCTTGGAATGTCAATAATTGCGCCTCACCCGTGGGTGAAGCATGGTCTAAAGTAATACCCGTCGGAAATGATGTAGGCAGATCACTCCCCTGCCACTCAACTTCCCACAAATTGCTTCTGTATTGGTCTTTCAGTGCGCGTAACGACGATTGCACCATAAGTTTTGACTCATGAATAAGTGCAATGTTTTCGCACAACTGCTCCACCGACTCCATTCGGTGGGTAGAAAAAACGATGGTTGTTCCCGCTTTATTGAGTTCGAGAATTTCGTCCCGGATAAGATTGGCATTAACGGGGTCAAAACCGGAAAACGGCTCGTCAAAAATCAGTAGGTCTGGCTGGTGAAGTACGGTAACGATAAACTGTACCTTTTGCGCCATCCCCTTAGAAAGTGCTTGTACTTCTTTGTCCCACCAATCCGATATATCGAATCGGTCAAACCAGTATTTCAAACGCTTTTTGGCCACGGCGGCCTCCATCCCCTTTAAGCGCGCGAGATACAAGGCCTGCTCCCCCACTTTCATCTTGCGATACAGGCCGCGCTCTTCCGGCAAGTACCCCACCTTGGCGATGTGATGACGTTGTAATTTCTCTCCAAAAAAATAAACCTGTCCTTTGTCCGGAGCGGTAATTTGATTGATGATGCGAATAAGTGTGGTTTTGCCGGCGCCGTTGGGGCCCAGCAAACCAAATATTTTTCCAGCGGGAATTTCAAGATTGATGTCGTTGAGTACCTGCTTGTCACCGTACTGTTTATAGACGCCTTGACATTCAATGGCCAACATATGATTTATTTTTTTGCAAAGTACGTTGAAAAACACCGTTCATACAAGATGTTATTCCGGTGACTTTCTTTGTGGTACGGGGTCATGACCGCTACCGCCCCAGGGGTGACAGGTCGACAACCGCTTTAAGCCCAAGTACAGCCCCTTAAACGGCCCCCAAACCTGAATGGCTTCAATCATGTAGGTCGAACAGGTGGGGGTGTACCGACAGGCATTGGGCAAAAGCGGAGATAGGATCCATTGGTATATACGAACCGGTAAAATCAGCAGCCAACCAATGAGTTTACTTATCATGACTGGATGGTATAGGTCGTGCCGTCTTTACCGTCTTTCAACACGATGCCTTTCTCCATCAACTGATCGCGAATATCGTCGCTCAACGCCCAGTTCTTATCGGCTCTGGCTTGATTGCGTAAATGGATCAATACCTGCAAGGCTGCATCCAGTTTTTCCAAAGAATCGTTGCTGTTTTTCTCCGACTGTGGCTGTAGTCCAAGCACGGAATACACGTAGTCAGCAAGCAAGGTGTCAAATCGCTGGAGATCGTCACTGCTTATGGCGGCCTCACCACTTTTTATGCGGTGTATCTCCTTAACCGCGTCAAACAATTCCGCGATGAGCACCGGCGTATTGAAATCGTCGTTCATGGCCGCTGCAAATCGCTCCCCCCAGTGGTCGACATCAATGGTCGAAGAGGCCGATGTTGGCAGGTCAGACAACATACCCAAGGCTTCGTGCAGGCGATTGTACCCTTTCTCTGCCGCCAATAAAGCGGCATCGCTGATGTCAAGCGTACTGCGGTAGTGCGCTTGAAGCATAAAGAAACGCAGCACCATGGGGTGATATGGTTTGCTCAAAAACGGGTTTTCTCCACTAAAAATTTCTTGAGGCAAGAGTGTATTTCCGGTAGATTTGCTCATACGCTTGCCGTTGAGAGTCAACATATTGGCGTGCATCCAGACATTCACCGCATCGGTACCGTGGGCCGCGTTGCATTGCGCCACTTCGCATTCGTGGTGTGGAAATTTAAGGTCCATACCCCCACCGTGAATGTCAAACGCATCTCCTAAGTACTTGGTGCTCATTACAGAGCACTCCAAATGCCAGCCGGGAAATCCGTCGCCCCAGGGAGACGGCCAACGCATGATATGTTCTGACGAAGCTTTTTTCCACAGCGCAAAATCCATGGGGTTGCGCTTCTCGCTTTGTCCGTCAAGTGCACGCGTACCCGAAAACAACTCGTCCACATTCCTTCCGGATAATTTACCGTAGTCGTGGCCGGCATCGATGTATTTTTTTACGTCAAAGTAAACCGAACCATTGGATTCATAGGCCCAACCATTGTTTAGAATGTCTTGTACCATTTGAATCTGCTCCACGATATGTCCGGTAGCGGAAGGCTCTATACTTGGCGGCAAGGCATTAAACTGCGCCATGATGTTGTGAAAACCAACGGTGTACTGCTGTACAATCTCCATCGGTTCCAGTTGCTCAATGCGTGCGCGTTTGCTAATTTTATCTTCACCCTCGTCGGCGTCGTTTTCCAAGTGCCCCACATCGGTAATGTTGCGAACGTAGCGCACTTTGAAGTCCAGGTACCTAAGGTATCTAAAGACCACGTCAAAAGACATAAACGTTCGAGCATTCCCCAAATGCACGTGATTGTAAACCGTGGGGCCACAAACATACATCCCCACAAATGGAGGGTTGATGGGTTCAAAAGGTTCTTTTTTTCCGGTAAGGGAATTAAAGATATGGAGCATAGTGTACGTTATTAAACACCAAAAGGTGTGTCGAGACCAATAAATTCGAGGAACTCACGCTTTACGGAATCTTGTTGGAATACACCGCCGTATTCGGCTGTTACCGTGCTGCTATCGATGTCGCGAATACCGCGGGAGTTGACACATAAATGCTTGGCATCGACCACACAGGCAACATCTTTGGTACCCAAGGCCTCTTGCATGGCATGAACGATTTGCTTAGTCATGCGCTCTTGCACCTGTGGGCGTTTGGCGAAGTAGTCAACGATGCGGTTCATTTTTGATAAACCAATGACCTTCCCGGCACTGATGTAGGCGATGTGAGCTCTGCCAACAATCGGTAAAAAATGGTGCTCGCAGGTAGAATATACGATGATGTTTTTCTCTACCAGCATCTCTCCGTACTTGTATTTGTTGTCAAAAGTCGAAGCACTGGGTTTTCTATCGGGATGTAGTCCTGCAAACATTTCCTTCACAAAGGCTTTGGCTACGCGTTTGGGGGTGCCACGCAAACTGTCATCGGTTAAATCAAGCCCCAATGCATCCATGATGTGCGTAAAATGCTCTTCAATGATGGCTATTTTTTCTTCATCAGACTTCTCAAAGGCATCTTCACGAAGCGGGTTTTCATATAAATTACCGGAATGCGTTTCGCCGTGTTGATCATCGAGATCCGAAATGCTGTGCTTGGGGAATTTTTCTAAAGCCATAATATATGTTTGTGGCCGAATAACAAAAAAAACGACCAATAGGTTTGCAAAAGTACAATGAAATGGCCTTGTGGACAATGATTAAAAAAAAGGTGAATGACCATGTATTAATCAAGCATTATGACATCTCAAAATTGTTGATTATTTGGTAATAAATAAAATTGATACATATGGAATAAACGTTGCAAATTTGCAGCATAATTAATCACAGTTTCTGTGCACATTTTTAAATTGAAAAACGAACATCATGAGAAACTTTTTAAGCCTAGCTTTAAGTTTAGTAACTGCCCTAACCGTGTTTGGACAAACCACCATTCACTGCTGGGATTTTAACGCCGGTTCTACTTCTACCACAGGGGCCAAATGGACGTCTCCTTTGCCCACAACCGCCAGAGTAACCGGCAACGGTTCCATTACACACAATTTTTTGGATACCGAAGATTTTGCCGGATCTACAAATAACACCTGTACCGGAAGTACTGCCGGAGCGTCTTTTGTTGTCCGCGATGTGGCCAACAATGGCAGCCAAGTTACCGCCGAATTGTCCACCTTAGGTTTTGAAGACATTGAACTGTCTTTTGCTTCAAGACGAACCGCTTCAGGTTTTGATTCGGTCGTTGTGTCTTACAGCACCAATGGTGGTACCGCCTTTACCGTGTTTGACAACTTCAATCCGAATAATTCGTCCAGCTTTAGCACGTACAGTTTTGATTTTAGTGCCATAGCAGCTGTTAATGACAATGATGACTTCCAAGTGCGTTTGACCTTTTACGGCGCTACAGCGGCCTCTGGTAATGTCAGAATTGACAACTTCAAATTAGAGGGCGCGCTCCTCCAGGGTGCGATTCCTCCCCGTTCGGCCGTATTGCACTACTGGCACTTCAACAACATGTCTTCCGGTGCCGTCACCTCTGTTGTGGCCGACACCACTGCATTTGCCATTGCTCCGGCAATCACCTACCCCGGCTCAGGTACCGGATTTATAGACGCCAACTCCGGTGATGGTAACATCGACAACGTTCGCTTTAACGAACCTGCCGGAAATTCTCTCCGTGCGCGCAATCCTTCAGATACGCGTTCTTTGGATATCGAACTTCCTACGACCGGCTTTGAAGACATCGTGTTTTCCTACGAAGTGTATCGTAGCAGCAATGGTCAATTGGGACAAATTGTGGAATACACCACCGACGGAACCACGTATAACTTCCTCGATAGCTTGACCATCACCGCGTCTTACCAAACATTCTTCTGGGATTTTACCGGTATGGGAGCTGTTGAAGACAATCCCGACTTTAAAATCCGCATCAATTTCTTCGGACAAAACACCGGAATCGATGGCAGCAACCTTTTCGATAATTTTGTATTGGAAGGCGAGCCGAAACCATTTGTGCCCGTTTACCCCATCGCCGCTTTAAAATCTGTTGACGCTGACGGTGTGGCCGACTCACTCAACGTGAACTGTGCCATTGAAGGCATTGTTTCCGGTGGCAATCTCCGCGGAAATGGCGTTGAGTTTTGGTTCATCGACTCCACCAACTCTGCCGGATTACTCGTTCGTCAAATTGGTTTTACTTCATATACACCCAACGAAGGCGATGTACTTCGCGTATTTGGTGGCGTATCTCAGTTCAGAGGATTGATTCAGTTCACCGTTGACTCCATTCAGGTATTAGACACGGCTTTCACCCTTCCTGCTCCGGCAGTGGTTACTGCACTCGACGAGTCTACCGAAGGCCGCTTGGTGCGCATCAATGGCTTGTCATTGGTATCTCCTTCACAGTGGACCGGCTCCGGTTCCGGCTTTAATATTGACGTGACCGATGGCAGCAATGTCTTTCTTGCGAGAATTACCAGTCCAACAACTTTATTCAACGACCCTGCGCCTACGACGCCGTTTGACTTAATCGGTCATGGCGGACAGTTTTCTTCGACAACTGGAGCTCCACATAACGATGGGTACCAAATACTACCTCGTTATAGCGAAGATTTAATTCCCGACACAGTTGCTCCGGTTGTTCCTGTAGTCATCAATCGTTATCCAATTTCTAGCTTACGTTCAGTGAACGCCGACGGAATAGCTGATTCACTTGGTGTTGCCTGCTCCATCGTTGGTGTCGTTTCCGGAGGGAACTTGCTCAACAACGGTGCGCAATTCTGGTTCATCGACTCTACCAATACGGCCGGACTACTTGTTCGTCAGCCGGGATTCACCAACTACACCCCTACCGAAGGTGATGTATTAGAAGTGTTTGGTAACGTCAGTCAATTCCGCGGATTGATTCAGTTTAGCATCGACTCGTTAGAGGTCTTGGGTACTGGGTTTACCTTACCTCAACCGGCCATCGTTACGGAATTGAACGAATCAACCGAAGGTCGTTTGATTGAGCTTCAAGATTTAAACATTGTAGACGCTTCACAGTGGACCAACAGTGGAACCGGCTTTAACGTTGACGTCACCAACGGCGTTGATACCTTCTTGCTGCGCGTGGTTGAGCCAACCACCTTGTACAACGACAGTGTGCCTACACAAACGTTTAATCTTCGTGGACACGGAAGTCAATTCGCCAGCTCTACCAATCCACCATTGTTGGATGGTTACCAAATCCAACCGCGTTACCGGGAAGATTTGTTCTTCACCATGAGTGTGGATGTAGCGTCTATGACCGAGGTTCGCGCCTACCCCAACCCTACACAAAGATTCATTACCATTGAATTAAGTGTAGCCGATCCGGCAGAGATTGCCGTTTACAATACCGCCGGACAACATATTTACAACGGTAAAGTCAACAACGGACAAATCGTTATCGACACCGAACAGTGGACGTCCAACATGTACATCGCCAGGATTGTACAGGGAAGCCACAGTACCACCATCCGCTTTGTGGTGCAGTAAACCACATGCATCATAGCATAAAAAAAAACGTCGGGTTATTTAGCCCGACGTTTTTTTTGTTTATCTGTTAAGTTGTTGAGGCGTTAACGTAAGATGCAAACGCTACTTGTTTTTTACAGTGCATCGTCATGTATAAAATACGATAGACTATTTATGACTTTTCGTGCAAGCAGACGACAGACAATAAGCTTACATATCCTCCAATCCCCATGCAAAATAGGCCATTTCGTATTCAGAAATTTTAGGATATAGTGCCAAAAGTTGTCCCATTTTGAGCTGAAGAGCGGAAAGTCTTATCTTTTGTTTATTTCTTTTTATTTCAGCCACTATGAGCTTTTTCTCTAGTTCGTTTACAGCTATAAAATCGATCTCTATTTCACCTTTCCTATCCCAATAACCGCCAATGTTGGTAAAAGTCTCTGTTTCCATAGCTTGAGTTTTGAAATATTTCTCCAACATTATTCCGGTAAAAGTATCATAATCTCGATCAATAACGTTTTTAAGCTGTTCGTGCGCCCCTATTTCTATCATGTGACTGTATTTATAAATGAATCGAAACCAGAAAGTCAAAAAATTATCTTCCAGCACATACTTCACCTGCTTGGTTTTACTTTCCCTAAAAATAGGCGTTGCTTTTTTGATTAAGTGATAGTCGTTTTCCATTTTGGTTAGGTAACCCCCTATTTCTTTGTTTAAGCTATTTTCAATTTTGCTTCTACTGTTTTTACCATTAGCGATAGATGAGAGAATACTAAAGTAAATAGCATAATCCTTCCCAAATTCTTCAATCAACATGTTTTTTCCTTCGTTGATGAAAATTGAGTTTTCAGCCGTGATATAAGCAATCATTTTTGCTTTGTTATGAGCGTTGTTGTCCATCAATAATTGAACATACTTAGCTACACCTCCTGTGAAACTATACAGCGCTAATAAATCGTCAGCTTTATATCTCGGGTTATAATCGGCCAGTATTGTTTTTAATGTTTGTGTATCAAAGGCTTTCAGATGAATATAATGTTGAGCGCGACCAAAAAGCGGTTCTTTATTATTTTGGAAGATTTTGTGCATCAATGAGAAAACAGATCCAGAAACAATTAGATTCAATTTACTCGTCGTGTGATTCAAATCCCAAATCTTTTGCATATCGCTATATATGGAAGCATTGATGGAGAAAAATTCTTGAAACTCGTCAATGACTAAGGTGATTTTTTGAGATTTCGACAATTCCATTATGTACTCAAACAGCAGAGAAAAAGATTGAATTTCTCCTAAGATGGGAATCTTTAATTTTTCATGCAATTCCCTTTGAAAATCATTGCATAAAAGGATTTCAGACTTTCTAGCTACAAAAAAATACAGAATCGTTTCTTCTTCCAATGCTTTAAGTATAAGTTGTGTTTTGCCGATTCTTCTTCTACCTGTAATAACTGTGAATTGAGCATTTGTATCACTCTTACATTCAATTGCTTTAAGAAGTTTGATTTCCGATTCTCTATTGTAAAATTTCATTCTGTATTATTTAAAAAAATGTATAGTTCCGAAATGATTGTTTCGGAAATGCAAATTTATAAAATGTATTTGTTTAACCAAATATGTTGCTAATGATTTCAGAGCAAACGGGTTTACATTTAGAAAAACGTGGTGGCCTTCGGTCGCCTGACGCGCTGGCGCACACAGAGGCCTCAAAAACCACTACCACGCCCCAACAATCGCCGACAGACTATTGAACTAAATCTATTAATAGACTCTGTTGTCTGAGGCGTTAACGTAAGACGCAAACGCTACTTGTTTTTTACAGTGCATCGTCATGTATAAATAGATGGATTATTTATCATCTTTCATGCAACCAGACAACACACTCCAAACTAAATACTAAATACTAAAAACTAAATACTGAATACTAAAAACTAAATACTAATCACCCAACTCCCTCCTCAACATATCCAGCGCCATCAGCGCGGCTTTGCGAATGATGCGCTCCCGGTCGCCATTAAATTGAAATTGGGCGCTTTTAACGCCATGGGGTGTACGCAGGCCAATCCACACCAATCCTACGGGTTTTTCGGCCGAACCGCCACCCGGACCAGCAATACCAGAAGTGGATAATGCGTAATTTACCCCCAGAATCTCCGCTGCGCGCCTAGCCATTTGCTCCACCACCTGTTTACTTACCGCCCCATACTGGATTAAATCGTCTCGTTGGACCTCTAAGATGGATTCTTTTAGTTCGTTGGAATAGGTCAACAAACTGCCTTTAAAGTATTCCGAACTACCAGGTACGCTGGTTAAGAGATGCGATATGTATCCACCGGTACAACTTTCGGCCACGCCAACGGTAGCGTTGTGCTTGCGCAATAATTTGCCAATGATTTCCTCCATTTCATCGTCGCCTTCCCCGTAGGTAATGGCCTCTAAAGCCTTTTTCAAAATACCAAAATGTGCATCGAGCGACTGTTCTACCCCGGTGTTTTTCGGACCTTTTCCGGTGATGCGCAAACGCACCCGTCCCGGTGAAGGCAAATACGCCAATGACAAGCAATCGGGCAAACTGTCTTCAAACGGTTCCAGTTTTTCCGCCAAAATACTCTCCGGCACCCCCTGTGTGAGCAGCGTACGGTGAACCAACACCTTATCGATGGTCACTTTTTCACGCAGCAATGGCAACAGTTTGTCGGCCACCAAATGCTTCATTTCGTAAGGCACGCCCGGGAGAGAAACAATCCAACGGCCATTGTCGTAAAACAACATGCCGGGTGCGGTACCCATCTCGTTAAACAATGGTGTACAATTGGCAGGTAACCACGCTTGAGAGCGATTGAGCCGGTTGACATCGCGATTAAAACGCGCAAACAAAGCCTCTATATGCGCTTCCACTTCCGGGTAATGAATGAGTTCTACCCCAAAATAATTGGCCAAAGATTCTTTGGTTTTATCGTCGCGTGTGGGCCCCAAACCACCGGTAAACATTACCAGCTCCGTCTTTTTGTCCAACCCCCGAATGGCGTGGTGGATATCTTCGGGTAAATCGCGGATACTGCGAATTTGGTGAATGTCTATCCCCTCAGCGTTGAGGGTTCTCCCCAACCACGATGAGTTGGTATCTACGATTTGGCCAATCAAAATTTCGTCACCAATGGTGATGATTTCACACTGCATTCTCGCTACTTTAAAAATGTGTTTAATTCATGATACAATCGCGCGGTTGGCAACCCCACCACGTTGTTGTAACTGCCTTGTATGTGTTTGATATGCGTATCCCCTATCCACTCTTGGATGCCGTAAGCACCGGCTTTGTCAAAGGGCTCCGCACGTTTTATATAAAATTCAATGACCTCGTCGGATAAAGGGTAAAACGTTACCACCGTCGACTCGGTAAAGGCGTGCTGTTTGTCCCCCAAACGCAAGCAAACGCCGGTATAAACTGTATGGATATTGTCGGATAGTTGACGGAGCATGTCCGCAGCCTCTTCTTCGTTAGACGGCTTGCCGAGTACCCGATCTTGCAAACAAACCACGGTGTCGGCAGTGATGAGCAACGCGTTGTCGTGCAACCCATCTGCCAGACTATCGGACTTGGCTTGGGCTATCCATTCGGCAATATGTTCCGTGGGTGTGTCCTGCGGCCACTGCTCGTCGGCACGGTGTTGAACCACGCGGTAATCCATACCCAAGCGACTGAGCAACTCGTGGCGGCGGGGTGAATTTGATGCCAATAACACCTCTACGTGTGTGGGAATCATAAAAGCAATACGTCTTAAGTCAACAGTGAAAAGGCCGGCAACAACAATATGCCGTACGCCATAAGTGCCTTCATAACGTTTTGTGCCAATCGATAGTTTACCACCCGCTCTCCCGGTCGCAACAACCACACGCCGGCCAAGCCAAAGAGAAAAATGCCCATCACAAATACCCATGCGTTGTTTTGTTCACCGTACATCATTTGGGTAAATCGACCGAAGAAGATGGTGAAAATAAAAATGAGGATGAATGCGATGAATCGGGCACCGCGTTCGTTCCAATAAATGGGTAAGGTGCGATATCCGGCGCGCAAATCGCCCTTTATATCCTCCAAGTCCTTGACAATTTCTCGAATGAGGGTAACGTAAAAAGCAAAAGCGGCAAAAATCAAGTAGACATAAATGATGCCGCCAAACTTCTCCATAACTTCGGCATCTTCAGTTAAAATAGGCAATACGTCAAAGGCCAAGAGCGTGATGACCACCAAGCCGGCGAGAAAAGCAATTACTACGTTGCCAATCAGTGGCTGTCCCTTCCATCTTTGGGCGTACTGATAGAGCAGCAGCACCGTGATAACCGGTAAGGCGGTGTACAGCCAGCGATCGATGTACCAGGCCAAAACCCCGCCGATGAGTATCCCGGCAGCGGCCAAATAAATGGCCACGTTATATAGCTGCTCTTCGGTGTATTTTTTAAAAAGGCGTGCGCGTTCCGGACGGTTCACTGCATCGGCATGGCGGTCGAAAATGTCGTTCATTAGGTAACCGGCCGCCATAATCATAAGGGTCGACAATACCGCCAACGCAAAGGCCCAATCCGGCAGTACCGAAGGAAACCCAAAGGCTTCGTTGATGCCCAAGCGAAGGGCCAATAAGAGAAAAACCGTGATCAACAGGTTTTTCCAGCGAAACGCACGCAACCAAATTACCATGTCCATTTATCGGGTTGGTTAAACTTATCGCGCACCAACAGCCACTGCTCAATGAGGTCTCTCACCGCTCCGTTGCCGCCTGACTTAGGCGATACGTAGTGTACGCGTTCGCGAATATAGGGCGCGGCATCGGCCGGACAAGCAGACAAGCCCACCTTTTGCATCACACCATAATCCGGCAAGTCGTCGCCCATGTACGCGACAGACCGAGGGTCGATATCGTATATGGCCACAAAATCGTTCAACGCGTCCATTTTATCGGCTGCATTGGTGTAAATGTCGGTCATGCCCAACTGACGAAATGGCTCAACCAATCCGGCCCCACTGCCACCGGTGATGATGCCCACCCGCAAGCCTTGCTTGATGGCAAACTGTATGGCAAAGGAATCTTTGGTAAACAATCGGCGACGGGCTTCTCCGTTGCCTTCAAAGTAGACGTGTCCATCGGTCAACACGCCGTCTACATCGAGTAGCAAATGGTCGATCTTGGGTAAAATTTGCTTATAATTCATGCTCGTATCGTTGGGCTATTTGTGAGGAAAACTGTTGGTAAACGTCCCGCAATGCCGGATGGTTCTCCAGCAAATGTAAATGCCGATGTATGGTGGATACATCGCCGCGTCGTGCCGGTCCGGTTTGCTTGTCTAAGTCGTTGTCTAAAAACATGTTATTGATGGTTTGTTGAAGTAATACATCAAACAAATCACGCGGCACCTTGCCCAGCATGTCTTTGGTTAAAACGCCCAGATGATGGACAAAATTGTTGAGCACCACCGCCGCTAAGTGATATTTTGCTCGGGCTTGGTCGTCGTTGACTTCCACCAAGGAAAATGGCGGAAGATGATCCACCCAATCGCCTTGTACCACCCAAGGAACGCGCTGCATATCAACCGCAGCACCTTTCACCAACGAACAAACCGGCCACATCACCATGCGTTTGGGGGCAGATAAGGCCTTGAGCGGCAAACTGCCCGATAGGTGAACTTCGGTGGCATTCTTTAACTGTAACGCTTTGCTGAGCACGCCAATAGCATCATCGTTGAGCGCGTAAAAAATGGTGGTTTGCGCGTTGTCTTGTCCCTCAATGGATGCAAGCCAATCAATTCCCACCTCCTCAGCCAGGCGTTGGGCTTCAGCGGCATCCCTCCCCCAAATGGCGGTGTCTGCATCTTTCAACGCATGAGCCAAGTGCCAGGCAACATTACCTGTGCCCAGTATAAGGTAGTTACGCTTCATCGGTCCAGAGCAAGTCGTTGTCTATGTCTAAATGCGCCAAGAAAGTACGCGCGGCCACCATGTCGTTGTGGAGAATGCGGTCGTTTTCCATCATGGGAACTTCCTCCCTAAACGAACGCCAAATGGCGTCTAAGAAGGGCGAGGTATTTAAATTTGAAAAATGCAGGGCTTGGGCGGCATTGAGCAGTTCGATGGCCAGTACCCCCTCCACGTTGTGCAGCACATCCAGTAACTTCCCCCCGGCATTGGCGCCCATACTCACGTGGTCTTCTTGTCCGTTGCTGCTCACAATGGAATCTACCGAAGCGGGCGTACACAATTGCTTGTTTTTGCTCACCAGCGACGCTGCGGTGTACTGCGCAATCATCAGTCCGGAATTGAGGCCCGGATTGGGGGTTAAAAACGGCGGTAGTCCGCGCTGCCCGCTAACCAGCAAATACGTTCTCCGCTCGGAAATACTGGCGATTTCTGCCATGGCAATGGCCAGATAATCCAGCGCCAAGGCCAGTGGCTGTCCGTGAAAATTCCCCGCCGACACCACCATATCTTCCTCGGGAAATAGCGTGGGGTTATCCGTTACCGCATTGATTTCGGTGTGCAGCGTTTGTAATACAAAGCGGAGGGTATCCTTGCTCGCCCCGTGTACCTGCGGAATGCAGCGAAACGAATATGGGTCTTGTACGTGTTTTTTGGGTTGGTTGATGCGCTCACTTCCCTCGAGCATGTCGCGCATACGAGCGGCGGTTAGGCGCTGACCGATGTGCGGACGAACGCGGTGTACCGAATCGATAAAAGGCTCCGGACGACCGTCAAACGCCTCGAGCGACAAGGCCGCGACCATATCCGATTGGTACAACAAACGCGCGGAAATGATGGCGCCCGTGGCCAGGCAGGCCGACATAAACTGTGTGCCGTTGAGTAAAGCCAATCCCTCTTTGGCGGCCAAAGCAATGGGGGCCACCCCCAGTTCGGCCAAAACATCATCGGCGGCCAGCGTTTTCCCTTGATACACCACCTCCCCTTTGCCCATCAAGGCCAAAGAGATATGGGCCAAGGGAGCCAGATCGCCGGAGGCCCCCAAACTACCGGCTTCATATACCACCGGTAAAATGTCGTGGTTGACAAAGGTTTGCAACTGTTCAATCGTTTCCCAGCGAACCCCGGAATGGCCGTAGCACAGCGACTGTATCTTTAGCACCATCATCATACGTACCAGCGCCGGATCCACCTGATCTCCCATGCCGCAGGCGTGGGAAACCACCAAGTTTTCCTGCAACTGTGCCAACTGCTCTTTGCCAATTTCCACATTGCAAAGCGAACCAAAACCCGTATTGATCCCGTAAATGGGTTGGGTAGATTCGTCAATGGCCCGTTCGAGATAGGCCCTTCCTGCTTCTACCCGTTCTTTGGCTTCATCTGTGAGTTTAAGCGTTACAGAACCATAGAGAATAGGTTGTAAATCACTAACGTGCAAGGTAATATCAGGTCCAATGGTTATTTGAGGCATACAATTGAATTTTGGACAAAACTAAGGGAGAATTGGGAACCGGAGCGAAGCGGAGCTCAACGACCGGAGGGAGTTAATGGAGAACCGAAGCAGAGCTCAACGACCGGAGGGAGTTAATTTAAAATGTAGAATGGTTTTGGTACTAGAGTTAACGCTAATACGAAGCGTATATATTAATTGTTAACTATTAATTATTAATCGATTACAGCGTTAGTCTGGAGTCTGAAGTCGGGTTTCACTTAACGTCATAAATAATCCATCGTTATTTTACATGACTTTGCATAGTACAAAACGATTAGCGTCTGCATGTTAACGCCTCAGACAACCGACATACAGCCTGTCGGCGCGTATTGCTTTCATTCGTCCCTAAACAACTAAACGCCTAACAACAAACCACGAGTTCAACAATTCCT
>PXCF01000001.1 GCA_003566715.1 Cryomorphaceae bacterium | reverse complement strand
ACAATGGATGAAAGTGTTTTATATGTTTCAATAAGCACCTCTTTGGATTTTTCCAATATAGGCTTAATCAACTTTGGCTTAGGTGAGCCTTTAGATACTTTATGAATTTTAGCCAAACTAAGGGCACTTTCTCTCAGAAATGTGGAGTTAAAGGAAACGGTTATCGGATTGTTCATGATTTCACACCTTAATTTGTAGATAATTAGGTGCTTACTGCGGATAACATGTTTTTAGACACCAACCTAAAAACAACGGCTAATTAAAGATGAAGACTTTATGTCAAGGATACATCAAGCATCACTTCATAAATTAAAATTAGTAAATACAAAGATAACCATTTTTTAGCTGCAAAATTTGCGGTATTTTCAACATAACCTTCTTTTCCAAAAATTAACCGTTTGATTATGTTTAATGTCCGCGCCAGGGATAGAAACGGAAAGCCCGCAGTCTTTGGGGCTATACAGCGGCGTGGGGAGGCGGCGGCTGGGAGGAACGAACAGACCCCGCACACCCCGCCGATGTGGCCCCAAAGACGAGGACTTGCAGTGGATAGCCCGGTGCCGGCCCAATTATATGGTCATGAAGTTTTTTTAAGATGCTTCTTGGGCCGGCAGGCGCTATGTAAATGACATTCGTTCGGTTTTTTACTGACGGAATCCTATTTGATGGTTGTTTTACCGGTCCATTGAATGCCGCTGATATCGGTAAGCGTGAGGGTATAGGTGCCGGAGGACAATTCGTTTAGTCTGGAATCCGAAATCGAAATTTGTGCTTTGGCCCCCAATGGGACTATCAGGCTATGGGCTCCCGGAGCAACTTTGGCCACATACCGATTGTGAATGTTGGATTCGGGAAAGGCTGCGAGATCTTCTGCATCAAGCATCAGTAGGGTTTCTCCCTTCGGGTTTTCCAGGGATATGCCAATGAGAAATGATCCGTAAACATCGACGCCTTCTACGCGAAATACCTCAAATGATATGTCATGGCTACGGATATTGATGTTTGAAAGTTCGATTTTTGGTTTTACTGATTTGTTGTGCAATGTGCCCCAAACGCCTCCGTGAAAGAACTGGTTGGTAAACAATGTAAGTCCCAAAATGCCTACGGAGCCTATGACGACAATATTCCGCAATCGACGGATATTGATGGGAAGGATGCCGTAGCCAAGTAGGCGAAACCATTTTTTGGTACGCAGCTGTGGGAATTGTTTGTTTAACAAATAATCTAACGAAATGGCACCACCACCGCTAAAAAATATGGTAAACCCTGCGGCTACTCCGAGAACGCCGATTTGCCATTCATCCAAACATGTAGTGCCCAGCCAGCCGGAGCCGAGTAATATTCCCATGGCCAAACTAAATACGCCGATGCTCATGAGCCGAGTCATTAAACCGAGCATAAACAATAGGCCAACGATGCCTTCGATGATGGTGAAGCTAACCATGGCCCAATACAAACTTTCGGGATTTGACACCAGATATTCAATGATGGGTTTTATGCCTAGGGCGTTGGGGAGAAAGTGGTTAAACTTTTCACCGATGTATCCGGCAGATTCAGGGTCGAGTTTGTTGGCGAGAAAAACCCTCCGCCAAAAAGCGGAAAAATAGGTCCAACCTACAACGAGTCTGAGTGCCAGTGTAAATAATCCGGCGTAATTGTATGACAGCATTTGGCTGTCGGTTTTTGATTGATTCATTTGTTTCCAATAAAAGCGTTAGCCGCGTACTCGTATAGACGAATAAGCGGAGTTATTTGAATGTTTTTTGTAATCGCAAAGGTTATGCGTTCACGACATCCAAACTTTTAGCGATTGGAAACGGATATACAACGGTACAGTTGGGGAACGGAAGGAAAGTGGCTGCGGTGTGTTTGCATTGTCATGGCTATAATAGGGCGCTGTTGCGCAGCTTGCTGTAATGAGCGCGCTGTTGGTACTGGGTTCAATGGTAACTTCAACGGAGGCGTGGAGAACGTCATCAACGCTGTGAAAAGCACATCGATCACCAGCGGAAAGGTGTGTTTTGGATGGGTTGAGTTGTTTGCTTACCGGCACATCCAAAGCAACCTGAATGCCCTTGCGTACCGAGCAGGAGGCGATTAGGATTAAGAACACCAATAGCCCTATGGAGAAAACGTTGTGCGTTTTCTTCAAGTTGGTTACTTGTAAATGTCTTTGGCGTGTAATATTGATCGTCTTTTGATTATCATTTTTGGCATACGTTCAGGCCTAAACGCGTATGCTTTCATGCATTTGCAAAATTAGGCATGCATATGTTGCTTAGTCTTAAAGGCAGCCATAATGTGTCACAATGAATTGCTATAATGCGTATTAGGCATTACAACTTCGTGTTGAAAGGCCAAAGTGCAAAAATAAATCTGCTATTAATTTTAGCAAAGCACCGCTAAGGTTAAGAAAATAAATGGGCGAAGCTTCTAAATTTTAAATCAATAAAACACAATATTCATGAACAACTTTTTTCAATTGTTGGTTACTTACACCATGAAAACAACATTGAAACTAGCCGCTATTTACAACATCCTCTGGGGCGCCTGGGTGGTGCTTTTTCCCCAGCATTTTTTTGTCCTCACGGGCATGGAGCCCATCAATCACGCCATGGTGTGGCAAGGGATGGGAATGGTCATCGGGGTTTACGGACTTGGCTACTGGTGGGCGAGCTACGATCCGCTGCGACACTGGCCCATTGTGGCGGTGGGGTTCTTGGGAAAAATATTCGGTCCCATCGGCTTTGTGTTCAATTATCTGCAAGGGGAAGTGCCCTTCAGTTTCTCTTATACCCTAATTACCAATGATTTGATGTGGTGGGTGCCGTTTTTCTTGATTTTAAGGAAGGTGCATGTGGAGAGGAAGTGGGCATTGTGAGGGATGAAAGATGTTAGTGAAGATTGATGACGAATGGTTGAACAAGTCTATTTGTTGGTTCAATGTAAAATGTAGAATGTAAAATGTAGAATGTTTTACAAATGGTGAGAACAGAATCATATGCTAATTCGATGTAAAATGAGTCTATTCAAAAAAGTGTGTCAAAAAAAAGTTTTTTAATTTTAACACTTAAATTTTTGACACATGAAAAGACAAAAAAAGAAGAAATCTCCTCGATTAGAAGATTTGCTACCAGATAAAGCCTATCGAGAAGAGGTAATAAGTCGTTTGTATAAAGGCGATGATATCATAGGGGAAGACGGTATATTCACTGATTTACTTCAAGCCATGGTGAATGCCGCCTTAGAAGGCGAGATGGATGCTACATTAAAGTCAAAGACTCCAAGTAGTGATAACCGCCGCAACGGCCACACGGAAAAGAATGTTCGTAGTAAAGCAGGTTCAATAACTGTACGTACACCTAGAGATCGAAAGGGAGACCACGAGCCTACATTAGTAAAGAAGTGGGAACGCGAACTAGGCACCGGTGTTGATGATGTAATACTTAGTCTTTATGCTCGAGGACAGTCAATAGAAGACGTACGTCATCAACTCAAACAGCTTTATGGACTAGAAGTTAGCGCCGGTGTTATTAGCTCTGTAACTGAACGCGTATGGACAGAGATAATAGAGTGGCAGCAGCGTTCTCTTCATAGCTGCTATCCAATCATATATCTTGATGCTATTCATTATAAAGTTCGCGATACAGGTCATGTGTTATCAAAGGCTGTTTACACTTGCTATGGAATAAATAGCGAAGGTCAACGAGATGTTTTGGGTTTATACCTAGATGAATCAGAAGGTGCACGCCACTGGGGCTTGATCTTAGAGGACTTAAAGCGTCGGGGAGTAGAAGATGTGTTTTTCTTCTGCATAGATGGCTTAAAGGGCTTTAAAGAAGCAATAGAGCATGTTTATCCGCAAGCAATCGTCCAGCGGTGCATTGTTCATATGGTGCGTAATTCAACGAGATTTGTAAGCTATAAGCACATCAAGAGTGTCTGCTCAGATCTACGAAAGGTTTACACCTCTGCGAATGTAGAACAAGCAGAAATGGCTTTAGAAAGCTTTGGTACTAAGTGGGATGAAAAATATCCAGAGATAAAGGAAAAATGGCTTGAAAACTGGGATGATTTAATGCCTTTTATGAAGTACCAGAAAAATATCCGAAGGATGATTTATACAACAAACCCTGTTGAAGCACTTCATAGAGTTATGCGCAAAGTGACTAAATCTAAAGGAGCCTGGACAACAGAAAAAGGGTTAATTAAACAGTTATATTTAGCTCTGATGTATAATCGAAAGAGTTGGGATAGAAAAGCTCTTGGCTGGAACACAATTCAACGGGAGCTTGTAGATAAATTTGGAGACCGTTATGCTAAACAGCTCGAATAGCTTAAATTTGCCCTGAAGGCCTTTGAGGCCCATGGGCCTCAAAGGCCTTCAGGGCAAAACAACAGTGACACACTTTTTTGAACACTCCCGAGAGCGCCAACAACTGAATAACATACAGTTAAACGCAAAAGTTAGAATCCCAATAAATTGAATACTAAATACTCCAAACTAAATACTGAATACCCCAAACTAAATACTAAATACTGAATACCCCAAACTAAATACCCCCAAAAAAAAAGCCGATTGATTT
>PXCF01000146.1 GCA_003566715.1 Cryomorphaceae bacterium | reverse complement strand
TCGCGTTGTTCGAAGGCTTCTTTGAGCTCGTGTACGGAAAATTCCAAGGGAAGCTCTTCGGCAGCTGTATGATCCTTTTGTTTCTTGCTCTTTTTGTAGAGGTGGTTGAGGACAAATTTGGCGAGTTGCTGCCGTTTTTCCAGTTTGTCGCGCAACAAGGCCAGTCGCTCTTGCGGAACGATGGTGAGGTGATGGTTGGCGTAATCCGGTGTTTTGCGCTTTATCCAGTGCTTGATTGCCCAAAAGTTGATGATGGTTTTGATTTTGTTGGGCGAACTGTCTTCACAGCCTTCTTCTTCGGCAAGTTCGTTGAGTTCTTTGATGTGGAAGGTCTTTTCTCCCTCCTCGAGTTGCGATAAGAGAAAGTGTTCCAGTTTGCTGTACGTTTCCAAAATGCCAATGGGCCGTTTGACGCGTTCGCTTTTTTTGATGAAGGCGGTGAGGTCTTTGTTGTCGGCCAGGATTTTTTCTTCGCGCAAGAGGTTGATCACGGCGATGACGTTTTCGCGCACAATACCCAAGTGGTCGCTGATGTAATCCACGCGGGTTTCGGCCACTTCGTCGTTGCTGTGTTTGCGGCTTTTGCTGGAAAAGAGCTTTTTGATGATGCGTATGCCTTGCTCTTTTTGCTTTTGGTCAAACTTCTCGGAAGCTTGAATGACCTCAATGGCTTCCTGGGCGTTTTTCGAAAGGATGCTGTTGGCAAATATCCGGGGAATGTTTTGTCCGCGCTTGAGGTATCCGGCATCTTCCAGGGCGGAAATGGCGGAGGTGACGCGGGTTTCAATTTCCGTAACGTTTTCGTCCCATCCGGCTTTTCGGGCAATTTCCAAGGCAGAGTTGGAGGCCGTAGATCGAAAGCGGGTAATGTCTTTGATGGCTTTCCAAATCTGTTGAATTTCCTTAATGGAAAGTTTGGTTTGGTTGAGCAGAATGAAGTGCTTGCTGAGGTCTTCTTCGTTGAACAGCACGTAGCAATCGGCTTGGATGGCTTGATCGCGTCCTGCCCGTCCGGCCTCTTGAACGTAGTTTTCCAGCGAATCGGAAATCTGGTAGTGGATCACCATGCCCACGTCTTTTTTATCTACCCCCATACCAAACGCGGATGTCGCCACCATGATCTGCACGTCCCCGGCGATAAATGCATTTTGGTTTTCGGTTTTTTCCTGTACGGGCATTTTGCCGTGGTAGGGTTTGGCGTTGAGTCCGTCTTTGCTCAATCGCTCTGCCAGCTCGTAGGCTTTGCGGGTGCGCGAAACGTACACGATGGTCGGACAATTTTTCTGTTCGATCAGATCTCGAGCGGCGAGGTATTTTGCTTCTTCGTCGTTCTTTTGAAACACCTTGTATTGCAGATTCGTACGCGAGACTTTGGAGGTGAACAGTTCGAGGTCGAGGTTGAGTTTGTCTTTGAAATACTGCCGGATGTCTTCAATGACTTTTTGTTTGGCCGTGGCGGTAAAGCACGATACGGGAATGCTGTATTCGAGGTTCTTTTTGGCTTGCACCGATTTGATGAAATCTCCAATGTAGAGGTAATCGACGCGAAAATCCTGTCCCCAGGAGGAAAAGCAGTGCGCCTCATCGATGACAAAGCGGACAATTTTTCGTCCCAAAATCAAGCGTTCGATGGACCTTGAGCGCAGCGATTCCGGAGAAATGTACAGTATGGAAGCCGAGCCATCTTCTACGCGCTGGAATGACTTAGCCCGTTCGATGGGGTCGAGCAGTCCGTTGATGGTAACCGCTTGGGTAATGCCGGCACCTTCGAGGTTGTCCACCTGGTCTTTCATCAGCGATTGCAGGGGTGAAATCACAATGGTTAATCCGCGGGTGTTTTCGCCACTCATTAGTGCCGGCACCTGAAAAGTAATCGACTTCCCACCTCCGGTAGGGAAAATGGCCAGTATGGATTTGTTGTCGATGGCGGCTTGTACGGCTTTTTCCTGTAATGGTTCACCGTCGAAGGTGCGGTAGGCATCGAAGCCGAAAAAACGCTTTAACCCTTTTTGCGGACTGAGTGCTTGATCGCAATACGAACATCCGGGAATGCAGGGCGTATTGCGAAGTGTAAAAATGATCTGTTCCACCTCCGGGTAATTGCGCAGCACCCACGGCGGGGTAATAGAGGAGGTCGCCTCAATGGATGCGCTAAGCAGTGCCAAGGCGTATGCCAGCGCAATAGGTTGTTGTTCTACAAGCGTTTTGATGTTGGCATTTTCGCAGATGGTTTTTCCAAAATAGTGGGCGATGCCGCTGATTAGATTGGTGTGATTGGGTCGGTATTGAATGTATTCAAAGAATCCTTCAAACTCCGTTTTTTTGTAGAGCAGTAGAAAAAATATGTCTTGCAATTCCGTGTCCAGTTGATCAAATGCCACCAGCTCATCTTCAAACAATTCCTTAGCTTTAATGGCGTCATTGAGCGGATTGTTGGCTTCGTCGGTTTGCAGTTTATCGTCCTTCAGCAGCGCGTGGTAGGGCTTTTTGGGAAACAGCAGCGGCGAAAGCAGCAGCGTGTCTATGAAATTGACGCCCAGAAAAATGCCTTTTCCCGTAATCTTTTCTAGGTGTGGGATGTCGAATTGGAGAATGTTGTGGCCGGCGATGAAAGCCGTCCCATCGATAAAAGCGGCAAATTCAGCGGTAGAAGCTTGGTGGAATTTCCTCCCATCACTCGCTATTGCACCAATGTCGTGGATTTTTTTGTCGTGGAGGCCAACTTCCGTGTCGATAAAAATTGTGGAGGCGTTCAATGAAGGGTCGTAGTTTGGTTGATTATGGTGCAAATATGTCAAGCCAAAGATATTGAGTGTTTGGAAATTGGTAAAATCCCCCGAGTGGTTGTACGTTAAGTGTTATCGTTTGGGCGCCTGTCTGTAGTTAGTGATGTAAGAGCACCAACGGTTACAAAAACGTTTGTTTTATTTCGCACCGTTGGTGCTTACGTATCACGCATTATTTATCTTTTGGGTACAGGGAGGTATCGGCATGCACACCGTGGGTATCCGAAATTAGAAAAAGGGTCATTTTTTTGTGCCTTTGGAGGCCGCCTTGATTTTTCTCTCAATCTCTTTGCGCAGAAACTCCGGTTTTATGACCCGTACATTGGGCATCATGGAAAGAATTTCCATCTGAAAATCGTGGGTGGGATGGACGTGGAGTTGCACGCGAACTTCCTTTGTGGTGTCTTTGATAATTTCTTGGGATTGATGAAGCGGCAGGGTTTTGATGTAATTTCCCTGAAAAGGCGTGAAGGACAATTCTACCACCGGTGGCTTTTCGGTGCCACCCACAATAACGCCAAAGCTGTAGCGGAAATAGGTGTGTAAATCAAAGTTTTGGAGCGGGGTAAATTGTTCTCTGGTGACGTGAACATCGCGCATGCGATCGAGGGCGAAGGTTTTGATGCGGTCGTCTTTGTGGTCGCGAGCCACCAAGTACCACCGACTGCGGTATTCTTTGATGCCCAAAGGGTCTACTCGGCGCTCGGTGGGTGGATTGTTGAAGTATTTGCGGTGGGTGAACTCGGTGATTTTCTGGTTTTTAATGGCGTGTAGCAAACCCAGTAGGTGCTCGGTGCCCATGGGACTCCGTCGTTCAAAGTGAATGTGACTCGACAATCGATCGCTGACGTTGAGGGCGTTAAAGACATCTAGGGCCTCGAATATGCGGTGCTGTTCGTCGTCATTGTAATCTGAGGCAATGTAATAATGCCTATTTGACGGGTTGTATTGGATGTCGATTTTGTAAATCTCGCGGATATCGTTTAGGTCGCGTTGCAGAGTTCGCTTGGAAATGATAAAATCGTACTCCTGCAGTTCTGATTCGTGTTCGAGGTAGTCGAGTAACTGCTCAAAGTTGGGCTTGCTCTTTCGGACTTTGTTGATGATGAGGTTGTAGCGGATGATGGCTTCGCGTTTGGACATGATTGTTTTGTTGTTTAGTCGTTTAGTCGTTGGGGAGGGCACTCAAACCTTAACGGCCATTGTTCAACAAAAATAAACACGAAGCGCGACAAAGTATGTCGTAGGTTTTTTTCGTTCTTGTAAATTTTAAAGTGTTCACATTTGAGTTCAATGGATGGCTCACTGGAATTAATGATTCATGTGATTGCTTCCTGTACGTTCAATATTTATTGTGATTTTCGGTCTTTTTTTTACTTTACCTCGAGAATGTCGCTTTACAAGAAATGTTGCCTTTGTTTTTATTGGAGCCATGCTTAAATTGTCGTGCTTGCTTAAGGATTAAGACATAAAACAATGGATGAATCACTAACATCGGTCACATTTCTATTATTGGTTATCGCCTTTGTTTGGATGTTGCCTATAATGTCCATATTGTTGTCATAGAAAACCACAGGTGGGGAAAAGTTAGCGTGGTTACTGGCTGTGCTTTTATTTCCTGGTTTGCTTGGATTTTTTATCTACTATTAGCACCAATAAAGAAGAAAGCGATTAAGAGATAAATAAAATCAACCTTATTTTAGCAAAAAAAAATGAAGTTAGGAAAGACATTCGTTCGGTCAATGGTGCGGGAGGTAGGTAGGAATTACGGGAAGGCTATTTCCAATCACATGCTTGGTGACAAACACTCAACGCCTTACAGAAGG
>PXCF01000067.1 GCA_003566715.1 Cryomorphaceae bacterium | reverse complement strand
CTCGTCTATTTACTATTGACAACACAAGTCATAGCGCAGCCAGTGTTGTTCTACCGCTCACATCAGATGAACAACCCCGTCAATGATTTTCAACAAACCGTAACCGGAGATTCTGTTTGGCTGGCAACAGATTTGGGTGTTGAATTAATGACGGATTTCGGAAGTAATTCCAATTTAATTCTACCAAACTTTGTAGCGTATTGCATCACGACATCGGGATCATCAGTTTGGGTGGGTGGTCAAGATTCCATTGCACATTTTGACGGCAATAATTGGACGTTTTACAGTGGTTTTAACTTACCTACACCATCAATCGTGATCGATATAAAAGTCGTCAACAACGTCGTTTGGTTAATTGCAAATAATCAACTTTTCAGAATGCTTGGCAACGGATTCATCAATATGAATAGGCAAGCCTCATCGATCACACCGGCTCCTGTTGGCAACCGTTTTGCCCTAAGGGCGTCTCATATTACCGAATACACTTGTATAGAATATGTAAACGGCAGTTGGGACTCCCTTCCGGCCACGAACCAATCACAAGGCGCACGAACATTAAGATCGATAGCATACATAGGACAATCACTTTGGGCGATATCCCACACCAATAAGGTAATGCGCTTCAATCGCCTCACCAGAGAATGGCAGGATTTAGGTTTTGAGGATATGCAAGGCATTGTAGCAAATCAAAATAAAATATATACAATCAAGAGCAGAGAGTTCTACGAAATAGACCCTCATACTGAAACTCTGACCGACTCTTTCTCTTTACATTACTACAGCCGAATTACTATAGGTCCAAAAATCAAATCAATGGGTTCCAGAGTTGCGATTTCTTCGATTGGCAGCGCACCCATTGAAGTTTACATGAATGCTGCGTTAAGAGAAGAAAAATCACTCGATCTAAATAATTTCTCCTGGCCAATCAATCCCTCTGGCGCAATAGGTCATGACCGATTTGGTTTTAAAGAAGTAAGAATTGACAATAAAAAATCCATTTTCACCATCACCCCTTGGATGAGCGGATCAGTTAACCAAGCTCTATTTGTCAATGCTCCAACTTATGGCCAAATTGAGTTGCCATATGCCAGTGGCCCAATTTCTGATATCTACGATGGAAACTACATTGAAAAATATGACCGCGTGTGGAAAGTGAATCGCTACGAAATTGAACTTCACAAACAAAACCACTCTAACAGCAACTATACTATGCCGGAGGATATTGCCACTTGGCCGGGAAATGGCGACCATACAAAAGGAGAAGCCTTTCAACTTGCTCCTTTTGTCGACGTCAATGGAAATGGCATTTACGAACCGGAACTAGGCGACTATCCGGATATCCTAGGCCATCAAGCCGTTTACACCATTTTTTCAAATCAGCGCCAAGATTACTTTTTTGGAGCGTCGAGACAAGGGCCTAGGGACCAAATATTAGAATTCCACTTAATGATGTATGCCTTTGACTCCGCAGAAGTATCCAGCCTCAACAATAGTGTTTTTCTTAATTACCGGGTGTTTAATCGTGGCGAAGAAGATGTGGAAGATGCCACGTTCACCTTGTTTACCGACTGGGGAATGAGTAATCCAACATCAAGTGTTTGCGGGTCAGACAGTACAGAAAATTTGTTTTTTGGTTATAACATCAACAGCTTTGATGTTGAATACGGTTCAAGTCCGGTTGCCGTGGCCGGCTCACTTCTCAACCAACCTCTTGACGGTCACATGTATTTCATGCGATCTGATTTTCCGAATTTCTCAATGGGAGATCCAAGATTTCATACTGAGGTCATAAGATATATTAGCTATCAATGGCGCAACGCAAGCCCGTTGGTTCGCCAAAGTCCAAGTGGCCCCAATAGCAACAACAACGGTTTAGGCTTTTCACCTGCTAATACCGATTCGACGTTTACAAAGTGGGCATTTAATACCCCCGACAACTGGTATTTTCCTCCATCGGAAATGCACGATACAAGAAGCTTAGCCAACACCAAAATTGGAACCATAAAACCGGGCGAGCATCGTTGTATTGAGTTTGCTTTCACGCATGGCTACGATTCTACGGACAATTCGGGTGATTGGCAAAACGCCTTAACGCGTGCACGTAGTCACATGAGTACTGCTAAGAGTGTTTACGACAACCTCAATACCGGTTGCTTGGGAGCAGTGCTTACCAATGAAACGTTTGAAGAAAGTCGTTTGAATTTTAAAACCTACCCCAATCCTTTGTCTGCCGGACAAACCATGTACATCGAAACCAATGACCGCGTAAACGGAATAGAAATGATTTCCACTTCTGGTCAGCAATTGCAAGTTGGCTTTAAATCAACCGGTAGTGGATATGAAATTGATATTCCAAAAGAAACTGCATCCGGTATTTTTCTTTTGCGTATTCACACTGCACACAAAGGAATGGTAATTGAGAAAGTATTAATTCAATAGAATCCACAAAAAATGACAATAAAAAAAACCGTCTTACTTTCGCAAGACGGTTTTTTTGTGTGGTGCCAGTTGGAATCGAACCAACGACACAAGGATTTTCAGTCCTTTGCTCTACCAACTGAGCTATGGCACCTCCGTTGTAATGGGCGGCAAAGGTAAACAAACATTTCGTACACTTGCAACATGAAACGCGAAAAAGACAAAAAAAAATATTTATTGGCCATTGACCTCGGGAACACCAACACCAAGATCGCCTTTGTTTCCCAAGGATCGATAGAAAAAACAGATGTCTACAGCCGAGAAGAAATGCACATAGAACTACCCAGTGACGCTGATGTCATCATCAGCAGTGTGCGAAAGGAAGCGGACCCTCACCACGTGTTTTTTAAAGACACGTATCCTCACGCCCATTGGCTGAGCCATCAAACGCCGCTCTTTTTTTCTATAAAAAATGCTAAAAGTGACACCATTGGCACCGATCGATTGGCGGTAATGGCCGGTGCATTGGCATTGGGCAAACCCAAAAACGCCAAACTCATCATCAATACCGGCACCTGTATCACGTATAATTACATCGACCATCAAGACAGTTTTGTGGGTGGGGCCATTTCGCCCGGCTATCAAATGCGATTGGATGCCATGCACGCATTTACAGGTAAATTACCGCAGGTTCATGCGGATGAGACCTTACCGGAGGAAATATCCGATACCACTGAAAGCAACTTAACATCGGGCGTATATTTTGGGATACGCGATGAAATAGATGGCCGGATTTTGCGTTTCTTGGAAACACATCCTCAGGGAGAAGTTTTTGTTACCGGAGGTTACCATAAAAGGTTGGTCAATCAATCAAAATACAGCATATTTGCAAACTCAAATTTATTACTGATTGGACTGGTCAAAATTTTTGAACATCAACAATAACATGCGCGGAATATTCGCAGTTCTTTTCCTATTAACGACACCGTTGATGTGGGGCCAGCTCGTCGGAGTAAGTCCTTATTCTTCGCTGGGTCTTGGTGACGACATCAACGGCAATCCCTCTCGAAATTTCGCCATTGGCGGCACCGTTGCTGCGGCCTCTGATGGATACAACATCAACATCGGCAACCCGGCTTCGTATGCTAAGCTCAAGTACACCAATTTCGACTTGGGTGTGATGCATACGGAAATGAATCAACAGCAAGGCGATTTATCGATTGAAAACGGGTACACCAACTTCAACTACATCGTTGCCAGTTTCCCTCTGCTGGAAAACTTGGGATTGGTGTTTGCCGTAAGGCCACTCACCACAAGAGGTTTCAATATTTTAAGAGAAGACGACGAAGGCGACCCAATAGGCAGGCGCAGAACAACCGTACAGGGCTCCGGCGGCATCAACAACCTAACCATTGGAACTGGCTGGTCACCGTTTAAAGGGTTTTCTATTGGCGTGAACGCCAATTACTATTTTGGAAACAACACCGATTTCACCACCTCCACATTGATAGACCAACAAAATGTTGTGGGCACAAGAAGTGAGCAAGAAGTACGTATCAGCACATGGCAGTTTGAAACGGGGGTACAGTACCAGAACCGCATCGGGAAATCACTAGAAATTGGAATTGGCGGTGTTTACCGCATGGGCAACACCTTGAATCAGTACGTCACCAGCAATATTTTTACCATTCGTCCTTCTGCCAACTTAATTGCACCATTAGACACACTTACATCCTCCGTAGACGTTCACCGTCCCGGACAATTTGCCAGCGTGTACACCGGTGGAGTCAGCATTGGAAAAATAAACGATGAACGACCACTTCAGTACGCCTGGTCTTTATCTGCCGACTATCGCCGCACCATGGGCTCTGAGTTTGATGGCGTGGTTACCCGTGGCATACTGGCCGATGCGTCGAGATTCTCGGCGGGCGCCACCATTGTCCCGGCTTTGGCATTTTCATCATTATTGCGCAACAAAGCTTTCTGGAATCGCACCGAATATCGCGTAGGGGCTTTCTTCGACGAAGGTCATGTAATTGTTAACAATACCAATATTTCTGCACTTGGCATGAGCTTTGGTGTAGCCATACCATTAAGAATTCGCGGACTTGCACCGGGAGAGGTCAGAAATAATATGCTCAACTTTACGGTTGCCTACGGCAATCGGGGAACTTTGGACAACAACTTGGTTCGCGAGCGTTTCACCCAGTTTTTAATTGGCATTACCTTAACCGAAAAATGGTTCGATAAATATAAATACCGTTAATTATGATGAGAAAACAACTGTTGACTTTTGTTCTATTATTAGGTTTAATCTCACCTTTAGCTGTCTTTGCTCAAGAAGATAGAGAGTGGAGTGAAGAATGTCAAAACAACTATTCCATTTTTTATGAGTTCTACCGCAACAAAAGTTATTTAGATGCTTATGACGCTTGGAAATACACCTACGACAACTGTGCGGAACTCACCAAAAACATCTACATTTTTGGCCCTCCCATCATCAAAGCAAAAATCAAAGCCACGGAAGACCAAGCCAAAAAAGATGAGTACGCCAACCTATTGCTCGACATGTACGATCGCCGAAATGAGCTATTTCCAGACCGTATTGGGTTCGTTGTAGGACTAAAAGCAATCGACAAATTCACCTACTTCCCGGAAAGCGTCAACGAAACGTACGCACTTTTTGAAAAGGCCATGGAGTTAGACGGATACGACCACAGCGCTGCGTTCTTCAACTACTTCTTTAACGCCGGAATCCGCATGTTTTCTGCCAAAGAATTTACCTTAGATGACGTTTTCAATAGCTATAGCTTGGTTAGTGAGGCCATTGAATACAACAACAACAAACTCAATATTGAAATTGCCGAGATACAAGCAGTGATTGACTCTACGGATATCATGACTGCCGATCAGCAGAAAAAATTGGACCGCGCTGAAAAAGAATTAGAGCGCTATACCGTTGTAGACAGAAACCTCGACAAGCAAATTGTAAAAATCGCCACTTGCTCACGCCTTGAGAGCTTGTATAACGACGAAACGTTTGCCGAACATAAAGACGATACCGTTTGGCTCCGCAGAGCTGCCAAACTCTTGCAAAAAGAACGCACCAACGATGAAGGGGAAATCGAAACCTGCACCGAAATGCCTGTTTTCGTAAAAATATCTGAGCGTTTATACGAGATGGATCCGTCGTCTCCCGGAGCGAGATCCATGGGACTTTTGGCTTTTCAGCAAAAAGACTTCGCTAAGGCATCTGAGTACTTTGTTCAGGCAGCTAAACAAGAAGCCGACCCCATTAAAGCTGGTCGCGATTACAACCTTGCTTCAGCTGCGGACTTACTCGCTAAGCAACCACGTACCGCCCGTGACCATGCGCGTAAAGCCTTATCACTAAGACCCGACTACGGCGATGCTTACATCAACTGGGCCAAGGCTTACGCTGCTGCCGATGGCGCATGTGGCGACAATGTTTTTGAAAAGAAAGCCGTTTACTGGGCGGCCATCGATAAATTGAACCGCGCGATATCTGTTGACAGCGATATTCGCGAGAAAGCCAACAGGTACATCTCCAGCTTCAAACAACAAATCCCCGATAAAACTGTCTCGTTTAACCTCGGCTGGAAAGAGGGCGACACTTACCAAATTGGGTGCTGGGTTGGAGAAACCGTGACCGTTAAATTCTTTTAATGAATAAACAGCCACATTGGAATTTTGCAGCCATCACGACATTCGTTGTGATGGCTGTTTTATTTGGCTCCTGTAAGAACGACCCCAATGCTGTGCGTTCACTCAATGAAGCAGACGAAAGTCCGCTAGAATACCAAGAAAACATTTTAATGGTATACACCGATAGCGCGCAAAAGAAGTTCGAATTAAAAGCGCCTAAGGCCGCGAATTATCCGGAAAGAGAAGAGCAAGAACCCTACTTAGAATTCGACGAAGGCATCGATGTGTTGTTTTTTGATATTCAAGGAGAAGTAGAGTCCAGTATGCGCGGCAACTACGCCATTAGGTATCCTCAACGAAACTTGTGGGAAGCCCGAGGAGATGTTGAGGTTATTGGCAAATCGGGAGAAAAACTCAATACAGAACATCTCATTTGGGACGAAATTGAAGAAATCATCTACTCAGACGAGTTTGTTACCATCAATACCGGTAAAGAAATCTTTATGGGCGAGGGTTTTGTTTCCGATCAAAATTTCACCCAGTATACCATTAAGAAAATTGTGGGGGAAATTACTTTGGACGATGACGTTGACGATGACGATGAATAAAACGGTGATCAGAAGATTTATACCCATAAAAAAAGGCGCTCGAATTGAGCGCCTTTTTTATTGATTGACTTAAGAAATGCTATTCCTTGGTAATGATGACGCGTTTGGTAATCATACCGTCATGGTTGTTTATTCTCAGGAGGTAAGTACCGGAAGACAAATCACTGCGACTAAATCTGTGATTATACGGTCCGCTAAATTCATCTTGCTTATCCATCCATATTGAACGACCCGAGAGGTCTAGTAGCTCAATGGTTACCTCACTGGTGAATGGTTGATCGAAGCTCAACTCAAAGTCACCGCTATTGGGATTGGGGAACACCTTAAGGCTACCTGCTAAACTGTGGTCTTCAACCGATACGTTCTCAGCCCATACCGTTTCACAGATGGTATCTGCTCCACATTCTGAGTAAGCAATTAAGCAAACTGTAAAGCTGTCTGTTTCCGGGAACTGGAACGATACTGTATCATCCGTAGATGTTCCTAATCCGGCGAAATCCCAAACAATAGAGTCGGCATTGACACTGGTATTAAAGAACGCTACAGTATGGCTTTGTTGGTCAAACTCGAAATCGGCAACCGCACTTTCTCCTAATGGTAAGGTTCTTTCGTTTTCCTCGCGATCGCAAGCACCAAACTGAACTTCCATATCGTAATAGTAATAGTAGTAATCAGAGCTAAAGGTGTTGCCTGTAATCTCAAAGATATTGGGGTCTCCATAAGGATATACAGCTCCTGAGGAGTTTCTCAACATTTGAACGGTAGAGAGCGATGTATTACCACCTAACTCGTAATCACCAGGGGCAAGCTCAATATTCATCGGTATGCGTACGCGACCATTGGGATTCGTTGGGTTTACATTAACCGTGAATGTATCAATTACAGCGTTGGTAGCAACATCCGTAACTTCAACATGTAAGTCCCCAGGCCCGTCAACGTAAACAACAGCATTTAATATGGTAACATCATCGTAAGCCGTTACCTCCATAGATTGCGCGCTCATATTGGTAAAGAACCCAGCCGCACCAATGGTTGAATCTGTTGGTCCAACAAAAAAGCTTCCTATTCCACTAAGCGCTGTATCTGGCAACAACCTTATCGTAAATGCCGAGTCGATTTGACTAACTGTAATGGAATCTCCGGTACCCAATACATTGTCATTTGCATCTAACCACTGTAAATTAGGAGAAGACTGATCGGGCTCCGTGTAGAACATAACATCTTGAACGCCACAAATCACATCTACGGAAGAGAAAATCTCCAATGGACCTGCACGCAGAATATCCAGATTGAGATGGATGGTGTCGTTAACGTTATTGCTGTCAGCAACCCAATCAACATATGCCGTGACATCAACATTTCCACCTTGAAGTGCTGAAATATTTCCAACAAAAATTGAATCATCCGCTCCAGAAGGCAATGTTCCGGTAAAAGTGGTGGAGATAATATCGATTACGTCACCAGAAATTTCTACCACAATATCGAAGCCCGAGGCATCCAAAACACCATGATTAATAACTTGAACAGAAACAGGGGTGCTGTCTTGACCACAGTCATTGTTTTGCGGTGAAAGCAAGGCCAGCATTTCGATGTCGTTTTCTACCGGCACACAAATTTCAATGGCATTTGACCATGGGCCTAAGTCATTGGTTACAGGATCACATACCTCGCGAACAAAGACGCAAATACATTCACCGCGTGGCAAGTTTTCCAGTTCATATCCTTGATTGGTTGTTACCGTTGAATCAATATTTCCTAAACCGGAACCGGGAACAAAACCACAGGTATCCCATTCCACTTGCCACTGGGTTATGGAGCTATCACTTTCCCAACTAACAAACGCACCACCGGGGAATATGGTGTCTATTTCTGTATTGAACACCCCGGTACAAGGCAATGGATCAAACTGGTAGGCTCCTAAGTCCGGATTGGTCGGTCTTGGCACACCATCAAAGTCTTCCGATACTAATGCTTGAACATCTTGTCCTACAGCTTTTAATGCGCCGGTTGATGGACGAAGACGATCGGGTACAACACCACCAATAAAGGCAGGATCTATAAACACAGAGTTGTTGTCATAATCGCCATTATTGGCGGATTGCCAGTCTGATAACTCGTCAAACTCAGTGGTTGTAAATCGACCTACAAACACATTGGCATCGCTCAGGTTTGGTGCATAGAAGGCGTTGTGGTCTATATCAACCGCAGAAGTGGCTGAATTAACTCTTATCAAGTATTGCTCACCGGTGGTTCCTCTATTCATGTAAGCAATGTTGTTTTTGATTTCTTGACCGGTTGCGTCCAAGGTGGTGTAAATCATGTTGGTCAAGTTGTTTTCGGTCAAACTTGGCTCGTCAATCACAATGGTGTTGTGGTAAAACTTCGTGTGTTGACTGTTTGACGCAAAGATTCCGTAGAACAAACCTTCTCCCTGTAAATCATAGGCCTGGTTGTTGGCCACGATAAGCGGTGTAGAGACATCCATAGCCGTTGAATTAGTGCGGAAATCAAAGGCATAGAAGGTTGACGTGTTTCCGGGAATATTGGCGTGTGTATTGTGAACGCGGTTGTTCATAATACGCCCGTTAGGCATACCGCTTTGCGCCGTTAAACCATAATAAATGGTGCTATTGTCGCGATTCGGTCGACTGATATCGTTACCGATGACATCCATTCCCTCTTGGGCTCTTACGTAGATGCCGTAATAGCGCTGATCAACGATGGTGTTGTTTAAAATCTTATTACCCGACTGAGTGGTGTTTATTCCCTCACCGTTCATAGCGATGGCATAGTATCCACCTTCAATGTAGTTATTCTCGATGGTTACATTACTGGCATTAACACCTAGAGATGTTGCTAGTGTGTTGGAGTTACTGGCAACAATTCCCGAAGACACGGCCGAGGTGATGTCTGTATCAGCAATAATGGAACAGTTACGAATATCTATGTATTCAGAATTGTTGGTTAAGTGAATCACCCAACCATGGGTAGAACCCGCGGCTTCAACCACCAAGCTATCCAAGGCAATGTAAGAAGCACCAGAAAAGCTCAGGGTAATTCTATCGGCTGAACCACTGGCGGTGTGTGTCAATGTATTCCCGTTACCGTTAATGGTAATGGTATTTACGCTATCAACACCGGCATAAGAAGAAAACTGAATTTGCTCTACATAGGGTCCCGTTCCAGGAACCACATTTACTACCAGTGGACCACACACGCCAAATTCATCCAAATCGGTGATCAGATCTTCAAAAGATGAATAATTGGTAATGGAAGGTGCCGCTGTTTGGTTAATGGTAATCGTATCCGCCAAACCAAGTCGGAAATTCAGAAGTTCAGCGGTATTATTTGATAGATCGATATCCGGACCTGGGCTAACACTATCAATATTGACTGAAATATCGTAGGCCTGTCCGGGCGCTACACTAAACCAACCCAAGCTTACTGGAACCGTATTTCCGGTAAAAAAAGAATCTGAAACGGCAACTGAGGGTTGTGCATTGTTGTTAACCGACCATTCTACATTGATGAAATCTGCAGAATCTGTTCCAATATTAACGACCTCAATAACAACCTCTACGGAGTCACCGCAACCTGATATTGGAGAAATAAAATCTGAAACAGACATATCTACACCCTGAGGAGGCTCAAACTGATAGACACCTGGATCCGGATTAGCAGGTCTCGGATCGCCTTCAAAATCTTCTGGCACCAGAGCTTGCAGGTCGGCACCTATAGCTTTAATTATTCCTGTATTTGGACGGAATCGATCCGGCACCGCTCCACCAATGAAGACTGGATCAGCAAAAAGGGAGTTATTGTCGTAGTCTCCGTTGTTGGCGGCTTGCCAGTCAGTGAGATCATCAAAGTTGCTGGTTGTAAAACGCCCAACAAACACATTGTTTTCACTAAGGTTAGGCGTAAAATAGACGTTGTTATCCATTTCCACGTCGGAAGTCGCAGAGTTCACCCACACGAAGTACTGATTATCGGTGGTTCCACGATTCATGTAAACGATGTTGTTCTTAAACGCTTGTCCGGTTGAGGCCAACGTTGTGTAAAACATACGTGTTTCGTTGTTCTCGGTAAGACCAGGCTCATCAACCACAATGGTGTTGTGATAAAGCTTTGTCTGCTGGCTGTTAGATGTATAGATACCGTACAACAAACCTTCTCCTTGAATATCGTATATCTGATTGTTTGCAACCACAAGTGGTGTTGATGCACTCATTGAGGTTGTATTCGTTCGTAAATCCAAACCATAGATCGTCGAAGTATTTCCGGGTAAGTTGACGTGGGTATTGTGAATACGGTTGTTGCTCATCACGCCATCAGGCATACCATTTCTAAGAGATATTCCGTAGTAAATGGTACTGTTATCGCGATCCGGACGGCTGATATCGTTACCAATCACTTCCAAACCTTCTTGAGCTTGGGCGTAAATTCCGTAAAATCTTTGGTCAACGATAATGTTGTTATTGATCTTATTACCGGGCTGCGGATTATTTGCACCTGAACCGTGCATAGACACACCGTAATAACCTCCTTCGATATAATTGTTTTCGATGGAAATAAAACTTCCATTATCACCATAAGTAATGGCACTGGTAGGCGAACCACTCACCACAATTCCCGCAGAAAACGTACCCGTAATAGTGGTACTTGCCATGATGGAACAGTTTTTCACTTCTATATGCTCTGCATCGTTGGTAATGTGCATAACCCATCCGTGGGTGGACCCTTCGGCCTTAATGGTTAAGCTATCAATGATAAAGTGAGACGTTCCGTCCAATGTCAATGTTGTTCTATCATTGGTACCGGCAGCCTCGTATTCCAGAATATTTCCGTTACCATTGATGGTGATGGTATTGGTTGCGCTGGAACCGGCTACATCCGGAAACTCAACACGCTCGTCGTAAGGCCCAGCTTGTACATCTACCGTAACCGGACCGGAAACACCACCACATATAAGCGCTTGAGCAAAGCTGGTGAACGAAGTGAAGTTTGTAGCGGAAGAAGGTTGTGTCTGATTGATGGTATAGGCACCTGAAAGTGGGGCACCATCTGCATCAACGCGAATGGGGTCTGAGATATCGGTGTCGGCTCCACAGCTGATGGCCAATCTAAACCATGTCGTATCGGTAATCACGACAGAAGTAGACGGCGTGGTATCATTGGTCATGTCAGACCAATTAGTACCATCTGGTGAAGATTGCCACTGGTAAGAAAGTCCTGCAGCTACTGTAGCGCTATCAACCGAAAGGTTGACGACATCATTGACACAAACAGGATTATTGTCTGCAACCGTAAAACCAGCATCAGGTGTACCTGAACAGGGGGTTGCAGGCATAAGCGTTACCGAACCGGTAAACCAGCGTGGGTTATTAGAAGGGTTTGTAAACGATCCTCCGTACCCAACATCACTTCCGGCAATTTGGAAATCACCGGCATGAAGGGAAATTCCCGATGAAGTAATGGTGCTTGGGGTTGGTGTATTACTAAAACTTCCGCTATACCTAATACCATCTGATGAGCGCAAAGCAAATCTGTAAGTTGTATTGGCAGGTATTAAAAACGTTAGATTGCTAAAGGTAGAGTAAACGCCGTTTGAAGGTACAGAAATGGGGCCGCCAGTAGCTATGCTTGTCCAAGCTGTTGAAGCTAACGAGGGCAGTCCGGAAAGGTCTGTTGAAGAAAACAACAACTCCACATTTGCTCCGTCATTAACTGTTTGCCAAAATGCATCTAAATCGGTAAGCAACACAGCATCTGAAGTAGTATTCTCAACAACGAAGGTTACCGCAGCATCACCAAAAACACCATTGCCACCATCGTAACCGGTTTCAGAAGTGTTGTCGAGTGTAATTTGTGCTTGTAAGCCAAAAAATAAAAGGGAAAGAAAAACAGAATAAGTAAATCGTCTAAATATCATCATCAAAAAAATTTGTTTAATGATGCAAAGCTATGAGGTTAGCAACACCAACCGAGAACACAAAAACCCAATTAACCGTTATTTAACCGAAATTTTGTAATTGAATTTCAGTTATTAATATAAATTAATTAATATTTTAATTACAATAGGTTGGTTTTCATTAACAGTCTAGCTGTTTAACAACCAGACGATACCGTTAAATGTAGGAAAACCTTATGTTTTTAAAAAACGTCCCTAACTATCAAAATCCGCTGGATATCGGCTTAATTAACGTTTTAGATTCCTTAGTATCTACAAAACACTTTTTAAGTGTTATTTCTAAATATAGATTAATCTGCGATCAACCATCAGGAAAAACCATTAAAAAATACAATGTTATATCCTATCACCGAATACTAAAAAAAGGCCCTCCGAAATACCGAAGGGCCTTTTTAAGCAATTAATAGAACGATTATTTGTTAACCGTAACACGCCTCATGGCTGTACCACTACTATTTCTAATACGCAGTAAATAACTTCCCGAAGCTAAATCAGAGCGCTCAAAGGTTTTATTGTATTGTCCAGAGAAGTTCTTAACCATTTCGGTGTGAACGGTTTTTCCGGCCAAGTCAATAATTTCTACACTGACATCACTGATGAAGTCTTGGGTAAACGACAACGTAAAGCGTCCTTCATTTGGATTCGGATACAGTTTAAGGTTGTTTACCGCAAAGGTTTCCACACCGATACCCAAAACATCTATTTCGTCGCAAATACTATCGCTGGAACAGAAATTAGATACGGTTAAGCATACAGTGAAGTTACCTTTTTCCGGGTACGTAATGGTTACGGTATCTCCCGAAGCTGTACCAAGTGCACCAAAGTCCCAAGTTGCATTGGTTCCAGCAGGCGTAGAGGTGTTGACAAACTGAACCTCCAAGCTTGGAAGTTCGGTATAAGTAAATGATGCTACAGGCACCGAATCGGCAGAGATATCGGCTTGTATTCGGTTGGGACTACAAGCCTCTCCACCGATAACAACCAAGGTGTAGTCTTCTACTTCACCAAACGACTGCTGCGCACAAGGGTCGGTAGGTACGTTGACAAAGTCACAGCGTACACGCATGCGCTTCTCACCAGGAGTTGCAGATAGTGGCACCGAAATCGTTCCGGTAAAAGGTGTCGTGGCCGAAGTGACCGAGTTCCACACATCCTCACCAGGTCCGGTAAAGTTACCATCGTTATCCCAGTCAACCCATATACGGAAGCCTTGACTCCAAGTTGAACCGGCCTGTACTGTAAAGTTGATGGTTTGTCCAGGTAGTGCATCTACAATTTGATTGGTAAAATCACCGTAGTTACCGGGCGAACATCCGGACAATAAGTTGGAGACATTTGAGGTAACCCCTCCGGTGGTAGAGAAATTATCAATTTGGTCACCTACCCCACAACCCGTTGTAAACTGTGGTGCACAAGCCGTACCAAACATTGGCGTTGGTGCAATGGCCGTATCGTAGGCCAACCAGATGTTTGGCAATACGGAAGCAGGCACAGTTATGGTGTCTTCGTTGCTCAACAACGTACCCCCCGTAGCGGCATCATACCAACGATAACCTACCAAGTTAGGCAAATAGACCCCAAACAAAGTAACCGAGTCGTCACCGGCACAGAAAGGCAGGTTTTCAATACGTGGATCTTCAGGAATCACGCGGATATCGGTTACGGAAATGGTATCGTTGGTTGAATCCTCATCATTGGGAATCGTGACATAGGCCACAACGTCGAAGACCCCTCCCCCACTAAAGTTGGCCGTACCAACGGTTACCACATCCATTTGCCCCATCATCAAGTTACCTGTGTAGGTGTGATTGAAGGTTTGGGAGAAAGCCCCGGATACTTCAACGGTTATATCTGCTGAAGTGATAGGGAAGAAGCCGTTGTTGCGGATCTCGACAGCAACATCCATGTTGTCTTCGCCACACTCACGATCTTCCGGACTAATCAACCCGATCATTTCTGCGTCGTTGGCTTTTGGCGTACAAACCGTGATGGGGCCTTCCCAGTCACTGGTATCGCTGCCACAAACCTCCGCTACAAAAATGTGGTAGCAAGTGTTAGAAGACATACCGGTCACCTCAAACATGGAGTCAGTAGGTGCGGCGACTTGCGTTCCTATAGCCGAACCTGGCAGAAACCCTACAGGGCCCCATTCAACAACCCACTGGGTTTCGTTGGAGCTCCAAGAGATGAATACGGAAGAAGCGGTTGCACTATCGAGCTGTAAACCAAAGGCTCCGGCACAAGGCAGGGGAACGAATTCAATAGCTCCAAGATCCGGTGTTGTACCACGGGTAGCACCAAAGAAATCAAGTGGCACATCCGACTGCAGGTTGATGCCGGTCTGGCTAAACGCAGGCGTACCTGGCGTATAATCTCTATTTGCCGGATCAATAAAGGCCGGGGGAGCTGCTTGACCGTTGAGGTCAAAGCCTTGCGTTTGCCAGTCGGCCAACGTCGTGTAGTCGGTTGTTCCGGATCTACCTACCACACCATTGGGTACATAGATGGCGTTGTAATCAGATCCTACACTATTATTTTGGGTAAGGAAATTGATTCCTCTGACGTTGGTACCGCCACGATCTACAGAAATAACGTTATTAACATACTCCGTATTGGCAGTAATTCCTGAGTGATAAATACCATCCACAGTAAACGGAGATGAGTTCGCATCATCCATAACAATGGTGTTATGATAAAAGCGCCAAAAGTTATTGGTAAATGCAAAGACACCGTAGGCACTTCCATCTCCATTGATATCGCTGATGATGTTATTGGAGAAAATATTGACGTTACCAGCGGAACCACTGGCACCGGAGAAATAGATAGCGTATTGTGCAGACGTTACGTTATCACAATTATCACAGCTTCCGTGAATCCAGTTGGCGTCAATAATAGCGTTGGTAAATCCATTGGAGAAAAACAAGCCGTAATAGGTTACAAATCCAGAAAGGAAACGATCACCTCTGGTGACTTCATTATTTCTCACCTCCAAACTATCTTGACCACGGAAATATATTCCATAGAATCGATAATTGGTAATCAAGTTATTGAGAAACTTGTTACCCACACTCTGATCACTGATATTATTTGCGATACAAGTAATGCCGTAGTATCCACCAATAATGGTGTTGTTCTCAATGGTATTGTAATTGCCAAAAGGCGAGGCTCCAAAAGGCAATGCATTGGAAGGATCATTGGCCATGATGATTCCCCCGTAATTGGTGGTTGTTTGGGTTGAATCTACCAAAATCTCACAGTTCTTAATGGTATTGTGATTGGCGCCGTTAGACATCCAAACACCCCACCCAAATTCATTGATACCACCACCTAAGGCGACGATGCGCAAGCTATCGATGGTCACGTAAGATGCGCCAGACAAGCCAAGCGTGTAACGCTGACCGGATGACGTTGACAAAAAGTTTAGCTCATTGCCGTTACCGTTAATGGTGATGGTACTGCTTGCAGACACCCCGGAAATATTACCCAAGAGCACTTGCTCATTGTATGGGCCGGTTCCGGATACCACATTGGCAATCACATTACCACAAACACCAAAGGTATTTAATGCATCGGCAAAGTCTTCAAAGCTAGGGAAGTTTGTCCCGGATGGACCGGCCAACTGATTGATGGTAAAGGTACCTGACAGACCGGCTCTATAACCTAAGAGTTCCAGTGAATTATTACTCATATCAATGTCTGGTCCGGGAGCAATGCTATCCACACTTACTTCAATGTCGTAACTGACACCGGAGGCGATGGTAAACGAACCAACTGTTACGGTTGTAAGGGTTCCGGGAACAAATGGGCCGGTTACAGATACAGGCGTCTGAGCAACATTATTTATTGTCCAGTTGATAAATATCTCTTGAACCGTATCGCTGGCAAAACTACCAACTTCCACAATTACATCTGCTGAACCGGGGCAAGCGGCTACCGGACTTAAGAATCTGATCACGGAGATATCTTGTCCTTGAGGCGGCTCAAACTGGAAGGCCCCGGGAGAGGGCGCTGCTGTTCTTGGTGTTCCTTCAATATCAAATGGCACATCGGCAAGTACATTTGTGCCTGCTGAAGTTAGTGAGGCCGACTGAGGCTTTAATGCATCACTACCCGTGCCACCGGTAAACAACGGGTCGGTTTCCAATCCATTGGCATCAAAACCGGCCGTCTGCCAGGCGGCGAAGGTTGCGATATTACTACCGGAGAAACCAAAATTATGAGAAGCTCCAGGGGTCGGTATAAAGTATGCGTTATTGTTAAAATCCACATTGGCACCTGAGTTGGTCAAATAGTTAAAGAACGTGGGTGCAGAAGAACCGCGATTCATGAAGAAGATATTGTTTTTAATCTCCATGTTGTTCTGAGCGCCGGTAATAAACACCATGCGCGTGGCTGACGAAGATGTAGATGTAGGCTCATTTAACGCAAGGGTATTGTGATAAATTCTCCAATGGTTATTGAGTGCACCAAGCAAATACATGGCATATAAAATGCCGCCGTTGTTCATATTATAAACCAAATTATTGGCCATAACATTATATGAAGCTGCATTACCAGCATTGGCACCACTCATATAAATGGGGTAACTGGCAGCTGTGGAACCGGAAACACCCGTAGCAAAATCGTGTAAGCGGTTATTCATGATACGCGCATTACTAATACCGGTAGAGAAGAACAAACCATAGGTTGTTTGGTTGTTATCGCGGTTTTCTCGACTGATATCGTTGCCATCAATGATTAGAGAGTCTTGCGCACGAGCATAAATGCCGTACCATGCAAAATCCTCCATTACGGAGTTTTTGATCACGTTACCAACATTTCGCGCTGTTGTTGACGATCCATTGAGGGTAAAAGAATAATATCCTCCGATATGAAGGTTGTTTTCAAACGTATTGTAGTTCGCATTATTACCAAGACCTAACGCTGAGGTTTCACTACCACTCATTACCACATTTGATGAAAAAGTCGATGTACTGGTTGTACTGGTTTCAAATACACAATTTTTAAAGGTATTGTGATCGGCTCCTTGGGTTAAAAGAAGCACCCAGCTAAATGAAGTTCCATTAGCCTTAACGGTTAAACTATCAATAGTAAACCAATCGGCTCCATTCATTACGAGTGTTGTTCTTTGAGCCGTAGCAGAAGCCGTGAACTCTAAAGTATTGCCGTTACCATTTATAGTAATGGTGTTAACCGAAGATGCACCAACCACTTCACTAAACTCAACACGCTCGTTGTAGGGACCTGAATTGGGCACCACGTTGGCAATGACCGGTCCGCAGATACCATTGGCATCTAAGAAGTTGGCAAAGGCAGTGAACGATTGAAAGTTGGTACCTCCCGTTGCCGTAGCGCTATTGATGGTATAGGTTCCACTAATGGCCGGGGTTAAAGACACAGACAATGTATCATTAAAGTTGATTGTATCCGTCTGATTGTTGGGCAAAGACGTCCAGGCAACAATATTCGTGACTGTATTAGCCGGAAAGGTGTACGACCCTAAGGTGACGTTGATGAAGGACTGTCCCAACCCACCAATGGTATCCAAAGTTGTCGAGATCATCTGACCGGGCTGAGGAACTCCATTCAGCGTCCAATCGAGCTGTACTGAATCAATGATGTTAACACCAAAGTTTTGCACGCGCACAATAATGTCTTCGGTACCCGGACAAAAGGCCGTTGGCGCCACCAATTGAGACACACCGGCATCGTTTTCGGCTGTTGGGGCACTGAAGATTTCAATCTCGCGGAAGTTGGGATTAGATGTTTGACCCGCTCCCGTCATTTCAAATGAGGTAATCCTCATGCGGTTGGTGGTCAAGCGAGGTATGGTGACCGAATTGATACACTGTTGAGGTAGGTTTGAAAATGTATGGTGGTTTTGCCAGCTAGTACCGTCCCAAAACTGAATCAACCCCCCTGTTAATGAACGGGCATTGTTTTGCGCGTGATGAATAACAATTTCATCAAACGATTCTATATTGGGCCAGTTCCATTCAATGTAATTGACACCAGGAGTGGATGCTGGAGG
>PXCF01000104.1 GCA_003566715.1 Cryomorphaceae bacterium | reverse complement strand
GAGCGCTATTAGGCACATCGAAAATCAAGACAGTTTTTTCACTTCCTTCGCCTCTTAAAAGCGTATGTGAAGGTAAGTTAATGGCCTTTTTGAACACATAGTTTCCTTCCGGAATATTTATTACCAAAGGGTGTCTTGATTCGTTGAGTAAGGATTGTAAGGCTTCGTCACAATTGTGTTCATCACAGTTTAATGTTACCTCCTTCCACTTTGGCCAAAGGAAAGCATTGATGCCTGCATGACGCCAATCAGAAAGCAAATCGGTATCGAATTGAGCAAAAGTAGTTGCAGTGATTAAAAACAATATGCATGAAGCAAAGCATGTATTTTTCATGATTCGGTAGGTGTGTTGTTGATGGCGTCTAAAATAATCTCTTTAATCCACTCGGGCATCATGGTTGGGCGTTTAGTTTTTCCATCGACAAAAACCAAGACCAAAGTAGCGGTATTGAGTAGTTCCCCTTTCTGATTAAAAACACGATGTTCAAAAGTCATTCGCGTATCCGGCATTTTTGGAATGATCGTTTCGATGGTTAGCTCATCATCATAATGCGCCGGTGCCTTATATTTTATCTCCATGGATTTTACGGGAAGCATGATTCCTTTCTCCTCTAAGAGACGATATGGAATACCTAAATTTCGCATAGCTTCTACCCGACCTACCTCATAATAAAGCGGATAATTTCCATAATAGACATAACCCATCTGATCTGTCTCGCCGTACCTTACACGGACATTACTACAATGTTTATACATGATTAACTGATGTTTAACAAGTTGCTTATACAAACGCTATTTTGCGGTTTTGAATGAGATGCATATTGCAACAAAAAAACTTAAAAGTCAACCGCAATTTCGTTTTTTTTATCACTTTTTTATCCACACTTTTGTCCCCACAAAAACACATTAGTTACTAACCTCATTATCATATTTTAATTGTTGAATAACCTCCAAACAATGACCCAAAAGGAAAAAACAGCTACCGACGTATGGGCCAACTGTCTGGCGTTCATTCAAGACAACATCAGCGCTCAAAATTACAAAACTTGGTTTGAACCCATCAAGCCAATCAAGTTGCAACAAAACATTTTGAGTATTCAAGTGCCAAGTAAGTTTTTTTACGAGTGGCTTGAGGAGCATTACATTAAGTTACTCAAGTCTGCCATTACGCGTGAATTAGGGGAAAACGCAAAATTGGTGTACAGTATTGTCATGGAGAACAGCTACGACAACCGCAGCCCACAAACAATGAAAATTCCGAGCTCCAATCGCAGCAACACGAGAAATGAGCGCATGCAGGCATTTCCGATTGAATCATCGGGTGGTGTCAAGAATCCATTTATCATTCCCGGACTGAGAAAAATAACGGTTGACTCTCAACTCAACGCCCGATACACCTTCGAAAACTTTGTTGAAGGTGATTGCAATCGCTTGGCCAGATCAGCAGGCTTTGCCGTGGCCAACAAACCCGGCGGCACATCCTTTAATCCCTTGATGATTTACGGCGCTACCGGCCTAGGTAAAACCCATTTGGCACACGCCATCGGAATTGAAATCAAAGACAAGTATCCGGAAAAAACTGTATTGTATGTACGCTCTGAAACATTTGCATCACAGTTCATTGACTCCATAAGAAACAACACCAAAAACGATTTTGTCCATTTTTACCAAATGCTAGATGTACTGATCATTGATGACGTACACCGCTTATCGGGTAAAGAGAAAACGCAAGACGTATTCTTTGAAATATTCAACCACCTTCACCAAAGCGGTAAACAAATTGTATTGACCAGTGATACGGCACCAGTAGACATGCAGGGCATGGAGCAGCGCTTGCTCAGTCGTTTTAAATGGGGGCTGTCAGCAGATTTACAAATTCCGGATTTAGAAACCAGAATTGCCATTCTTCAACAAAAGCTTTACAACGACGGTATTGAAATGCCCGAGGATGTGATTGAATATTTGGCTTACAGCATCAACAACAACGTACGCGAATTAGAAGGCGGATTGATTTCTCTTTTGGCACAGTCGTCGCTCAATAAGAAAAAAATCACCATTGACCTGGCGCGTCAAATGATTGATAAATTTGTAAAGAACACCAAGCGCGAACTTTCCATCGATTACATTCAAAAAGTTGTTTGTGATTATTTTGACATGCCCATTGACGTTATGAAATCCAAAACACGCAAACGTGAAGTGGTTCAGGCGCGCCAATTGAGTATGTATTTTAGCAAACAACTAACCAAGTCGTCATTGGCCAGCATCGGTGCACAGTGTGGAAATAAAGATCACGCCACCGTGTTGCACGCATGTAGAACAGTGAACAACTTAATTGAAACCGACAAGAGGTTTAAGTCGTACGTAGATGACCTGAAGAAAAAATTGAGTATGAACTAAGTGAATATCTTAACTTTTTCTTACTAGCACATCAAAACTATGCATGATAAATTGGCCTTAATTGGCCAATTTTTATTAAAACAAAGCAGTTATGAAGATATTGATGGTTTGCTTGGGAAATATTTGTCGCTCTCCTTTGGCCCATGGTCTGTTGAGAGATAAAGCTCAAGACCGTATTGAAGTGGATTCTGCAGGAACCGGTAACTGGCACGAAGGAGAAGCGCCCGACCACAGAATGATACGCACGGCACGCAAACACGGTGTTGACATTAGTGACCTCAGAGCACGAACATTTGTTGTTGAAGATTTTGAACGCTTCGACTTAATTTATGTCATGGATGAATCCAACTACGACAATGTTGTCAAATTGGCGAGAAATGAGAACGATGTTAAAAAGGTTCATTTACTACTTAGTTTAATTGATGACATTAACGAAACTGAAGTTCCAGACCCCTACTTTGGTGGTGATGCCGGATTTGAGCACGTTTATAAATTGGTAGATGCCGCCACCGACGTGATTATAAAACAACAACTATGAAAGAGCCTATAAGCAAAGGGGTTCTCTATGTGATACCCACATTTCTTAGCGACACGCAAGCCTTAGGGGTATTGCCCATGTCGGTAAAAAAAATAGTGGAAAATTTAAGGCACTTTATCGTAGAAAACGAAAAGACCGCCCGTAAGAACATCAAAAAAATTGCACCCAATGTTCCTCAACCGGAGTTGATGCTTCATGTACTCAATAAGTTTACCCAACCAGAAGATTATGAGCAATATCTCAACCCATGTTTGCAAGGCGCATCGGTTGGACTGATGTCTGAAGCCGGGTGCCCCGGTGTAGCCGACCCCGGTGCGGAAATGGTTGCTTTGGCGCATCAAAAAGGCATACGAGTTGTTCCTCTTGTTGGCCCTTCATCTATTCTTCTTTCACTAATGGCGTCCGGGTTAAACGGACAGTCTTTTGCTTTTCACGGGTATTTACCCATCGATAAGAATGAGCGACGGGTGAAGATTAAAGAACTCGAGCAGCAAAGCAGCAAGTTCAGCCAAACACAAATTTTCATTGAAACTCCATATAGGAATGTTGCCTTTATTAAAGAGCTTTTAAGACACGCAAGAAACGACTCTCAGTTATGCATTGCATGTGAACTAACCTCGGAGAATGAATCTATTTTAACCCAAAGTATTGCCGAGTGGAAAAAGGTAGATTTGAATACTTACGACAAGCGTCCTTGTATTTTTCTCATGCTATCTAGTATGGCTTAAACATTATTCAATCTGATAAATCAGCGGCATCAACATCACCACCTTGTATAATATCTACCAAATCATTTAGGTTTCTTATTGTTGCCTCATATTCTTTTTTACCCAGTTTTTTTTCAATGCTTTCATTGAGGCGAATAACCGTTAACCTCGCTTTTTCACGATGCTCTTTACCTTTCTTGGTTAAAGTAACTTGTACTTTGCGCTTGTCCTCCTTCACAGATTTTCGCTCTATATATCCGTGATCCTCCATCTTGTTGAGCAGACGACTCAAACTTGTAGATTCAATCCCCATTTTAGGCCCTAGGGTCGTAGATGGTGATCCTTTGTCGGGATCAATGGCCAACAATACTTTACCGGCCGCCCAAGAGAAACCAAATCCGCCGGCCACATCATTGTATAACTTTCTAATAACCTGCCAGGCCATTTGTATTTGAAAATCGATGCTCTCTTCCGGCTTCATTGAAGGTAATGCTATTACTATTTGACAAATTTACAACAAAAAGCTATGCTTGCATAGAATTAATTGCAACAACATCCAAACATCATTCACGCGTAAAATACTGATTATTATAATGTATTTTGTAAATTTGCAATAACAAATGTATTGATCACATAACAACCTAATGGTTAGGAAGATTATCTATGAAAAAAAATATTTACGTATTCTCCATTTTACTCATATGCTCAATTTCCTATGCACAACAAATGTTATTCATCAACGAATTTTTGGCATCGAACAGCAACACCAACGCTGATAATACCGGACAAAATGAAGATTGGATAGAGATTTACAATGCCGGAAGTAGTTCGATTGATCTTCAAGGCTATTATTTATCTGACGATACCAACAACATTGCACTTTTTGAAATTAATCAGTCGATAACTGTTCCCCCCGGAGGATTTGCTCTTTTTTGGGCAAGCGGCGACACTTCTAGAGGGAGCAACCACACCAACTTCCGATT
>PXCF01000031.1 GCA_003566715.1 Cryomorphaceae bacterium | reverse complement strand
CTCGGCCGCTACCAAGTTCGCCTGATCAGCAACGGTAAAGCCGTGGGGTTGTTTCACGGGACGGTGATGTTTTTAGGGGAAATGTGGGATTTGTGATTTCAGATTTGTGATAAGTATTAGCTCTTTTGTTTTTTATACGTGCCAATATGTTGGTTATGAGTTGTGAATGATGGGTTTTGAGTGGTGGTTGCATCGCTAATATTGGACATTTACTATGGTTAAAGCCCTTTCGCTTTAAACGACTAAACAACTCAACATTTAGATAAAGGGTTGTGTTTGTTAGGTGCATTCTTGTATTTCGGTTTACGTTATTATTACGATGATAAAAGGGGTGGAGTCTGGCACTTGATCTTGAATGGATTTTTAAACCAACCGATTAGGTTTTATAGGTTGAGGCTGTTGGGGCTGTAGTTCTTTTGGTATATTTCGGGTTTAGTAATTTGAGCAAGAAAGTATTCAACTATTTGTTTGTGTAGAAGTTGAAAAAGCATTAAGTGAAAACAAAGATTTTAAAAACCTATTGGATAATAAGCTCCCGGAAATATTAGATGACGATCAGAAAGAAAATAAACTGAGAAATATGTTGCAGAAGATGAAGCGCAAAAATGTTATTGAAATCGTCGGTAAACGAACTCACGAAACAACAAACGCAAAAATCTTGTTTAACTGACTAATAAACAGATGTTAACGTCAAAATAAAAAACCATATAAAGATAGATTAAAGTAAAAACTTTAAACGAGTTTACGGACATTGTTTAAACAAACACGCAAAGTTTTTTACTTTCCATCATTTATCGTAATATTGCAATATTAAAATAAAATTCTACCGATTATGGGCGCAACGAAAACCGAGCATTTTACCGATAAACAAAATGCAATGGCGACCATGCTAAAAGCTTTCGGTCACCCGGCAAGAGTGGCCATTATGGAGTATCTCATGAATGTAGATGCCTGTATTTGTGGCGATATCGTCAATGAATTGCCGCTGGCTCAGCCAACCGTTTCTCAGCATTTGAAAGAACTGAAACATGCCGGACTAATCAAAGGAAGCATTGAAGGCAACGCCATATGCTATTGCATCGACGAACGTGCGATTGACCTATTGCAAAGCTATTTCACCAATTTGGCGAACAATCTCAACCATAAAAACAACAGCTGCTGCTAAACCACATCCAACCATGGGAACATTCGAAAGATACTTAACACTCTGGGTTTTTCTCTGCATTGTTATCGGGGTTTTTATAGGCAATGTTGGTGGAGAAAGTATTCAGGTCATTAGCAGTTGGGAAATAGCCAAGGTGAATATCCCGGTGGCCATACTGGTTTGGCTCATGATTTACCCCATGATGGTTCAGATTGATTTCTATTCCATCAAACACGTGTCGCGAAACTGGAAAGGGCTCGCGCTTACAGTGGTCATCAATTGGCTCATCAAACCATTTACCATGGCCTTTTTTGCCTGGATATTTTTTGATAAGATATTTAGCGCCTATCTGCATCCGGATATGGCCGAACAATACATTGCCGGCGCCATTATACTCGGAGCAGCACCCTGTACAGCCATGGTTTTTGTTTGGTCGTACTTGACGAAAGGCGATGCCAATTACACGCTCGTACAGGTGTCGGTCAACGACTTGATATTACTCGTGGCGTTTATTCCCATTGTGAAGTTCCTATTGGGCATCACCAACATCTACATTCCATACGACGTATTGATTTCTTCCGTGGTCATTTTTGTAGTCATACCACTGACAGCGGGTTATTTGAGCCACAAACTGCTCATCAAATACAAGGGCGAAGACTGGTTCAAGCGTGATTTTCTGCCAAAACTAAAGCCGGTTTCCATTATTGCATTGCTTACCACGCTCATTTTAATATTTGCCTTTCAAGGCGATAAAATCATCGATAAACCGTTCGACATTTTACTTATTGCCGTTCCATTGACCATTCAAACCTATGTGATTTTCTTCTTGGCTTGGTTCATTGGCAGATATCTAAAATTAAAACACGCCATTTGTGCACCGGCGGCTATGATTGGCGCCAGTAACTTTTTTGAATTGGCCGTGGCCGTGGCCATTTCATTATTCGGATTGAATTCGGGAGCCTCGTTGGCAACCGTTGTCGGTGTGCTGATTGAAGTCCCGGTCATGCTTTCTCTGGTGTATTTGGCCAATAAATGGAGATACTAATCCCTTTAAAAAATGAAAACAAAAGTATTGGTGCTATGCACGGGTAACAGCTGCCGAAGTCAAATGGCGGAGGGCTATTTGCGGCATTTTGCCGATCAAAAAGCCGATGTTTACAGTGCCGGCGTGGAAACACACGGGGTAAACCCAAAAGCCATTGCGAGTATGCGTGAAGACGGTATGGACATTTCCGCGCACACATCCAACCACGTCGACGAATACAACCATATCGACTTCGACTTTGTCATCACGGTTTGCGACAATGCCAAAGAGCGCTGTCCTTACTTTCCAACAAAAGCAAAAGTATGTCATCACAACTTCCCCGACCCGGCAAAAGCACAAGGGTCAGAAGATGAAATATCCGATGCATTTCGACAAGTAAGGGAACAGATTAAGGATTACTGTAGGCGGTTTGTTGCAGATCATATTTAGATAAAAATCATTTTTTTAAAATGAAAAAACTACCTAATATTCACACCGGAGAAGTTTTGCTCGAGGCGTTTCTCGAGCCTCTCGAATTATCGGCTTATCGATCGTCAAAAAAGATCTGAACATACCGTAAACTGGGGGTACCTAAAATATTAAGTTATACCACATCCCATTCAAACAATTCCCCCAAGTACCCACAAACCTTCTCCGCCACTTCTTTTACGGATGGGGCAAACCCCAGCTCTTTTTCCATGCTGGTCACGCCTTTATTTTGAATGCCACAGGGAACGATGTGGCTGAAGTACGAAAGGTCGGGGTGCACATTTAAGGCCAAACCGTGCATGGTCCCCCAGCGGGAAGCACGTACGCCCATGGCGCATATTTTTCGTGGATTGTTGTCCACATCCAACCACACGCCGGTCTCTCCCTTTGAGCGGGTGGCTTCGATGCCGTAGTCGCGCAGGGTGAGAATTACAGCTTCTTCCAAATAGCGGAGGTACTTGTGTATGTCGGTAAAAAACTGATCGAGGTCGAGCAGGGGATAAATAACCACCTGGCCCGGCCCGTGATAGGTGATGTCGCCACCTCGGTTGATGCGATAATACGAGGCGCCCAGACGTTTCAGCGCGTCTTCGTCGACCAATAAATGCTGGTCCTTACCCGATTTGCCCAAGGTGTAAACGTGATCGTGTTCGCAGTTCAACAAGTAGTTCTTGGGCATTGGCGCGTGTTCATCCTTTCGGCGATTGACCTTGGCGGCAACAATGCCGTCAAAAAGCGATTCTTGTATGTCCCAAGCTTCGGCGAAGTCAATCCGCCCCAAATCCCTGTAAATAACCTGTGGTTTTTGCATGGCACAAAGATACAATCGCAAAATCGCGATTGCTAAAACACGGCATTAAATTACCGGTTGGTAGGGGTCAGCCTCGAGCTGACCCAAATATCAGTTGTTTAATCACAAGTTTTTACATAATCCCACCAACGCATCGTCGAATATTTCGAACATCAAAACAATAATTGCGTGTAAACCGTAAAAAGTTTGTACCTTCGCCATTGCGTTCAACCTTACTGCACGCCTTATGGACAAACACATTCACCAATTATTGCATCTTCACGAGTGCGTCGTCATTCCCGACTTTGGCGCCTTTGTGTTGCGTTATTATCCTGCTGAATTACAGGAAGGAACCATGATGTTTCGTCCGCCATCACGCCGAGTGTGCTTCCAGCAAGGACTAACGGTTAGCGATGGTATTTTGACCCACTATTTGGCGCGTAAGCTGTCTTTGTCGTATCGCGATGCGGAGGCATATATTCAGCGTGAAGTTCGCGAATGGAAAAAACAATTGGACTCCGGGCACAGCATTGCCATCAATGGCATTGGTAAAATTTACCGACTCCCCGGTGGGAACTTGGAGTTTTTCCCGGAGTTAAATACCAATTTTTTACTCGAGAGTTACGGCTTGCCCATCATTAGGGTCAAAACACCCAAGCAGACCAGCGTGACCAAAGTTGTTTCCATAAAGGAAACGTTGGTTTCTGGCGAAGAAGTTTCTGCTTTTGCCCCTTGGATGCGCCGCGCCGTTGCCGTTGCCCTTCCGTTGGCATTGGCATTCAACATGGTGTCGACCTCCCGTTCGGTTCAGCATTCGGAAGCTTCTATGATGCAAATGGATTGGAAAAGCAGTGAGCAGGTGGTCGATGTTGCAGAAGATGCCCCCGGTATTGAAGATTCCTATGATATTGACGCCCGTCACATCGTTGCCGATGATTTTGAAGCACCCGAAGAAATTCCGGTTGTTGAAGAAGAGGTTGTTATCGAAATACCAGCCGCCCATATCATTGTCGGTGCATTTTCCGATATCAGCAATGCCAACAAACACGTAGAGCGTTTGCAAAAACAAGGATTTAGCAACGCACAGTTGGCGGGAAAATCCGGTCAACTGAATCGCGTATCTGCCGCCTCCTACACCAGCGTTGATGAAGCGCGCGAAGCCTTGAATGAGATTCGCAAAAATCTCGATGGTGGCGCTTGGATTTACATTCCTTAAAATATTTGATATGACCCCTAAACCCGTCTCGGACTCTCTCACCGTGATGACGGAAATCGTTTTGCCCAACGATACCAACAACCTTAACAATCTTTTTGGCGGACAACTTTTGTCGTGGATGGATCGCTGCGCAGCCATTGCGGCGCATAGGCATTGCGGACGGATCGTGGTGACCGCCTCGGTAAACAACGTAAGTTTTCAGCGCCCTATTCCCCAAGGTTCCATCGTTACCTTAGAAGCACGCGTATCGCGTACCTTTAATTCATCATTGGAGATATTTGTCGATGTGTTTTTGGAAGCCAATGCCAAAGGTAAAAGACTTCGAGCCAATGAGGCTATCTACACCTTTGTGGCCGTTGACCAATTGGGCAACCCCATTCAAGTACCGCCGGTGGTACCGGAAACAGACCTGGAAAAAAAGCGCTTCGACGGCGCTCTTCGACGCAAGCAATTGGCTTTAATTTTGGCTGGTAAAATGGACCCCAGTGAGGCGACGGAATTACGCGCACTCTTTTTTCCCGATGAAGAAAAAAAATAACCCCCTTCTCATGCATTCGCAATTACATACATTAATTTTAGGCAGTGGCGGTCGCGAACACGCTTTGGCCACACAACTCTCGCAATCAGACGTCGTAGGCAATCTTTACATTGCACCGGGAAATGGCGGCACGCTCAATCGCGCGACCAACCTACCGGATGTGTCGCCCAATAACGTCGACCAGGTGGCAGAGGCCATTGAAAAGCATGAGATTGGATTGTTGGTCGTAGGACCGGAAGATCCACTGGTCAACGGATTGCGTGATGAATTGGAACAGCGCTTTCCCGATTTAGCTATTGTTGGACCTGGAAAACAAGGCGCTGAACTCGAAGGTAGTAAGGATTTTGCCAAGCAGTTTATGGCCAGAAACGATATCCCTACTGCCGCGTATAAAACATTTACCGACGTTGCTTCGGCACAGGCCTATATCGATGAAATTCAACCCCCGTATGTGCTCAAAGCCGACGGGTTGGCTGCGGGTAAAGGCGTATTGATCATCAATGACGCTGAGGAAGCCAAAGCAGCCATCGACGACATGCTCGAAGGTGGTAAATTTGGCGACGCCGGTAGCCGATTGGTCATCGAAGCCTTCCTCGACGGCATTGAGTTTATCGTATTTGCCGCCGTCGATGGGAATTCGTACGTACTATTGCCAACCGCCAAAGACTACAAGCGCATTGGTGAAGGCGACACCGGACTGAATACCGGGGGGATGGGGGCCATTTCCCCACCGCCTTTTGTTGACCATGCCCTCATGCAAAAAGTAGAAGAGCGCATTGTTAAGCCGACCATTGACGGACTGGCCAAGGAGAAAATCGACTACCGCGGATTTATTTTCTTTGGATTGATCAATGTGGGAGGTGAACCCTATGTCATTGAATATAACTGCCGTATGGGCGACCCGGAAACTGAAGTGGTGTTGCCGAGAATCAGTAGCGATTTCGGGAAACTGTGTTTGGCCATTCACAATCAAACGCTTCACGATTATCAGATAGAAGTGCGTAAAGAATCTGCCGCTACCGTGATGGTGGTCAGTGGCGGTTACCCGGAAGCCTATGAAAAGAACAAAGAAATCAGCGGGCTTAACCAAGTAGCCGATGACATCCTTATTTTTCACGCGGGAACCAAAAGAGAGGGCAATAAATTGCTCACCAATGGAGGACGTGTTATGGCCTTTACCGCTCTTGACGACCACTACAAACACGCATTGATGCAGGCTTACAACGCCATAAATAAGATTTGTTACGACGGTATTTATTATCGCAAAGACATAGGTTTTGATCTGCCATAAAAAAATCAAACATTTCGTTGTTGATATCTAAACGATTGACGTATATTTGCAGCCCAAAAATTGAACAGTAAATATTGGTGTTTTGGGCAAACCAACCACCAAAACACAAATACCCAGTATCATGAAAAAAGGCATTCATCCAGAAAACTACCGCCCAGTTGCATTTAAAGACATGGGTACCGGTGACGTTGTTGTTTCTCGTTCATGCGCAGAAACCAAAGACACAATTGAAGTAGAAGGTGTAGAATATCCATTGGTTAAGATGGAAATTTCTTCTTTCTCACATCCGTATTACACCGGAAAAATGAAATTGGTAGACACCACCGGTCGTGTGGACAAGTTCCGCAACCGTTACAAAAAATTCCAGAAGTAATTTTAATTACACTTTGGGCAATCAATAAAACCGTGCGATTATCGCGCGGTTTTTTTTTATCTTAGCTCCAAATAAAATTTATATGTTTTCAACCATCATTTTTATTGAAGGCAATGAAGTAGAACAGCTTTATCCGCTCACCTTGACGCGGCCAACCGGTGAGCTAAGGTGTGGCATTCGAACGCTAAAGGAAAAGTGGACCGGATTGTTTCCCGATGCCTTTGTTGGTTATCAAACAAGGCCTCACTTGCAAAAGAAGTTTGTTCTCCCTAAAGATCAAAACGACGTGGCGTATATCAACCCCAGCTTTATGCCCAATGATGCTCTGGCTGAAAAGATTCGTCGCTTAAGAGACGGGGAAGGCATCACCGTGAATGGTGAGCTTGTCGCCGCTCGCAATACATCATCGCCAGCAAAACCCGAGGAATTCGACGGTGAGTTACTGAGGGTACAACACCCTTGGGACTTGTTCCGACTGAACGGCGAAGCCATGGAGTACGATTTTACCGTACTTACCAGAGGCAGGAAATCGGCCAATTTATCAGATACCAACACTGTCATCGGCGATCGGATTTTTGTCGAAGAAGGCGTAAAGGCAGAGTGCGCAGTGTTTAATACATCCAGTGGCCCCATATATCTCGATAAAGACAGCGAGGTGATGGAAGGCAGTGTGCTGCGTGGAGGCCTGTACCTCGGTGAGCACTCTACCATTAAAATGGGAACGAAGATTTATGGTCCAACGACCATTGGGCCGCATAGCAAGGTTGGCGGGGAAGTGAATAATTCCGTCATTCAAGGCTACTCCAACAAAGGGCACGAAGGATTTTTGGGGAACTCTGTCTTGGGTGAATGGTGCAACATCGGTGCGGACTCCAATAATTCAAATCTGAAAAACAACTACGAGGAGGTGCGTATATGGTCGATGAGCAAAGGGACGTTTGTGAAGACCGGCCTTCAGTTTTGCGGCCTCATCATGGGCGATCATTCCAAGTGCGGAATCAATACCATGTTTAACACCGGGACGGTGGTGGGGGTGAGCGCCAATATTTTTGGCAGCGGATTTCCCCGTAACTACATTCCGTCATTCAGCTGGGGTGGCGCTGCGGGTTTTACTGAATACAAAATTGACAAAGCATTCAAAACAGCTGCACTGGTCATGGAGAGACGAGGAATGGTATTAGATGATATTGAGCAAGACATTTTGGAGTGGGTTAAGGAAAATGGAATGTGACATGGTTTCCATATCACAAACAACGTTATATTTGCAACTAACCTTAATGGCGTGCCGTCCTTTTAAAAAATCAAAAAATGATACAGCCCGAGTAAGTAATTTGTATTTAAACGTATAGAGCAACATGACGGATTCTAAACAAAAGATTTTAATCGTTGGCGCAGGGATAGCCGGTTTGACCGCCGCCAATTACCTTAAAAAAGCAGGTAAAGATGTTTTGGTATTGGAAGCTTCTGATCATATTGGCGGTAGGGTTCATACGGAATATAAAGACGGCTTTATTCTCGATCGCGGTTTTCAAGTTCTTTTAACAGCTTATCCCGAAGCAAAAAAGATACTTGATTACGAAGCACTTAAGCTTAAATCATTTGTCCCGGGCTCCATCATATTGGGTGATTTGGGACGAACCTTTATGGGCGATCCTTCCAGGTATTATTGGGGTGTTTTTTCAACATTGATGTCTTGGGCGGCTACTTTTTCCGATAAATTACTGGTGCGAAAGCTTACCAATCAGGTAAAGGCGATGTCGGTAGAAGAAATTTTTGCGGAAAGCCCACAAATGCCTACCATCAATTATCTCCAGCAGTATGGTTTTTCTTCCACGATTATAACCCATTTTTTTCGCCCTTTCTTTGGGGGTATTTTCTTAGAACGCGCCATCGACACCCCACATCCGATGTTCCTCTTTGTGATGAAAATGTTTGCCGAAGGACAAGCGGCCATCCCTGAAAATGGCATGGCAGAAATTCCCAAACAATTGGCTTCGGTTTTAAAGGACGACGAGATTAAGTTGAATACCAAAATAGTCAATTTCGATATGCAGTACGCCATTGATGAAGAAGACACGGCGTATCCTTATTCTCACCTCATTGTGGCCACGCCGGGCTTAACAGATAAGAAGAGAAAAGTCACGTATAAGCAGACCACACAGATTTATTTCAGTTCAGACCATAAGCCTTTTTCTACCAATGCCATTGCCTTAAATGGTATGGAAGGTGGTTTGTTCAACAATATGGCGGTGCTAACCAACCTACACAAGGGGTTTGCCCCTGAGGGAAAAGAATTGATTTCCGTATCCTTACCAGGAGAACGCATTGTTATGGGGATGAAAATTGAAGACCAAATTCGTCAAGAAATGACGGCGTATTGTCCGAGAACCGACGACTGGAAAGTGATTGGCAATTATTTCATCAACCATGCGTTACCGGAATTTACTGAGGTGCGCAACGATATGCCAAAGGAGGAGTATATGATCGGTCAAAACGTTTACCTCTGCGGTGATTACTTACTCAACGCCTCGCTCAATGCTGCTATGAAATCTGGTAGATTGGTAGCGGAAGCCATTCTTGGGAAAAGTCAGTAGATTTACAGTTCGACCTTTAGATTTCCTCCGTTTTCCAACTTGAAGCGGCGCTTGTACCAGTAAGATAAACCGTAGAATATGGGGGTGTCTAAGGCGGCCCACATGACTTTAAATATCCAGCCGTCTAGAATCAACTGTCCGTAAGAAGCCCATCCAATGGTTGATACCGGTTTTCCATTTTCAATATTGATAAAAATGACACTGACCACCAATGTGGTGTCTATTAATTGGGAAAAAATGGTAGAAAAGTTGTTGCGAACCCATAGCATTTTCCCCTTGGTTACGCGTTTCCAAAAATGAAATACACGCACATCTACCAGTTGGGCTGATAAATAGGCAATCATAGAGGCCGCTATCAACCGTGGGGAGTTTTTGAAAACGGCATTGTACATGTCGTCGCTCACTTGAGAATTTTCTGTAGCACTATAATGTCCACCAAGTGCCAAAATAGCCAAGGTGAAAACTGTAGCAGCGAACCCGGCCCATACGACGTTTTGTGTGCGACGTTTGCCGTATATTTCACTGAGCACATCGGTAATGAGAAAGGTGACGGGATAAGCCAGAATGCCGGCCGATAAGGTAAATTTACGGAAGCCCATATTGACCTCCACAAATTTCGTGGCTACCAAATTACAGGTAACCAAGGCGCCAACGAAGAGCGCTGCCAGCACCAAATAATGCATGCCGGCTTCTCTTCGCAAATGATGTCTTTTTAAATTACCCACAATATAGGCTTTGTCCAAATAGTTAAAGTGGCTGAACTAGAAAGTTTGAGAGCAAGGCCTGCGACCCCGATAGCTATCGGGGAAAAAAGCGCAGTTTACATGAAGTAAATGAGCACTTTTCAGATGAGCATAACGCAGCTATCGGACTTTATGGACCGTCACTATTCTATAATCAGGTCGTAGCCGATATGACTCTGCAACCCACTATGACGCTCCATCTCTTTCCACTTTTGATAGAAGGGGTAAAATTGTCCGAGTTGTTTTTTCATGCGGGATTGTTCATCCAGTCCAAAAGAGCGAAGGAGTTCTTGAATGGGGTCCATCTTTTTGGGATACTGTACCACGCGAACATCGTCGCCCAAATTGGCCATGTCTCGCGCCATGGCAATGGCGGTTTGTAAACTACCCAGTGTGTCTACTAAGCCGTTTTCTAAGGCTTGAACGCCCGTCCATACCCGTCCTTGGCCAATGTCGTCAACATAAGAGGAGTCCAAATCGCGACCTTCGGCGACCAGAGACAAAAAGCGACCATAGAAGTAATCCACCATGTTTTGCATATAGGCTTTTTCCTCCGGACGCATTTCGCGGTCGAGAGATCCCAAATCGGCAAATTCCGCAGTTTTTACGCGATCGTATCGAATGCCAATCTTGTCGTTGAGCAGTTCTTCGGCGGTGAAAAACAAACCAAATACCCCGATTGAACCGGTAATGGTGGAGGGCTGAGCCACAATTTTATCGGCCACGCATGAGATGTAGTAACCACCGGATGCAGCTAAATCTCCGTAACTGGCCACCACTATTTTGCCGGCATCCTTTAGGAGTTGTACTTCTCTTAAAATTACGTCGGAAGCCAAGGTGCTTCCGCCGGGAGAATTGACGCGTAATACAACGGCTTTAACTTTATCGTCTTTTCTCACTTTTCTCAAAGCTTTGGCCAAGCGATCCGAGCCGATGCTCAATTCATCACCTGTACCCGATGAAATCGCTCCTTGGGCAAAAACCACCGCGACACGATCTCCGGTGTATTTGCCTTTGGTTTTCTTTTCACCTCTTACATTTTCAACCGATGCGAAGGGGATGTCTTTATCTTCCTCCACGTCGAGTAGCTGTCGAAGTACATCGTTGACTTCATCGATGTATGCGGTGCGAGTAACCAGTCCTAAATCGGCTGCTACCTGCGGGTTGGCAATGCTAAGGCTGTCTGCCCAAGTCTGTAGATCCTCTACCGTCACTCCACGGCTCTCGGCTATTTCACTTCGCATCAAAGTCCACATGTCGTTGAGTAAGAGCGAAAGCTGCTCTCTATTGGCGGGGGAAATGGAGTCTTCAATGTAAGGCTCCACCGCTGATTTAAAGACGTTGTTGCTGCCGCGGATGACTTGCGGCTTTATGCCGGCCTTTTTAAGTGCTTGTACGTAAAAGGGAACCGCCGAAGAAAGTCCAGTCCACTCCAACCCTCCTTCCGGAGCTAGGTAAATGGAGTCTGCGACGGACGATATATACAGTCCCTTTTGTGAATAAATTTCCGAGTAACTAATGATAAATTTGCCACTTTCTTTAAAGTTAAGTAGGGCGTCGCGAATCTCCTTTAAACTGCCCATGCCGGCGAACGACATGCCGCTGTTGAGGTAAATGCCTTTGATGCGGTCGTCGTTTTTTGCTGTTTCAATGGCTTCAACTATCTCGAATAAGCCACCGCTGCGTTGTACCTCTCCGCTGAAAGGATCAAAGCCGCTAAAAGGGTTGTCAACCGAACGCTCATTGATAACCATATTGAGGTTCAGGCGCATGACCGAGCCGTCTTTGATTTCTGTATCACTTTTAACCGAGAGCGAAGCAATGATGCCGATAAAGACTAAGAATACCAAGCCAAATAACAACACACCGGCTGTTAATGATGCGAGCAGCATTTTGAAAAACTGTTTCATTATTGGATGAATTTGTATTTAAGTGTTGGTGTCAATTTTGGTGGACTTTTAGTGTATTAACCAATTAGATGCACAATGGTTGGAAAGGGTTGCAAGTTAGTGAAAATAAATCATCATTTAACACATAAATTGGCCCTAATCACGTAGTTTGTCGATATCGCGCCGGTCTTTTTTGGTAGGGCGCCCCAAGCCTTTTTGGCGGTTTAGTTTTGAAGCCATTTGCATAAAGGCCTTTCGTTCCATCTCCTCCGGCTTGGTTTGATTGGAGATGTAATCCTCTACTTTTGGCGCGCCTACACGAGATGGCGGCAAATCGATGACGTAAAAGGTGTAGGTGATGCCGTCTTTTTTTAAGTCAACCACCGATTGAGGTTTGACTTCTTTCCCGGCTTTAGATACGACCTCGTCAACTTTTACTTTTCCGAGTCGGCATGCATCAGCCGCCAGTTTACGGGTTTTAAATAACCGGACACTCCAAAGAAACTTATCTAATCGCATATGAGCAAAGATAAGGTGTTTTGGTTGTTTAGTCGCTTATGGCGAAAAAGCTAATACCAATCTGAAATCCTAAATTCAAACCTAACTTTGCTCGGTAAAAATAAAAACACATGCCCATCATAAAAAAAGGCTCAGTAGAAGATCTTCAATGGTGTATATGGGATTTGCGCGGAGAAGCGTTTGTTCCAGGAGCACTGCACGATGGCTTTTTTGATGGTGAGCGTTATCGAGCAATATCACATGCGGAGGTAAGAGCACAATATATTGGTGCGCGCAAGGCATTGCAAACATTGACCGGCAACAGGGGAACGTTGTCATTCATGTCAAATGGCAAGCCCGTTTACAGTGAAAATGGCGAAGTGTCGTTATCGCATACCATTGGATGCGCCGCTGCTTGTTTTCATCCAAGTCTGCCTTGTGGTATTGACATCGAACATCAAGATCGCGTGTTTTCTGAGCGGGTCATTCAGCGATTTGCCCACCAGGCGGAGATGGATGAATTGTTGCGTATTGGCGCCGTGCACTATTGGTGCGCTAAAGAGGCGGTTTACAAGGCCAATGGCTCGCCGGGCCTCTTGTTCAACACACATATTCGGGTGTATTGGAATGATTTGGCCAACCTGCAGGAGAAAGGCTCGGACAGAGAGACACCTACTATAATGACTGGCTATGCCATCACAGAAAATAAAAAACGCTGGTATCTGCAGAACCAAACCATCAATAAAGTGGTTCTTTCAACAGCATTTCTAATTGACAAGTAAACGATGAACAACATTGAAGCCATCAACGGGATTGTTGCCCCCGTTCGCAAACAAATTGTGGAGAGTAACACCTATAAGAACATCCAAACCACCGAAGCGCTCAGAAATTTTATGGAGCATCACGTGTATGCCGTCTGGGATTTTATGTCTTTGCTCAAAGGCTTACAACGTCATTTGACCTGTGTGGAGGTGCCGTGGGTTCCCGTAGGAGATGCCCAAACGCGCTACTTAATTAATGAAATCGTTACGGGGGAGGAGTCGGATGTGGACGAGCACGGTGTTCGTAAAAGTCATTTTGAGTTGTATTTAGACGCTATGTCGCAGAGTGGTGCGGATACCTCTACTGTTCTTGGTTTTATTGGCGATTTTATCCGAGGAGAGTCATTGGAATCAGCGGCTTTAAAAAACGGTGTGCCTAAGGCGGCATTGGACTTTATGACATTCACCTTTTCCATCATCAATTCCGGTAAGCCGCACTTAATGGCGGCGATTTTCACCTTTGGGAGAGAGGACTTGATTCCGGATATGTTCCTGTCTATTGTAAAAGACATAGAGAAAAACACCGGAAAGGATTACCAAACGTTTCGCTATTATTTAGAACGCCACATAGAAGTAGATGGTGACCACCACAGCCATTTGGCGATTGAAATGACGCAGCGCTTGTGTGGTGACGACCCTTTAAAATGGGAAGAAGCGCAACAGGCCGTTCAACAATCACTAAGCATTCGTGCGCGTTTGTGGGATGCGGCATTTTCGGTGTAGCCGATGAATGCTTAAAGAGTACTGAGTTTTTTTCGCAACGGGGCATGCCCTGCAAAATACAGGTCGAGGATATATAGACCTTGAGGCACGCTTGGAATGACTAATGTTTCAAAAATTTGGTGATTCTTAGAAGCGATGGTCGTGCTGTAAATGACCTGACCATTGAGATTGTAAAGTTTAATGTTTGCCGCGTTACTCACAGAAATGGGGGCGTCTTCCAAGTCAATGATTAGATGGTTGTGCACCATGCGAGAGTTATTTATGGGCGATAACAATCGAAATGTTCCTGTACTACTCACGTCTGAGTATGTTTGCAATCGACAATCTTCCCAATTGCTGGAGTCAATTTCATTCCCGGAGGCCACCCCTCTGTATTCTGTGATTTTGGCGCACACATTTACTTGCCCAAAACTGCCGCCGATGACGGTTAATTGTCTGGAGCTACTTAAAGTTTGACCACTAGCAAGGTTTTGATTAAATATATACCTATAGGTAATGGGTTGACCCATTTCGAGCAGTGGTTGCCCGTTAAATGTGGCTTGAAAGAACACGGTGTCTCCGGCGGGGATGGTATCGGGGCCATTGTTGGTAAACCCGGCCTCAAAAGTGAACTGTACACCCGACGCAAAGCCATTGGTTGGGCGAATCAGGGATACTTCCAAGTCGTGAGATTGCCCGTTCATTATATAACAAGCGGCAAAGAACAGTAAGGTTGTGAGACGTTTCAAAGTGTATGTAGTGTGAATGAATGTGGTAAAAATAAAAAAAGCCTTTCACATGGAAAGGCTTTTTTTAATGAGGGACTCAAAAAATTATTGAGCGATCATAATTTTTTTGGTGGCGTTGAACTGCTGGCCATCAGACATGCGCATGATGTAAACACCAGTGGGAACTTGAGGGATTTCCACTTGTCCTTTTACACTGCTTACGTTAATTGGAAGTTGTCCGCTGATGATGGTTTGGCCGGCAACGTTTACTAAATCGTAGTTGACACGTGCGGCGTCGCCATTAATAGAGGTCACATCGAAATAGAAAACACCTTCGGCGTAGTAAGAGTTATCTTCGGTAACGGAAAGTTTATATTCGTTTACACTGGTTGTTCCACCACCTTGGAAATTTACACTATTACAATCAACCCAGTTTGATGAATCAATCTCACCTCCGGCAGAATTACCTTGTACTGCGAAGAGCTCTGCACATAAAGTCAACGATCCTGACTGCGTACCAGTTACAGTGAAGTTGTTGTCAAAAGAGATTGATCCATTTGCGGGAATAGGTGCTTGAAGAATGGTGGCAAATATAAATGGTTGGCCCTGTTGATTTTGAAATGGTTGTCCGCCAATCAAAGGCACAACACCAATGGTGTCTCCAGCAGGAATAGCGTCAGGTCCTGCATTGTTTACATTTATCTCAATGGTAAATGACTGTCCTGAAACGATGGTTGCGCTGGCTGCTGGCTGAACCAATTCAGCAGATAAGTCATAAGAAGGGGTTTGTGCAAAAGCAACACCAAATCCCAACAAAGCCGTGAAAGAAAATAATAATTTTTTCATTTGAAAATGTGTGATTAGTTAATAATGGCTGCTAAAGTACAACGAAAATCTAAAACTTTACTATTTCTAAAAGTCTTTTACGTAGTGAAGAATAACGTCTACGGGGATGTCGGACACGCCGGGAAGGGGTAATCCTAAGTTTAAAATACTGGTTGTTTGAAATGTTAGGTGATATGGGCCGTGTGAAATGACCTCCAATGTTCTGGATCCACCGCTGTTTTGAACGCCAATATTTCCACCCGAAATATTGTAATTACCCGCAAATTGAATGTTGTCGGGCACGGGAAAGCTTGGCAATGGAAGAAAAGGGATGGCCAGCATGACAGTGTAGCGGGCGTTGTAATCCATATTAGTGGCATCTATCGACATACTTCCACGGGCGTTTTTATCGGTACCACTATTGTTGATGGGTAAAGGTAAACCCTCAATTTCAATAGTGAATTCCGATACGTAGGAGACGGCTTCGAGCGTCCATTCACCCGGCATTTGTTCGGCCAGTGTCCTCGGAGGCGTTTGCTCGAGAACGTTAATGTCTTCTGGGTCTTTTCGACAACCTAACAATATGAGACATATAAAAAACAGGGGTAATGTTTGTTTCATTGAAGATGAATTAAGACAGCCAAATTAAGCAAAATCTCTTAACGAAATAACGACATCTTTAACTTTTTCAGGATGGTCGAAAAGCGCAATGATTTTTAAGGCCGTTTGTTCGGCACTTACCAGTTCACCGTTTTGGTGGTAATTTATAAAGCGCGGCAAGTCGGGGAAGGCTTCTTCAGGAGTATGTCTAATGGTTGACTGCATGGGGGTGTCTACAATGCCGGGAGCCAAAGACCAAACACCCACATCGGTGTATTCTTCGGCCATAACGCGAGACAACATATCAACAGCAGCCTTTCCGGCACAATAGGCACCCCAGCCTTTTACCGGGTATTTTCCCGCACCAGAACTGATATTAATGATGTGCCGGTGGGCTTTGTTTTCCGTAGCAGTTAGGAATTTTGAGCACATTGCGTGTACGGCAAGTACATTGAGGTGGTAGTGTTTTGCTAAAGCGTGGACATTTAAGCTCTGTGTGAAGTCAATGGGGTCAATTTGACCGGCATTGTTAATCAGCAAGCACTTCTTTTCGCTGTCGGGAATCGATATGTGAAGGTTTTTTATCTCATCGATATCCGATAAATCGGCGGTAATGTGGTGGTATCTCGGATGCGTTATGGTTTTTGATCGGCTGATACCTATAATATGGTTGTCTTTGTTTTTTTCAAGGAAAGCCTCAGTTAAAGCTTTGCCTAGTCCGGATGAAGCGCCAGTGATGATTATATGCATTACGATCTTGTTTGTCGTAAAGGTAAATAAAATCAAATGACTACCCAAATACCGTCTTCGCGGTTATTGCATAGAAAATAAAGACCATTTACATCGCAAGGATACGCCGCATGAATTTTTCATGTTGATTGTGTATATTTACCTCGAAAATAATAAGGGATTTAAGCTATGCGATTTAAGTGGGTTGTATTGATGTCTGTGCTCATACTAACTTCTTGTTCAGTGGAAGAGCAAAGATCAGAGGAATATGGCATTGAATACAACTGTGAACAACCACACAACACCATGTTTTTTACGTTTGACAACGGTTCTAGTTCTCAGCGCATCATGGCGCCTACAGCGGTGGAGTGGGGTACGCGTCCGCCATCCAACAACGAAACACACGTCACCATCAATGATACGCTTTCGGCTCTCAGTAGTTTTTTTAGAATGGACAATCGTTTTTACCGACTGGACTTATTTTTTTACCCTTCAGAAGAAGGGAACTGTCCGGGCATAAAGGCAGATGGTACTTTGGTTGAAGCGTATTACGATGAGAGCAATGTGCTGCGGAACAGGTTTTATCCGGTTGATTGTGCAGAACCAACTCAGCTCATACTCATGCGTAGTGATATATCGAGAAAATCAATTTGTGGGAGATTTGCGTTTACGGTTCGGGTGCAAAACATGGTTTACAGCATCAGTAACGGATACTTTAACCTTAGCATCGACAATCGTTAACTCATCTCTTTATGCACATCGATGCATATTTGTCCCTTGTTACAAAAAACGAGAGACTCTTCCATTTCCAATGTTTTGAGACAGCGATAAATACTGCTACGGCTTACGCCCGTCAGCATTTGAATTTGTTTGATAGGCAATTCTATGCGTTCGTCGGCATACCGTATCATCTTCTTGATTAGATGGCGCACGCGATCTAAGGTGTCCAAATGATATAAATCCAAGCCATAGGAAAGTTGACGTTCAAACGACTGGTTGAGAACGTGGAGCCAATCTTCTCTTAGTTGAGGGGTCGACTCCATTTTCTTTAACACCACACCGCTCTTTATTTTAATGAAAAGCGTTTTGTTGGACGTGGACATCAATTGAACCTGGCCATTGGTTTGACTTTGACTTTGACCTTGACCTTGACTTTGACTTTGTTCGTTGTTGGGGTGAGCGCCGTTTGTATTGGAAGAAAAAAGCGTTTCTCTTAGTCCAAATACATCGCCTTGTTGCAGAAGGAGGGAGCTCTCTTCGTTTTCGGCCAAGAGTAATCCGTCCAGCATAATATAGCAGTGAATACCGTCGGTATCGTCAAAGTCACTTTGGTTTTGATGTGCGGAAATAAGTTCGCCATCCTCTAGGAGGTGGCGTATCCATGCGTCGCTAAGGGACGGGAACAGGAGTCTTAGTTTTTCGGGAATAGAGGTCGACGCCATTTGCTCACACTGAATAATTGTTCGATCTAACATTTGCAAAGTTACATTGATTAAATGCGGGAAAACATGATAGATATCACCTTAAAACATGATTATTTAAACAAACACTTTTTGATTTTTGTTGGTCATGTGACACGATTTTTTATATGCTTGCACAGCATTTATACATCACGTATTTTTGTGGCAAGTATTTATTACGCAATAATCTGGTTAATCAAAATTCAATGAAGGTACTCGTTTGTATAAGTCACGTGCCGGATACAACGGCAAAAATTAACTTTACCTCAGATCAAAAGTCGTTTGATAAAAACGGGGTATCGTTTGTTATCAACCCTTACGATGAGTTTGGACTCACTCGCGCTGTATGGCTGCAAGAGAAGCAGGGAGCTACGGTTACTGTGGTCAATGTGGGAACAGCAGAAACAGAGCCTACTTTGCGAAAGGCTTTAGCCATTGGGGCAAATGATGCGGTACGAATCAACGCTGAGCCAACCGATGGTTACTTTGTGGCCAAACAAATTGCTCATTTGGTAAAAGAAAACAACTACGATTTGGTCATTGCCGGTCGTGAATCAATTGATTACAACGGGACACAAGTTCCTGGAATGTTGGCAGCCATGCTCGATTGGCCTTTTGTGAATGCCTGCGTTGGATTAGATATAAACGGTGATCAAGCGGAGGTTATTCGCGAGATTGACGGCGGAAAAGAAAAGAGCGTGGTTTCTTTGCCCTCAGTTATAGCTGGACAAAAAGGCTTGGTTGAAGAAAAAGACTTGAAAATTCCCAATATGCGTGGAATTATGCAGGCGCGTTCTAAGCCACTTAGCGTAATAGAACCGGTTGATGCGGATTTGAAAACCGAAGCTGTTCACTACGAAAAGCCCGCACCCAAAGGAGATTGTAAAATGATTGATCCGGATAATGTAGAGGAATTGGTCAACTTGTTACACAATGAGGCCAAAGTCATTTAATCAATCGTTTAATTTTAAAAATATTGAAACATGAGTGTATTAGCATATATCGAAACTTGGGAGGGAAAGTTTAAGAAAACATCTTTTGAAACAGCCGCTTATGCCTCACATCTTGCTGAAGCGCTGGGAACAGATGCTGTAGCAGTAGTTATTAATGCGTCAGATGATCCTGCGCAGCTTGGTCAGTATGGCATTAAAAAGGTTTATCGCGCCAACGACGCAGGTGATTTTAATAATTATGTATGGGCCAACACCATTGTGGCTTCCGCCAAAGAGGCCGGAGCAAAAGGAGTTGTCGTCAGCGGAACGTTTGGCGGAAAAATGATAGGCGGTCTTGCTGCAGTTAAGTTTGACGCCTCGTTGATAACCAACATTTCCGAAAAACCCACGTCTGTCGATCCTTTGGTCGTTCGTCGCTCAGCCTTTTCGAGTAAGGGTTTTGTCGATTACCAAGTGAAAGCGGAACGTTTTATCCTGTCCATTATCCCTAATGGTATTGGTGTTCCCGCGCCCAATGACGCATCAGCAGAAGTGGTTGACTTCGCCGTAGTAGCAGACAATGCGCCAACCGTACAAGTTAAAGACGTAGATCGTGTAAAAGGTAAAATCCCACTGCCGGAAGCAGAAATGGTGGTTTCTGCGGGTAGAGGGTTGAAAGATCCGTCTAACTGGAACCTCATTGAAGACTTAGCCGAAGCGCTTGGCGCATCAACAGCATGCAGCAAGCCGGTAAGTGATATGGGTTGGCGTCCACACAGCGAACACGTTGGGCAAACGGGTATCGCCATCAATCCAAATTTGTACATAGCCATTGGTATCAGTGGAGCCATACAGCACTTGGCCGGTGTAAGTGCCAGCAACAAAATTGTGGTTATCAACACCGATCCCGAAGCACCATTTTTCAAGGCAGCCGATTACGGTATTGTAGGCGACGCCTTTGACGTAGTGCCCAAACTTACTGAAGCCATTAAAGCGCATAAAGCCAATCAGTAAAAGACAATAAATTGGGGAAACATCACGGTGTTTCCCCCTTTTTTTTTATCTTTGAAAAATGCTTTGATGCCTTCTAAATAAAATCCATGAGCCTAAAAGTCCGACTAATAATCAAAGGGTTGTCTTACAGCCAAACTCAATCCGGTGCTTATGCACTGGTGCTGGGCGAAGAAAATGGCAAGCGCAAATTACCAGTCATTATTGGTGGCTTTGAGGCACAATCCATAGCCATTGCACTCGAAAAAGATGTAGAACCACCACGTCCACTAACCCACGACCTGTTTGTTAATTTTGCCAATAAATTTGCCATTGAACTAAAAGAGGTCATTATTCACAAGTTAGAAGAAGGGGTGTTTTTTTCTATGATGGTTTTGGAAAATGAAGGCCAAGAGATAGTCCTCGACGCAAGAACCTCCGATGCTGTGGCATTGGCCATAAGGTTTGGTAGTCCAATTTATACTTATACCGGTATCCTTGATAAAGCAGGAGTGGTACTTGATGAAAAAGCCGATGCGGCAAGTGTTTCTTCCTCTTCTAAATCAGAGAAAACCGTGCCTTCAAAAGATAAAATGGCAAAGCTTCAGCAAGAAATGGACGAAGCAGTAAAAAATGAAGATTACGAAAAAGCCGCGCGCATTCGCGACGAAATTGATAAGCTATCTTCCTAGCCAATGCGCTTTGCCCTTCTCATTTTAATGCTAAACGCATGGTCAGCCTTTGCTGGTTCTCAAGGCTCATTTAATGAGCTTGTAACTGGTAAGTGGCAATTTGATTATATCCGTACAGAACAAGGAGATGATTTATTCATCATTGCCAAAGATGATACCCTAAACATATATGAAGATGGCCGCTTTAATTATGCCCTCTCTGCAAAAAACAATCTGCAAGCAAAAGGTCGCTGGCACCTACAAAACGATACTTTAGCACTCACCTACACCACACCTACTGATACCACCAGATATTACGTTGTTAATGCAAGTGATGCCGGGTTGACATTAAAAGAATCCGGAATTGTGTATGCCTTTAAACGAAAAACCATGTCGCCGTTTAACACCGATGTTCCAACCGTTGCTTGGCAGTGGAGTAGCTTATTTAAAGGCGTGATTGGTCTAACAGTGCTTTTATTTCTCGGATTTTTGCTATCCAAGCATCGGCGTCGTATCGACTGGCTGCTGATTGTTAAAGGTCTAAGTATTCAAATAATTTTTGCCTTACTGATATTAAAAGTGGCTTTCGTGCGTGATGCCTTTGATGCTGTCAGTGGGGCATTTGTGAAGCTGTTGTCATTCACGCGTTTTGGAGCAGATTTTCTATTTGGAGATTTAATCGATGCCGATTCATTCGGTTACATATTTGCGTTTCAGGTGCTGCCCACAATTATTTTCTTTGCGGCATTAACCAGCTTGTTGTTTTACTATGGGGTGCTACAGAAAATAGTCTATGTATTTGCATGGGTCATGCGGCGAACACTAAAACTTTCGGGGGCAGAGAGTTTGGCTGCTGCGGGAAACATTTTTTTGGGTCAAACGGAATCGCCATTGCTGGTAAAGCCTTACTTAGAGCGAATGACCATGTCCGAATTGCTCTGCGTAATGACGGGTGGTATGGCCACCATCGCGGGTGGCGTATTGGCCGCATATATTGGGTTTTTGGGGGGGAGTGACGTGGTTGGGCAAGTTTTTTTTGCCAAACACCTCATTGCCGCTTCGGTGATGAGTGCCCCTGCGGCCATTGTTTCTGCCAAATTACTGTATCCGGAAACCGAGAAGATTTCTTCCGAAATGACGGTTAGCAGCGACCGTATAGGCAGCAATGCGTTGGAGGCCATATCTAACGGCACCACCGATGGACTGCGTTTGGCCATTAATGTTGGAGCCATGTTGCTGGTATTTATTTCGTTGATTGCCTTGTTTAATTTTTTGTTCAGAGATGGGCTTGGCGGTCTGTTGGGCGTTAACGAAGCCATTAACACGATGACCAATGGACAGTACGACGGTTTGTCTTTGCAGTTTGTGCTCGGTTATGTTTTGGCACCACTTACTTGGTTGATGGGCGTCGCTGCCGACGATGTGGTTTTGGTTGGTCAATTGCTGGGAGAAAAGACCGTTCTCAATGAATTTGTGGCGTATGTATCGTTGGGAGAGATGATGTCAGCCAATGCCTTTACCGATCCGAAAAGTATTGTCATTGCTACTTATATATTGTGTGGATTTAGCAATTTTGCCAGCATTGGTATCCAAATAGGCGGTATAGGCGCCATCGCTCCTTCTCGACGCTCTGATTTGAGTCGTTTGGGTATACGTGCGTTGATCGCCGGAACCTTTGCATCACTTTTCACAGCGGTCGTTGTGGGTATGATGATATAGCTTTGTAACTTACCTTTGTAAGCCATTATTTTTACAATCGAAAACACCTTTTATTATATGCGTTTCTTTAATATCAAGAAAAAAACAGCCGATAATTTCTTAAAGGCCGACGGGGCGAAATCACGTCCTCGATTCCATACTCTTACCATCAGCGATGTGCGCAGAGAAACAGACGACTGTGTGTCGGTAGCGTTTGAAGTGCCCGATGATTTGAAAAATGACTATCGTTTCTTACCCGGTCAATATTTGACCTTAAGAACAACCATTGATGGGGAGGACATCAGACGTTCTTATTCTATATGTAGCAGTCCGCTAAATGAGTCATTAAGAGTAGCCATAAAGAAACTGGAAGGCGGGAAATTTTCTACGTATGCCAACGAGCATTTTGCCCCTGGTCAATCACTTGAAGTGATGACACCAGAGGGGAATTTTACAACGAATATTACGGAAGGAAATGCCAAAAACTATGTAGCCTTTGCTGCCGGTTCAGGTATCACCCCGATTATGAGTTTGATGAAAACCATTTTGGCACTTGAACCAAAGAGCACATTCACCCTTTTCTTTGGAAATCGCACGAGCAATTCTATTATTTTCCGCGACACCATTGATGAGTTGAAGAACACCTACATGAATCGCTTGCGCGTTCACCATGTGCTGAGTAGAGAAGACCAGGGAACCGATTTGCTGAAGGGTCATATCGATGACGCTAAATGTCGCGCATATGCCGATCGATTTTTTGATGCCAAAGGGGTAGATAAATTTTTTATATGCGGTCCGGAGGGGATGATTGTTACTGTGGATGCAGCCCTGAAAGATTTGGGTGTTGCCAACGAAAACATCATATTCGAATTGTTTACCACTTCCAGCAAAACAGAAGCCACCGGCGTGAACGATAGCGGCAGTAAGGTAAAGTCCAAAGCGGATGGCACCTCAAGCGTAACGGTTATTCTCGATGGGGAAGAAACCCATTTTGATTTAGCCTATGATGGCGATAACATTGTCGACGCCGCAATGGAGGCAGGTTCAGATGTGCCTTTTAGTTGTAAAGGTGCGGTTTGCTGTACTTGTAGAGCGCGGGTGTTAGAAGGAGAAGTAGAGATGGACATGAATTATGCCCTTGAGCCAGATGAAGTAGAGGACGGTTACGTGCTTACTTGCCAGACACATCCAAGAAGCCCCAAGGTGGTGATTTCGTTCGACGAATAATTGTGTAGGGGACAGCCTCGAGCTGTCCTTATTTCTCAATTAAATATATGCAACGAATTCCCGTGATACCTCACCCGATAAAACTTCAACGGCACCGATTCGTTATCACCAATAGCACTGCCGTCATATAATAGGTATTGTGCGCTATCACAAGCACAGCTTCCATACATCATATCTTCGTTTATAGATACACGGCCACAGCTTTGGTCCCAATGAACGGGACAAGCACGGTCAAAAACAGCAAAGTCATCAGAACGGTTTGACAGAAAACGTCGATAGATGATCAGTCCTTTATATCCGCCTTCATGGTGAATGGCTCCCCCCGGGTTTTGCAGTGGTAGACTGGACGGGATGTTCAGTGATACGTAAATGTCCACGAAGACTTCCGGAATGGGGTGTTGGTCTCTCCGGCATGCCCATAATATAAGGGAAACAGAAAAGATTAAAAGGAAACGGTTTTTAAAGGTTTTTACAGCCATCTACGAAAGAATAAGTGTTAAATAACAACATTCGACGCCACATTTTATTGCTTATACAGCCTTATTTGGAATGTTTCAAGCGGTAAAATTATAAAAAAAAACATTCATTATCAATTTGTTAAATGCAAATCACAAAAAAATTTAACAACGCTTTTGGTCGGGAGAAAAATATCCCGTTATTTTACAGTTGGTTTATAGGTATAGATAAATACGTTGATTCATGACTAAAAAATTACTGAGTCTGCTCTTTGTTTGCAGTACAGTGTTGGCGTTTGCTCAGTCTCGCCCAGGTTCTCTTCGTGGTAAAGTAACAGACGCTACAACCGGAGAGGCAGTATCATTTGCTACGGTAGTTGTCAAAGACCGTGCCGATAACGTCATTCGTTCGCAGGATGCCGATTTAGACGGAAACTTTAACATTAACCCTTTAGATGTAGGGACTTACAACGTTGAAGTTACTTTCATGGGGTATAATAAAATTATCCTTGAAGGTGTGCAAATCAACCCCAACGTAGCCACGGTTCAAAACTTTAAAATGAGTCAATCGGTTGATGACTTGGAGGTTATTGATGTCATTACGTTTGACAAGCCCCTTATCAATACCGATCCAGTTACCCGTGTAACCGACAAGGAAATCAATGAAATGGCGGTTCGTGAAATCACCAACATTGCCGCCCAGACGGCCGGTGTATATGCAGCAGACGACGGATCGGCACCTATAATAAGGGGTTCACGTTCCAATACCACCATCTACTTTATTGATGGTGTTCGTGTTCGTGGATCGTTACAACTCCCTCAAGCGGCCATTCAACAAACGGAGGTTTATACCGGTGGTTTGCCAGCACAGTATGGAGACGCCACGGGTGGTGTGATTTCTACCACTACCAAGGGCCCATCTCCTGTGTTTTTTGGTTCCGGGGAGATTTTGACGTCTTCACCTTTTGATCAATACCATTATAACCTTGCCGCATTGACAATCGGTGGACCGATAATCAAAAAGAAAGGAACCAACAAGCCCATTGTAGGTTTCTTATTGGCTGGTGAGTTTCAGTTTGAAAATGATCCTCGTCCGGCAGCAACCCCACAATACCGCGTCAACCCAACTTTATTGGATCAGATTAGACAAGTGCCCGTTCGTCCGGCTGGCCCTGGTCAAGGGGTTGTTACCAACGCAGAGTTTGTTACCATGAACGACCTAGAGGAGATTCCTGCCCGATTGAATGCTCAGCAGTACAACGCGAGAGTAACGGGTAACGTAAACATCTCACTCGGTCAGAATTCTAATTTGGCCTTAGGAGGTCGGTTTGTTCACGCTCAAGGAAACAGCTTTAATACGTTTAACTCTTTATTCAACTACCGCAACTTTGCACAGTTTATCGATACCGACTTAGCGGGATTTGCTCGTTTCACTCAGAGCTTTAACACCGACGGGGAAAGCCGAAATAGTTTGTTGCAAAACGTTTTCCTTACCATTCAGGCCGACTATACGAGAAACTGGAGAACCATTCAAGACCCAAATCACCAAGATAATTACTTTGCTTACGGTCACGTAGGAACCTTTGATTTGGAATCAGACTTCGCTTACCAGTTTGGTCGTGATGAAACCACCGGCCTTACCGGGTTTAGAGCGATTTCTCCACGTCCAATAAGCACCACGTTTACGCCCAGTCCTTACAACCCGGAATTGGCAGCGTATACGTCATTTTATTATCAGTCTATTGCCAACAATCCTTTATTGGGTAGCACCGCAAACTTCGACGCTATTCGCGCCGGTCGTGGTTTGATTAATGGTGACCAACCGTTCAGCGTGTATCAGTTGTGGGGAAATGTTGGAGCCAATGTATCTAATTTTCAGCAGGTACAAAACTCTCAATTTCGGGTAACCGGTTCGGTAACGTTTGATATCAAACAACATTCAGTGATTGCCGGTTTTGAGCTCGAGCAAAGAACAGACCGCTCATTTAGTGTAGGAGGACCCGGGTTGTGGCCCTTGATGCGCCTGTTGCAAAATGACCACATCAACGAATTTGACTTTAGTAATCCCATTCCGGTATTTGATGAAAATGGTGTTTTCCAAGATACCATTCTTTATCCTTTCTTGTTTTCGGAAACAGCTTTCCAACAAAATGCCTTTGCGCGTCGCTTCCGCAATGCGGTAGGTATTGAGGAAAGAAGCACTGAGCATATTAATATTGATGGCTATGACCCATCGGTATTTAGCTTGGATATGTTCTCTGCCGATCAGTTGATCAACTTAAGTGGACAGAGACAAATCAACTACCTTGGTTTTGATCACACGGGTAGAATTCAAAGAGGCAATCCTACCATTGAAGATTTCTTTACTTTGCGAAATGAAGATGGTACATTGGCGCGACCCATTGGTGCCTTTTCCCCGATTTACGGCGCTCTTTATGTACAAGACCAGTTTACGTTCAATGATTTACGTTTTAACGTAGGTGTTCGTGTGGATCGTTACGACGCTAATCAGCCGGTGTTGAATGATCCATTTTCGTTATATCCTGCAAGAACGGTAAGTGAAATTCCTTCTCAGTTTGACGAATTGCGCAACACTATTCCCAGCTCCATTGGGGATGACTTTATTGTTTACGTACAAGACTACAATTTCTTCCAAGATGGAGGTGGATCACCAACCATCGTAGGTTACCGCGACGGAAACAACTGGTTCGGTACCGACGGACGAATCCTGCGTAATCCGAAAGATATAGCCGATGCAGGTGGCGGTCAAGCACGTCCTTATTTCTTCGATGATCCGGATAACCTATCACTGGATGCTTCTTCATTTACTGATTATACGCCGCAAATTGTGGTAATGCCACGTATCAACTTCAACTTCCCAATTTCTGATGAGGCGTTGTTCTTTGCTCACTACGATGTATTGGCGCAAAGACCAGACCCGGGATTGTCCATTTTCAACCCCATCCAAATGTTGGAATATGAAGTATTGAAAGGAACCAATAGTCCAATACCCAATCCAAACTTGTTGCCACAACGTACCACCGACTACGAAATTGGTTTTACACAAGTATTGACGCGCATCAGTTCAATGAAGATTTCGGGTTTTTACCGTGAAATGCGCGATATGATGCAAACACGCGCCATGACCAATGCCTATCCGGGAACGTATATAACATATGACAACTTGGACTTCTCTACTGTAAAAGGTTTTTCATTGGAGTATGACCTACGCCGCTATAGAAACTTCACGGTATTTGCCAACTATACCCTCCAATTTGCGGATGGTACCGGTTCAGGTCCAAATACCTCACTTAACTTGGCTAGAACAGAGCAACCTAACCTTCGCTTTATTCTTCCATTAAGCTTTGACTCTCGTCACCAAGCAACGGTTCGATTTGACTATCGTTACGGTTCAGGGAAATCATATAATGGACCTATCTGGTGGAACAAGCGCGTATTGGAAAACTTCGGGGTTAACTTCGTGGTAAACGCCAACTCCGGAACGCCGTTTACTAGAAGAGAACTTCCTTATCCACTTACAACTAATCCTCAAGGAAACATCCCTACTCTAGGTCAAATCAATGGTTCTCGCTTGCCATGGCAATTCAGAGCCGATATGCGCGTTAATAAAGTATTCGCCTTCGCGTTTAAGGAAGGAGGAAGAAAACAAAATGTGGATGTATATCTTCAGGTACTTAACGTATTTGACAACATGAACGTACTCGGTGTTTACGCCTACACCGGAGACCCACAAGACGATGGTTATTTAGCGTCTGACCGTTCAGTGACCGCTGTACAACAAGCCGTGAGTGCGGAAGCATTTGCCGATTTGTACAGAGCACGCCTTCAAAATCCGTTTAACTTTGCACTTCCCCGTCGTGTACGTCTGGGTGTTATGTGGAATTTTTAATCATATTGAAAACTAATTTTTTTAATAAAATAATGGGGTTATGAGAAATAAAATGCTCTTTTGGATATCTGCAATCACGATGATGTTTGCATTTTCCACTCTATCAGCTCGTGAAATCCCAGGTGGTGGAGACAGTAATAAAAAGAAGTTCGTGAAACGAACCATGAATGAGTTGTGTAGTCCGGCAACGGCACAAATCGACTTAGATCTTAATAACGTTCGTGCAAGAGTGCTGGCTGCGGGAGATATGTGGTGGAACCTAACCGGTCAGCCGCGCTATGAAGTACCTAAAGGTAGTAACCGTCACTCCATGTTTGCCGGTGCACTTTGGCTGGGTGGTTTGGATGAAGGTTCTCAGTTGAGACTTGCCGCCATGACATACCGTCAGCGTGGTAATGACTTTTGGCCCGGACCACTTACAGATGATGGTACGGCATCGGTTACCAATACTACTTGTACACGTTATGACCGCTTCTGGACCATCTTTAGAGAAGATGTTGAAATTCATCGTGCGTGGATACAGTGTAAAGAAGATCCTAACTGTAACGAAGCAGATGCTTTCCCCGGATACGATCCCCCATTGGTGATCCGTGACTGGCCCGGAAATGGTATCCCCGGATTTGATAGCCCGCTTCCTTTCCGTTTGGCTCCATTTGAAGATTTAGATGGTGATGGTTTGTACGATTGGGAAGTTGATTATCCCGGTTATGATTTGGATCGTCAGTATGATTGTCGTGTTGTTGAAATCGACGTACTTTACGGTGACAAAACCATATGGTGGGTATACAATGACCGTGGTAATGTTCACACTCAGTCGGAGGCCGGTGCGCTTGGTTTTGAGATTCGTGCGCAAGCGTTTGCGTTTAGCTCAAACGATGAGATTAATAACATGACTTTTTACAACTATCGTATTCTCAATAAGTCGACATTTACGCTGACCAACACTTTTTTTGGAACTTGGTTTGACCCCGATTTAGGAAACCCCAATGATGACTTAATTGGTTGTGATATTCCCCGTGGTTTGGGATACTGTTATAACGCCAACCCCATTGATGCGGGTCCTATTGGTTACGGTGCCAATCCCCCAGCCATTGGTTTAGACTTTTTCCAAGGACCTTTTGCCGATTATTTTGACGGGTTAGATAACAACAAAGACGGTTGTATCGATGCGGTAAGAGACTCGGCCGGAAACTGTATTCCTGAAAACCCAGCACTTGGAATCAATGAACGTATCATCATGAGCGGCTTCATGTATTATAACCGCAGTGATTTTACCAACCCCAATATGGTCGATCCACGCGTTGGTCAAGATTATTATCGTTATTTACAGAACCGTTGGTTAAATGGAAACCCCTTGGTTTATACAACCAGTGGAGGACTTGGTAGTGCCAGTAACGGAAATGGTTTTACCGCAGATGGTTCTGGTACTCGTACATTGTTCGCTTATCCTGGTCTATCTTACGATACAACGTCAACTGGCCCTCAAACCGAAGGACTCTTTTCTTGGGGTACATTCCCGCCGTTTGAGCCTTGGCCAAATGGAGGTTGGTTTGAGCCGGCAACAGAGTTGTTCGACAAAAGAGGGCTTCACACAGCAGGTCCATTTACTCTAGAGCCAGGAGCGTTGAACTTTATCACTACGGGTGCTGTGTGGGCGCGTGATTTTACAGATCCTGACCCATATGCCTCTGTTCGACTTCTAAAGATCGCCGACGATAAGGCGCAGAATCTTTTCGACAACTGTTTCCAGATTCTGGATGGACCGGATGCCCCTATTGTAACCATTGAAACATTAGACAGAGAGCTTATCATGAAACTCTCTTATCCACCTACAAGTAATAATTTCAATTTTGGATATCGCCAAACTGATCCACTTATCGTGGAGCAACCTGATTGGACGCCAGCTAAAATTGATTCCGCTCGTCAAGAAGGTTACTTTGAGTACGCCTTTGAAGGCATCCAGATTTTCCAATTCCGAAATGCGGATGTTACGTCTGCTGACTTATACAATCCTGATTTATCTCGTTTGGTTTTTCAAAGTGATGTAGAAAACGAACATACACAGTTGATTAACTTCGAACGTGCACCGGATTTAAATAATGCTTTTATTCCTCAAGATATGACCATTGAGGCCAATAATCAGGGAATACAAACGACTTATAGAATCACTCAAGACGCGTTTACGGATCAGTTAGATGGACGTTTAATCAACCACAGAGAGTATTATTTCTATGTCATTGCTTATGCGGTAAATCAATTCCGTGTGTTTAGTCCAACAGAACCTGATTTGACGCAGCAAACACCTTATTTGCCTAGCCGTCGTTCAGCAGGTGGTGGTTCCATTGTCGTTCACCGTGCCATTCCACATAAAACGGAAATGCAGCGCGATGGTATGACTCTTAACTCTCAATATGGCGATAGCCCGGAAATTACTCGTGTAGACGGTATTGGTAATATGGGACGTTTCTTGGAAATTACGGATATGACCGAAGAGGCTATTGTCAATTCTTACAAGGTTGAGCAGATTACCTATAAAAAGAACCAAGGACCTTTAAACATCAAGGTAGTTAATCCTAAAAATGTTCGTCCGGGTAACTTTACGATTAAATTTGATGGTCCGGTAACAGGTAACAGAAGAGTTATGGGACCCGACACCCGATGGTTCCTAGAAGGAACTTATATCGATGAAGATGGCGAGGAAGTTGTTCTAGGCGCCGGTGCCAATAAGTCAAATGGACCTGTAGGTATAGCTTCTGATACGACCATTGGTTTCAACAACGAACAAATCATCTCTGAGATAGGCTTGTCTGTCAATATCAGAAATGTGAGAAATCCAGCAGAGGATGAGGAGTGTGAATTTGGTGCCGGAATTATCGGTTCTGAAGTCATCTATTCAGATCCCACAAAACCATGGTTAACCGGAATTTCCAGCAATAATTCATTTACACCCCTCAATTGGATTTTTGCCGGAACCAACACTTTGACATCAGCAGGTACGATTAATGAAACTTACCGTGATTTAATTGCCGATCCATGCGATAACTGGAATATTGTCAATAGAACATGGGCTCCATATTCTATAGTAAGTCGTTTAACAAGAGCGACCAGTCAGTTCTCTCAAGGCTTTGGCCCTGGTTTTGACGGGATCACACCTTCAAATACTGAGGTTTCAAGATCGCGATCTGTTGATGTAGTCATTACATCAGATAAGTCTAAATGGACACGCGTCCCTGTATTTGAAATGGCCGAAGATCCTTTAGAATCAGCCGATGGAGTTACCAAACACAGTTTGAGAACGGCGCCTGGGTGGATTCTGCAGGGTGATGAACTGGTAAGGTCTAACGATCCTGCCGATGCTGGATGGTCTTACTTCCCGGGTTACGCCATAGATATTGAAACTGGGTCAAGATTGTGTATTGCCTTTGGTGAAAATACGTGGTTGGTTGGCGACAACGGTAACGATATGCTTTGGAATCCATCAGCCAGAATCGCTGATAATTTTAGAGTGGTTATGGGTGGTATGCATTACTTATATATTTTCCACGCAGAAAATACAAATGCTAACCAAAATGCCATAGTCGACCTTACTTATACTGGACCGGATATTGAAACCAATCCTTTGTTCGTCCACTATCTCAGTCTGCCAAGTGCCAACTTAGCAAGACGTGCGTTCTGGCGTGCTGCTCAATATGTGCATGTTCCGAGGTTAAATCCTGCGTTTGCCAACGTAGATCCTTATGGAGATATACCAGCGACGGTACGCTACAAAATCAGAATGAATCGTACTTGGTCTGAGTTTCACACGACGGATTCCTTAAACAATGGCTTGCCAATGTACTCATTCAATACCACTGATATAGCAGCCGGCGTGAGATTATCGGATGTTGCTTCTGATGCGCTTGATTTGATAAGAGTTGTACCAAACCCTTACTATGCTTTCTCGCGTTATGAGCAAAGCCAACTCGATAATATCGTCAAAATCACCAACTTGCCTGACCGTTGCGATGTGCATATTTATACCACAAGTGGTACTAAGATCAGAACATTTAGAAAGGACAACACCCTGCCATTCCTAGAGTGGGATTTGACCAATGATTACGGTATTCCTATTGCCAGCGGTGTTTACATCATTCACGTTGACGCCGGTGAACGAGGTAATAAAGTGCTCAAATGGTTTGGTGCTATGCGACCTGTTGACCTAAATGCATTTTAAAATAATTGAAAATTGATGGAGCATGTCAAAGTGCTCCATCATTCAATAAACGTATCATTCAAAAAGAAAAATCATCACAAGTAGAAGAGTTATGATAAAACCATTAAAGGTACTTGGATTGACGTTAGCTTTAGCTAGTGTATCTGTTTACGCAGGAAACCCTCAACGTGTAGGTGAAGCTGGAGCTGCTGAGTTACTCATCAATCCCTGGGCAATGAACTCCGGGATGAACAATGCAAACGTCGCCGGTGCAAGAGGTGTTGAGGCCATTTTTATGAATGTAGCCGGAACAGCCTTTACCGAGGGTACAGAAGTGGCCTTTTCAAATACGCAATGGTTGGTTGGGGCAGATATGGCCATCAATGCATTTGGTTTAACGCAAAGCGTAGGAGAAAATGGTGTTTTAGGCCTTTCATTAACCAGTGTTAATTACGGTCAAATCGATATCACCACTGAAAATATGCCGGATGGTGGCTTGGGAACTTTTGCTCCCAATGCAGTTATTATCACCAGTTCTTACGCGCAAAAATTTACGGAAACCATCTACGGTGGGGTAAACCTGAAGATTTTTAATCAAAGTCTTGCGAACTTAAGCGCCACGGCTATTTGTGTTGATGCTGGTGTTCAGTACGTAACCGGAAGTCGCAATCACATACGCTTTGGAATTAATCTTAAGAATATTGGACCTTCTGTTTCGTTCCGAGGTGATGGTCTAGATGTTCCTTTAACCGTGCCTGGTGAAGGTAATTATAACCAATCTTTTCAAAGTCGTTCAGCAGCCTTTGAATTGCCTTCTACTCTAAATTTAGGTGGTGCATACGATTTTGACTTAGGAAGTGATTTGCGACTAACAGCCATGGGTACATTTAACTCAAACTCTTTCCAGAAAGATGAGTACCATGTTGGTGGTGAAATTGCCTTCCAGGAAAAGTTTATGTTACGTGCCGGTTACATCTTCTTCGATAACCGAATCGACGGCGTACAAACCAATGCATTCACCGGTTTTGCCAGTGGTTTGAGTATCGACTTACCGATGTCATCTAGCGACGATACACGATTTGCAATAGATTTTTCATATCGACAAACCCGAGCACCTTTTATGGGTACTTACAGCGCTGGTCTTCGTGTGATGTTTTAAGCGTAAATAGCATTTAACAGCAGAAAGGACGGCCAAGTGCCGTCTTTTTTTATTTTAAATCTGCGCCCACTCCAAAACATCACGAATGTTTTGAAATGTGTTCTTCATTTTTCTGTTTAAATCTTCAGCGTTCGTCACCCAAGTTAATTTGTCTATTCCTTCCTCAGTTTGGGGTTTCATATCGCTGTATCTGCCCGCCGTCATACGAAACCAGTAGGTGATCTTTAAAATGTAATTACCGTTGAGTTCGTAAGTGTGAAACGTTTTATATGGTGTGGTGTCCTTAATGGTTAAATCACTGATGCCACACTCTTCTTCCACTTCTCTTAAAGCTGCATTAATGGGGGATTCCCCTTGTTCAATCTTTCCTTTCGGCAGATCCCATTTACTCAAGCGGTGAATCATTAAAAGTTCACCTTTGCTATTTCTAACAACACCACCGGCGGCTTCTATTAAAGTAAATACTTTGCTAAACGAGGAAAACATCTCGTCAACATCGCCATCAATAACTTCACAGCAAACATAGCGGTCGTTGCTTTTAAGTTGTTGATATAGTGTGGTCCAGTCAAAATCTTCGTAGTAGTTGAGCTGCTGGTTGGCATCGGAGTTCTTCTTATTGGTAAGCCTTAATTCTGTGTGATTAATGTATACTTTGTACATACTTTTGCAATATGAATTCTACAGTGAAAATATACCACGAAGATACAGCAAATGACATTGCTGCTCATCTGTTAAAAATCAACGCCATTAAGCTGCAGCCCAAGGATCCCTTCACGTGGGCCAGCGGATGGAAGTCACCCATTTATTGTGACAATAGAATGGCTTTATCTTATCCCGAAACACGAGATTTTCTGAAGGAGAAAATGGCTGCGGCTGTTAAAGAGCTTTACCCTACAGTTGAGGTCATAGCTGGTGTAGCAACTGGAGCCATTGCTTTGGGTGTTTTGGTGGCAGATGTTTTGGGATTGCCCTTCGTTTACGTCCGCCCAGAGCCAAAGTCACACGGTAGAAAGAATCAAGTGGAAGGTCATCTGCCTAAAGCAAAGAAAGTAGTGGTTATCGAAGATCTCATCAGCACGGGTAAAAGTAGCTTGTTGGCTGTAGAAGCCTTGAGAAAGGAAAGCGCCGATGTGCTAGGCATGCTCGCAATATTCACGTATGAATTTGACACGTCCGAAGAAAATATGCGTCAAGCGGATTGCGCTTTACACACACTTTCATCGTATAGCTATTTAATTAGAGAAGCCCAGCGATTGTCTTACGTCAAAGAAGAGGATATGGAGACATTGACGTCTTGGCGTCAAGCACCAAGTAAATGGCTTAGCGAATAAGGGTTATTTGACCGATTTTTTGGCGGTGGTGTAAATATCCTTTGCTCCAGTACGAATAAGAAAGTTCGTAGGTATACACTCCAGCAGGAGATGGCGAACCGTTGAGGGTACCATCCCACCCTTCGTTGTTACCGTTGGATTCAAAAACCATACTGCCCCAACGTGAAAACACACGAAATGAGTACGAACCCATGTCGCACTCGTGCATGGGATAAATCTCATCGTTCACACCATCTCCGTTCGGAGTAAATGCATTTGCCATGTAAACAGGACAATCACAAACTTCTGTTTCAATCTTAAGTGTTTGGGTAACTTCACCACAAGTATTTGAAACAACGTATTCAAGCTCATTAAATGATGTGAATGTGCGACTAGGGTTCGCTCTTCCATCTGCCCAGCGAACAGAATCGCCCGGCCATAATTCTTTGAGGTTTATGTTCAAGCTTTCCGAAATACAGAACGCTGTATCAATAGGGGTGAAAGGAATAGGCACTTCTTTCTCTAAAAACACACTGTCAGTAAACGTGCCACATGCGTTCACGACGGTTGCTTTATACCACCCGGTTTCTTTAGGGGTGAAGGTAGGAGCAACTTCTCCGTTTTGCCACACAACGGGATAATCATGTACTTCAGGGTCTAAGATGGGCGGTTCGCTGATGCAAAAGATTTCGTCAAAGCCTAAGTCAACATATACGGTTTCATGTCCGATTACCGTGATGGTATCTGTTTTGTAAAAACAGCCATTAAAAACGGTGAGGTGGTACTTGCCGGGTTCTTGAATAAAACGTACCCTTGATGTACTTCCGTCATCCCAAAGATACCCCATCATGTTTTTAGGTCCTGAAATCTCATGAGGCGTATTGAATGAGGTACACATCACTGTGTCTCCCCTTATTTCAAAATCGGGTTCTGTGATCACTTCAATGTAAATGGTGTCGGTAAACCTTCCGCAAGCATTGTCCACTTGCACCCAATACGTTCCAGTATTAGAAGCGTAAATGCTTGGCGTTGTTTGACCATTAGACCACAAGATGATTTCGTGCCCTTTGGCGCCGCTTTCCAGCAATAGGGAGTCTCCAATACATACGATGGTGTCATTACCAAAATTAATATTCATGGCGCTATCTACACGAACTTCTATGCTGTCCACAAAAGAGCCACAGCCATTAGTAATTTCAACACTATACCAGCCGGGAACATTTACACTAATCGTTCGGGTTGTGTCCCCGTTACTCCAGCTATAAGAAGAGCCGGGATTTAGAGCGTCAAGAATAAGGTCAGAACCACTACAGAAGTAAACAAATGCACCTAGGTTTAAATTTGGAGCACCAGTAATTAAAACATTAACGGTGTCGTGCACGGTATCACAGGCGTTATAAGCCATCACGGTATAGGTGCCGGATTGTGTTACCGTGAAAGTAGAAGCATGTGTGTTATTGTTCCATACAATGTGATATCCCAACCCTGCATTTGGTAGCGGGTCTAGTAGTAGTGTTCCTTCGCAGAAAATGGTGTCGTTACCCAAGTCGATAGAGTTTATAGGGTCGTTCTCTATGACAACCACCGTATCGGTTCGAAAACCACAGCCATTCATTAACGTAACATAATAGGTTCCTGCAGCATGTACCTGGAAGAAGCGGCCGATGGATAAGTCATGCCAAACAGCATTTTGATTACCTGCACCCGCATCCAACATCGTGGTTTGGCCCGTGCATAAGTAAACGGTATCCGGCAGCATTCTGGTAGGTATGCTGTTTTGGATTACACTTATAGTGTCTATAATGGTGTCGCATGCATTGTAAATGGTGTATGTAAACACACCTCCCGTTGTGAAGTAAACGGTGTCTGAACTAGCTCCATGGCTCCAGGTAATGTTGGCATCTGAAGGCACAAATATGGGTACCATAAGCGTGTCACCTGTACAGATGGTGTACTGGGGGTTGTTTAGTAATTGAGGTAAATTGATGGGTTGATCAACAATAACTTGAACGGAGTCATGCAGTGTATCGCAACGGTTATAGGCATATAAGGTATACCATCCGGCTTGGTTTACAGTTATGCTGTTGGTCGTATCTCCAGTGCTCCACTGATAAATAACGCCGTTTTGATGAGTAGAAGATAGAACAGCGTTTTCTCCCTGACAAATTCTCACTTCGTTGGGCATACTGATATTTGGAACAACATCAATTTCCACATATAGTGAATCAGTCTTTGTGTCACAGCCATTGGAAATGGTTACGGTGTACCACCCACTCGATGTAACGGAAATAGTTGGTGTGGTGTCATTGGTGCTCCATAAGTAAGAATAGGTAGGGTGTGTAATGCCCGGGTTTACAACGTAGTTAGCCGCACATATAAAAACGGAATCTTCAGGAAAGGAAAAGTCCACAGTGTCTGGGGGAAGAACACTGAAGTTATAGGTTCTCTGACTGCAGCTATCGGATAGCGTGACAGAGTAACTTCCCAATTGATTAAAAGTTCTGACACTGTCATTCCCACTACCATTGCTCCATGTATAGGTGGTGCCTGATCTTCCGGAATAGGCGTTAACATCAACGCTTTGGCCCGAACAAATGAAGTATTCAGAAACGATGTTTTGTGTACGCACTCTATTAATGCGACGAACAACGACGGTTTCGGTAACCGAACCACAACCATTGGTAACAGTTAAGGATACGGTTCCCTGTGTGCGAACGTAAGCAGAGTCGGTGGTGGGACCGTGTGACCACTGCACTGTTGCGTTGCCGTTTATTTGGGGGGCAATTAGTACACTATCGCCTTGACAAAAGCGTACGGTGTCAGGTAAATTGCTGATTGAAGGAGCGCTAGATTGAGTGACGATTAATGTGTCACTAATGACGCCACAAGGTGTATTCATGCTTACCACATAAGTGCCCGGCTGTGAAGCAGATGCCTGGTTAAAGGGGCTTCCATTGAAATGCCATTGGTAAGGGAAACTCGTAAACCCTAAGTTTAGTGAAACAGGTGTGCCATTGCAAATGCTGGAGGGGGAAGTGATGGGGAAGCCATCTTGAGCAAAAAATACTTCTATGCTGTCTGTAACCGTACCACAAGAATTGGATACCGTAACGCTGTAAACCCCGGATGTGTTGATGCTAATTTGATTGGTGGTATCGCCGTTACTCCAACTTATGGATCCCGCAACATTACCCACCGATAAGGAGTGGGTGTTGCTTTGACAAATAATGGTGTCGTTGCCTAAATTAAAATTATTAGGTGTTTCCGGAATAATATTAATGGTGTCGCTATAAGTGCCGCAAGCATTACTAGCAGTCACCCAATACGTGCCCGCTTGGCTAACATTAATGCTGTTGGTGAAAGCCCCAGTTGACCATTGATAAGAGGTTCCGGCAACCTGAGGCACGCTCAACGTTTGTGAAAAAGGTTGTAACGAACAGAATTTTATGTCGGGCCCCAGGTTTACTTGGGCATGTTGACTAATGATTACATTAACAGAGTCAGAAGCTGAACCGCAGTTGTTGGTCACGGTGACATGGTACATCCCGGGTGAGGTGACAACAATGCTGGGCGTCGTATCTCCTGTAGACCAAAGATAACTGGCTCCGTTATTAAATGCGTTGAGTTGTACGTTGTTGCCTTGGCATGTTTGGATTATGTTGCCAAGATTGACTGTAGGTGTACAGTCAGCATGCACAAATGAAGTAGAGGCATAGCCAATAAGCACAAGTAGAACCAGTAGTAGACGCTTATAGACCAATTTTTTGCCTCTATTCGGTAGTAGTCGAATAGAAGTCATATGTAGTAGTATGGTTTTTTCAACGACAAATGTAGACAAATTTTTTAAATGACCAAATATTTTTTTTGTTTTTCTCTCTTTTTTTTCGTAGGAATCAAAATTTCCTAGAAGTTAACCATATATCACAGGGATAATTTTCAATCGCACGTTACACGCTTTGGATTACATTTGCGTTACTAAGTCAAATGTTTATGCGTGCTTTTTTAATTGTTGTATATCTGTTCAGTCAAATGTCCGTCCTGTTCGGACAAACGATTAGCGGAAAGATAACTGGTGAGGGTGAGGTTTTGCCATTTGCTAATGTGGTTGTTGACGGAAAACCTGTAGGAACCATTTCAGACTTGGAAGGATGGTTTGAACTGAAGGGCGTTCGTTTACCGGTTGACTTAAAGGTGAGTTACATAGGATTCGATGCCCAACTGATTACTGTAAATGCAGCAGACACTTTGTATATCGACCTTAAAAAAGCAGTGAAAGAGCTTCAAGCAGTAGAAGTTTTACCTGGTGTTAACCCCGCCTTAAGACTCATCAAGGGGGTGATGGAAAACAGAAAAGACAACGATCACGAGTACCTCGATCAATACCAGTGTAAGAGTTACAATAAGTTGCGTTTAGGACTAAAAGTCAAGTCGTATCCCGATGATTTTGACAGCATACCTGAATCGGCATATTCCAGTGAGTTTTTATTTATTAATACCAGAGATTTCTTCTTATCAGAGTCGGTGAGTAATAGACGATTTAGGAGGCCTAATCGCGTAACGGAAGATGTTTTGGCCTCGCGTACCTCGGGAATAAAAGAGCCATTATTTGCTGTTCTAAGCAGTCAATTTCAGAGTTTCTCATTCTACAATCAAGAGTTTTCACTACTCGACTTGGTGTATATCAGCCCGATAAACCGAATGTTGGAGCGTTATTACGATTATTTGATTACCGATACCATGTTGGTTAATGAGGGAAGGGATACCGTTTACACGATTCAATTTTCTCCATCGGGTAATAGAAACATCAATGCGTTGGTGGGACAAATACAGATTCAAGCACCCGATATGGCCATTCGTTCGGTGAATGCAGAACCGGCTGTGATGCCTGATGAAGGCATAAGTATTAGCATCAAGCAAATTTATGAAAAAGAAGCGGTTTGGTTTCCCTCTCAGCTACACGTCGACATGGTTTTTCATAATTTGGAAATTCCTAAGATTGCCGTTGATACATCCGAAACGGTTTTTGTAAATACGATTTTAGAAGGTACCATTCGTACATATCTTACCGACGTTGACGTTCAAAAAGAAAACAAGCTTAGGGATGTGGGGAAAATTGCTGTGCGCATCGATGAGAATGCGGGTCAACAAAGTGATGATTTTTGGAAAAACAATCGCGTGAAAGCCTTGACGCTCAGAGATGAAACAACTTATGAGTTTATTGATAGCATTGGAGAAGAAATCAACCTGGATGCCATGGTTCGTGGATTGCAGGCCATCAGTGATGGATTTATCACTTTTCCTTACGTGGATTTAGATTTAAAGAGGTTGCTTCGTATCAATGCTTATGAAAGTTTTTATTTGGGGTTGGGAGGTAGAACCAATCAGCGTTTCTCGCGCTACGTGGAATTTTATGGTCATGGTGGATACGGTTTTCGCGACAAAGCCTGGAAATACGGTTATGGCGGAGAAGTCACGCTACACAGACGTTCACAATTAAAACTTGGCGGCAGATACGTCTTTGATCTTCAAGAAGCTGGAAGACAGCCCTTTGATATTGTTACCAGAGGCGCACTCTTTGCAGACCTATCTCAGTTGAGAAGATTTTACGTATCGGTTTTTGACCAAGTAAGTAGTGCACAAGCTTACGTGATGTGGCAACCTTCTCCCAAATGGGAAAATCGATTTAGCCTTCATCGCGAAAATCGTTTCTTGGTAGGAGCCGATTATTGGTTTAATACCGAGTCGGTCAACGACAATCGCTTTGAAAACGGATTTACATTCACGTCTTTGCGTTGGGAAGGACGCTATGCGCCCAGTGAAAAGATCATGGAAATTAGGGGTAGGCGAACCATCATTGAACCAAAGTACCCGGTGATAAGGCACCGTATAGAACACACGATAGATGATTGGTCGGTTGATGAGGGCTCATTTCTTCGCCTAGATTTGCAGGTCGATCATCAACACCGATCGTTTTTACTCGGAAGGTTTTCTCACCGCATTGAGGGAGGACTAACCAGTGGCGTAGTACCATATAGCTATCTCTTTTCTCCAGCAGCAAACCTAAGGGTAAATGAAGATTCATGGCTCCCTTACTCCACGCTTGGTGACGCTTTTTCCTGGGAGACCGTAGGGTTTAATCAGTTGCTGTTTCAGCGGTATGTGAGTGTTATGACCCGATGGAACACTGAGCAGCGCTTGTTTAGAAGAAACGCGGCATACCCTGAGCTGGCCTTTGTTGGCAAAATGATGGTGGGAGACGGAGTAGATGAAGCCGGTGAGCATTTAGGCATCCCCGTACAAACACCCCAAGGTAATATGATTTTCGAATCGGGTGTAGAGTTGTTAAGTGTCTTCCAGCAGTTTGGCTTAGGATTTTATTATCGGCATGGCGACAATATTGGCAACCCTTTTGATTATAAATGGGTATTGAAGCTTAGATTTGGCTGAAAACCTATCTGAAAATGTTGATTGTCAGTTCAAGTTCCATTTTAAGCGTTTTTTGCATGCATAATATAATACCTTTGCCGCCGTTTCGTTATAACGGAACAAAGGTCAATCAACAGGCGGAGTAAATTTTGAAAAAGTCGTTAGTAAAAATACTTTCATTCACCTTTATTTTATTGGTGGTGCTTCCTAGCTGTAGCCGTACAAAAAATACGTGGCTGAGCAGAAATTGGCATATGCTTTCTTCAAAGTACAACCCGCTTTTCAATGGTAATGAAGCTTTGATGAAAGGGGTAAACACCATTGAAGGCAGTCACGAGGTAGATTACCTCAATATTTTACCCATTTATATATGGCCTACTGAATCTCAAGTAGGTAGTGTAGAAGCGGACATGGAGCGCGCTGAAGAAAAAGGCGTTAAAACCATCAAGGAACACTCCATGGTTTTTGGTAGACAACAGGTGAATAAGTATATCGACGACGCCTATTTGCTCATCGGAAAATCAAGGGTGTATCGACGAATGTGGTTTCCGGCATTGGAAGCTTTCAACTATGTTATTGTGGAATTTCCCGATGAAGGCCTATTGTACGATGCGCGACTGTGGGCGGCCAGAACCTATGTGCAAACAGGTAACTTCGCCGGCGCTCAGGAGCAATTTGATAAATTGTATCTCAATAAGAAAGTGCCGAAAAAGTTGAAAAAAGAAGTCTTGGCATCCTATGCAGAAATGAAAATCGAGCAAAAGGAATACAAGAAAGCGAGTGAATTATTAGAAGAAGCCATTGCCGCAGGTGTGCCCAAATCACAAAAAGTGCGTTTCCGCTATATTCAGGCGCAGCTACAAGAGCAGCTCGGTAATAATTATGAAGCATCAGAGCTGTATGCCAAAGTGGTGAAAATGAAGCCGCCCTACGAATTTTACTTTGCTGCGCAAATGGCTCAGGTAAGAAACTTCGACCCTTATCTGCAAGACAGTAAGCCGGTTTATGCCACGCTCAGAAAAATGACGAAAAACGATAAAAACTTCGATAATCGTGACCAAATTTATTACGCCATGGCCGATATCGCCATTAAAGAAGACTTAATTCCCGAAGCTTTTGATTATCTGGCGAAATCTATTGAAACAAGTACCACCAATAAAACGCAGTTGGGCCTATCGCATCTAAGAAAAGGTGAACTGCACTTTGACTTCCGTGAATACATCCAAGCTGCCGGTCATTATGATACAGCTTACCAGTCTTTACCTAATGAGCACCACCGATATGAAGAAGTGAAAAAGAAAAAGGAAAGTTTGGCTGAACTCGTGGAATTTCTCAATACCATAGAGGTAGAAGACAGCTTGCAAGCCATGGCAAACATGCCCGAAAAAGAACGCGATAAGTTGATACAAAAACGCATTCGTCAATTGGAAAAGGAAAAGGCGGCTAAAGAACGTGCAGAATCAGTAAGAGGAGGGCCTGTTGGTCCCGGTCAAGGAGGCTTCTCAATGGGAGGGCGTTCGGGAAAGTGGTATTTTTATGATGATTCTCAAAGAAATAACGGCATCACAGAGTTCTCTAATCGCTGGGGAAATAGAAAGTTGGAAGACAACTGGAGACGAAAGGTTAAAACCACGATTAGTACGTTTGTCCCCGGAGAAGGAGAGGGCGATGGTGAAGGCGCAGAATTAGACTCTACCCAGAATCCCATGCACCCTGCTTATTATCTTAGCCGTATACCCTTTGATGCCGATTCTTTAGAAGCATCCCATCAAAGGATTATCAACGCTCACGAAGGCGCCGGCCGGGTGTACAGGGACGTCCTCAATGATTACTTAGAAGCGGTTGATATCTACGAAAAATTGATGAAGCGATACCCGGGCGCTTCGTTCGAGCCTCGCACGTTATACACCTTGTGTTTGATGACGCAAGAAACCAAACAAGCAGAGAAAAAAGACAACTATTGCGGAAAGCTGCAAAGTGAATATGGGCATACACCTTTTGCGAGATTATTGGACGGCACTTTGGACCCGGATTCAGATGCCGGTCACGATTCCATTGCCGAAGCATTTTACAGAGAGGCATACGCCGCATTTGATGCCAATAAATTTAAAAAGGCAAAAAAAATGTGTGCGGAAGGTATTGAGCGCTTTTCCGAAACCGATTTGCTGCCACAGCTGGAATTGCTCCATGCTTTGTGTATTGGGAGTGAAGGTAGTATTACCACTTTTACGCAGGAGTTGGTTACGCTTACCGAAAAGTATGAAGGTTACTCCGTTGGGATTGAAGCACAGTCGATTTTAGATTATCTCGGCGGTCCATCCGAGATTGGAGGAAGTTTGAGCCCGGAAATTGAAGAGTTGTTTACCTTCAACCCTAACGAAGCCCACCAGTATGTGCTTATTCTGCCCAAAGAAAACATCGACTTTAACCGCATCAGAAACAGTATATCTGATTTCAATATGAGCAAATATGCTAAGGATAGGCTGAAAAGTAGAAACATCATGATGGGCGAAGATAAACAGTTAATCATAATAAGTGGCTTTAAAAATGCCAATACCGCAATGGCCTATTTTGAAGACATTAAGCAGGAGGGAAGCGTGAATATTTATTTGCCAAAAACCGGCTACGAACACTTTGTCATTTCGTTGTCGAATTTCAAAAAGATGTATTCGGAAAATGCCATCTATGAGTACAGTATGTTTTTTCAGGTGAAATTCTCTAATCTCAATCAGTAGTCACTTATAAAAATGGGATTCTCCCGATCAATAATGGAAGCTATAAGGGCTAATATGTTGCTCTACTGAACGTTTTAAAACACTTTTTGGCTTTGCTCAATTTTTTTCCTTTACTTTTGCCGTCCACATTACAATAAAGCTATGATTAAATCCAGTAAATCAACGCCTGCGCCATCAGCGATTAGTAACAGAATTTTACAAGGCACCACCATCGAAGGAGACATAACTTCTGATGGAGATTTTCGCTTAGACGGAGAGGTTGTCGGTAAGGCCAATATCAAGGGAAAGTTCGTCATCGGTGAGAAAGGTAAATTCAAAGGTGATATTCTCTGTGCCAAAGCCACCATCAGCGGATCGGTCAATGGATCAATCGTGGCGACTGAGATGCTTGAGTTAACTGAATCAGCAACGGTGCACGGAGAGATAAAAACCGAAAAACTTTCGGTTGAATCTGGTGCCGAATTTACCGGAAACTGCCAAATGGGAGGCGTTATTCGCGACATGAAAGAAGAGAATAAAAAAGAAAAAGACGTTCGTGGCAAAACCGCGTAATCGTTGGATTGTACTCTCCGGACTCGTTTTCCAGATGGGTGCCATTATTGGCGGATTCACTTATGCCGGCTTCAGAATTGATATGCGCAGAGTACATTCATCTCATCCCGTATTTACCATTGTATTATCATTAACCGGCGTGGCCATAGCTCTTTACGTAGCCATTAAGGAGGTTTCCAAATTGTCTGATGAAGAATAAATTGATTATATTAGCGACGTTACCTATTGCCGGAGTTATTGTCGCCATACATTATTTGATTTGGCCGGCTAGTTTTCAGCCTTGGCCGGCTTTTTATCCATTGGTTTATGGGTTTATGGTCTTCTTTGTAATGCTGGGCTTGACCTTAACAGTATATCTACATAAAAAGCACCCTCAACTCGCTGCTTATGCCCTACTTGGCATGAACATGTTTAAAATGTTGACGGTACTGGTGATGGTGCTGTTGGCCATTTATCGCTTCGAAAATGTATCGCTAAACTGGAGCTATCCTCTACTCTTTTTATACCTGATGTTCTTAATCTATTCCACACTCGCCAGTATCAGGATATTAAAATATTGAAAAACAAAACGTTGAAGCCAGTAAAAAAAATAAATTTTCAGGGCTATTTAATTGTTCGTTCACTGTACATTTGCACCCAAATTTAGGGCAGGTATTAAAACAACGTTTTCCATGCACCGGAACATTTTTTTCACCATCATTACGGCTTTTGCCATCAGCTTTGGAAACGCCCAAGAGCATGAGCACATTACCAGTGACTTAGCTGCAAGCGATTTAGACACCCACGAAGATGAAGACATCAACGCCGTCATCATGCATCACATTGGTGATAGCTACGACTGGCATTTGTTTGACTGGAAAGGACATCCGGTAAGTGTATCGCTTCCGGTCATTGTATACACCAACAAAGGTGGACTGTCCGTATTCTCTTCCTCCGCATTTCACCACGATGATGCCGGAAAAGAAGTGGTTGAAGTCAACGGTCAGCGCTTTGTCAAGTATCACGAAAAGATTTACTTGGCCAGCCAGTCGGCCAATGAGGATGGGGTGTATCTCGACCTAGACGAGGAACACCATGCGCTCAATGCTCGTCCCATTGACGTGTCTATCACCAAAAATGTAGCGTCTTTGTTTGTGACCGCCATCTTGATGCTCATCATCATTTTGCCAGCGGCGAATTACTATAAAAGAAATGGTAGTGGCGTAGCACCGAAAGGTATGGCCTCTTTTCTGGAGCCCCTTATCGTTTTTGTTCGCGACGAGATTGCCTTGCAAAACATTGGTCACAAGCACTATAACCGTTTTGTGCCTTATTTGCTGTCTTTGTTTTTCTTTATTTGGATTGCCAACATGTTGGGTCTTATTCCTTTCATTCCCGGTGGTGCTAACTTAAGTGGTAACATTGCCTTTACCATGGTACTGGCTGTCTTGTCTTTGATTATTGTCAATGTCAACGGTAAGAAAGATTACTGGAAGCACATCTTCTGGATGCCAGGGGTTCCTGTGCCGGTAAGAATTCTATTGGCGCCCATCGAATTGGTGAGTGTATTTGCCAAGCCTTTTGCCTTGATGATTCGTTTGTTTGCCAATATGACGGCAGGACACATCGTCATCCTGAGTTTGATTTCGTTGATCTTCGTGTTGGATTCTATTTGGGTGAGTCCAGCGGCGATTATTTTGACCTTGTTTATTTTTATTATTAAAGTTCTTGTGGCCTTGCTACAAGCTTACATATTTGCGTTGCTCACTGCGTTGTTCATCGGTCAGGCCGTTGAAGAACACGAGCACCATTAAGTTCGTTTTTTTGTTTAATTCCTAAATTCAATTAAAATGGTAGGAAGTATTGCTGCAATCGGAGCCGGTCTCGCAACGTTGGGAATCGGTCTAGGTATCGGAAAAGTAGGTGGTTCCGCAATGGAAGGAATCGCTCGTCAACCCGAAGCTGCCGGTAAAATTCAAACTGCGATGATTATCGCTGCTGCCCTTATCGAGGGTGCAGGTCTGTTTGCCATCGTAGTAGCGCTCTTGGGAACCAACACTGGCGCCTAAGTCAACCTTTTAAACCGCGAAGTGAACATTGGGTTCGCTTCGCGCTTTATTTCACTCAATCAAACAAAAAACAATGGAATTAGTAACTCCCGGATTTGGTCTGATCTTTTGGACAACACTTACCTTTTTGTTGTTGGTATTCCTGTTGAAGAAATTTGCATGGGGCCCCATCCTCACCGCAGTTAAAGATCGCGAAGAGAGCATCGACAACGCTTTAAAGTCGGCAGAAAAAGCTCGCGAGGAAATGAAAAACCTCCAGGCCGATAACGAAAAAATTCTTGCTGAAGCACGTGCCGAGCGCGATGCCATGCTTAAAGAAGGTCGCGAATTGCGCGATAAAACCATCGATGGTGCCAAAGAAGCCGCTAAAGCTGAAGCAGAGAAGATGATTGAAAATGCCCGTGAGCAAATTGAAATGCAAAAACGTGCAGCGATGACTGAACTAAAGAATCAAGTGGCCGCTTTGAGCATCGATATGGCCGAAAAGATTTTGCGTAAAGAACTCGCTGACGCCAAGAAGCAGGAGGCACTTATCAATGAAATGTTGGAAGACATTAAATAACAAACTAACTTAATCGCCTTATGCGATCAGTAAAAATAGCCAGAAGATACGCCAAATCACTTCTCTTGCTCGCCAAGGAGAAGTCATTGGTTGAGGAAATTGCCGCTGATATGAAACACTTACTTGCAGTTGGTGTTGAAAGTCGTGACTTTCGCTTGCTTCTTAAAAGTCCTGTGGTAAAGAAAGACAAGAAAGTTTCCATTTTGAATACGCTGTTTGAAGCGTCATTTCAAAAGGCAACCATGCTTTTTCTTAACTTAATTACCCGCAAGAACCGCGAGGACGTTTTGCTGGAAATAGCAGAGAGCTACATGGGCCAGTATCGCGCCATGAAAGGTGTCAAAGAAGCGTTTGTTACCACCGCAACAGAGTTGTCAGATACGCAACGCGCAACGGTTGAAAAATCCTTGCGTGAATGGGCACAATCAGAGGTTAGTGTAACTTACACCGTCAACCCCGATATCATCGCCGGTATTGTTCTTCGCTTGGAAGATCAACAATACAACGGCAGTGTGGCCGCCAAATTGGCCGGTCTCAAACACCAATTTTCCAAAAACTTGTACGTCCCACAACTTTAATTAAATTCAATCGTAATGGCTGAAGTTAAACCCGCTGAAGTATCAGCAATATTAAGAGAACAATTGTCAGGTTTCCGTTCTGAAACCGAGTTACAAGAGGTAGGAACCATCCTTCAGGTAGGTGATGGTATCGCTCGTGCATTTGGACTATCCAGTGCGCAAGCCGGTGAACTCGTTGAATTTGATAACGGACTCCAAGGAATCGTTCTCAACCTGGAAGAAGATAACGTAGGTATCGTATTATTAGGTGCTTCTACCGAAATTCGTGAAGGTAGTACCGTAAAACGCACCGGACGTATCGCCTCTATCAATGTTGGGGAAGGCATCGTTGGACGAGTGGTTAATACACTTGGAATACCCATCGACGGTAAAGGTGCCATCGCCGGCGAAACTTTCCAAATGCCACTTGAGCGAAAAGCACCGGGTGTTATCTTCCGTCAGCCTGTAAACGAACCACTGCAAACGGGTATCAAAGCGGTTGATGCCATGATCCCCATCGGACGTGGACAACGTGAGTTGATCATTGGTGACCGTCAAACCGGTAAAACATCCGTAGCGATTGATACCATCATCAACCAAAAAGAATTCTACGATGCCGGTGAACCGGTATTCTGTATCTACGTAGGTATCGGACAAAAAGGTTCTACCATCGCGCAGATACAAAAAACACTTGAAGAAGCCGGTGCAATGGATTACACCGTCATTGTTGCCGCCAACGCTTCTGACCCTGCGCCTATGCAGTTTTACGCGCCTTTCGCCGGTGCTGCCATTGGTGAATATTTCCGCGATACCGGTCGTCCTGCATTGATCGTTTATGATGACTTGTCAAAACAAGCTGTAGCTTACCGCGAGGTGTCTTTACTTCTTCGCCGTCCACCCGGACGTGAGGCCTACCCCGGTGATGTTTTCTACTTGCACTCACGCTTGTTGGAGCGCGCCGCTAAGGTGATCAACAACGACGAGATTGCTGCGCAAATGAACGATTTACCCGAGTCTTTGAAGGGCAAAGTGAAAGGAGGTGGTTCTTTAACCGCTCTTCCTATCATTGAAACGCAAGCGGGTGACGTATCTGCGTATATTCCAACCAACGTCATTTCTATTACCGACGGGCAGATCTTCCTTGAATCTGACTTGTTTAACTCTGGTGTTCGTCCTGCTATTAACGTAGGTATCTCCGTATCACGTGTGGGTGGCTCAGCACAGATCAAATCAATGAAGAAGGTGGCAGGTACGCTTAAGCTTGACCAAGCACAGTTCCGCGAACTGGAAGCTTTTGCCAAATTTGGTTCAGACCTCGATGCCGCTACCATGTCGGTGATTAACAAAGGTCGTCGCAACGTAGAAATTCTTAAACAAAACGTCAATAGCCCACTTGCGGTTGAAAAGCAAATTGCCATCATTTACTGTGGTACCAAAGGCTTAATCAACAATGTTCCGGTTAACCGCGTAAAAGAATTTGAAGCCGAGTTCCTCGCTTTCCTCGATACCAAGCACCGCGACACACTGGATCAGTTGAAAGCCGGTAAGTACACCGACGAACAAACCAGCGTGCTTGAAAAAGTGGCTAAAGATTTGGCATCTAAGTATTAATAACCCCGAATTCGGTTCTTCATGGCCAATCTAAAAGAACTCAGAAACCGCATACAATCCGTAGGCAGCACCATGCAGATTACCTCTGCAATGAAAATGGTGTCAGCCGCGAAGCTAAAAAAAGCACAGGACGCCATCACACAGATGCGCCCCTATGCCGAGAAACTCACCGAGCTTCTCAGCGGCCTGAATGCATCGCTTGATCAAAGCGAAAGTGTATATGGACAACAGCGCGATGTTAAGCGTGTGCTTTTGATTCCCGTGACGTCTAACCGTGGATTGTGTGGCGCGTTTAACGCCAACATCATCCGACTTACCCGTCGTGAAGCATCGGCATACCAAGAGAATGGCGTAGAAGTTACTTTGGTGACCATCGGTAAAAAGGGCAACGATTTGTTGCGTAAAACCTTTACTGTAGCCGCCGACCACAGCGCCATCTTCAACGATTTGACATTCGACAATGTAGCTGAAGTTGCCGAGTACGCCATGCAATCTTTTGCGGATGGCACCTACGATAAAGTTCAGGTGTTGTACAATCACTTTAAAAATGCCGGGGCACAAATGCCTTTGCTAGAAACCATGCTTCCCATTGCACCCGTAGAAGGTAACGACGCATCGGCTTCTTCAGAGTATATCTTTGAGCCGGAAAAAGAAGAGATTGTTGCCGATTTAATTCCCAAGTCTTTGAAGACGCAACTCTTTAAGGCTGTATTGGACTCCAATGCTTCTGAACACGGTGCTCGTATGACCGCCATGCATAAGGCAACTGATAACGCCAAGGAATTGTCGCGCTTGCTGAAACTCGATTACAACAAAGCCCGTCAGGCTGCCATTACCAACGAAATCCTCGAGATTGTTGGTGGAGCCGCTGCCTTGGAAGGGTAAGCTTTTTTACAAAACACAGAAATTAAAGACGCGCCTCGGTGCGTCTTTTTTTATTCGTGTAACCAATGGTTGTTTTTTAGAAAATAAAAACAAAGATAATCAAGGGAACAATCCCGCTGAGATAGCCCAATAAGACTTCTGTTTGCGTATGCGCTTGCAAATAAAGACGCGACCATCCAACCAAGCCCATAAGCAAATAGCCGCCACCCAGCCAATGTATAGAGAAACTTTCTCCTTGCATGTGCATCAAAGTCAACAATGTCATGAGCCCTCCAATACCTGCTGTATGCGCGCTGATTTTATATTTACTCAGAGCGATCAATTGAATAAAAACCGTCACGGAAGCGGCCATCAGGTATATGTACAAAAGCGGGATGGCCTCTACGGATTTGAGAATTTGTGCAGTAAAATAGAAGAAAATGGCGGTTAATAAAAAGGGTGTTTTTCGATCTTCAGGTTTGGTCATTTTCATGGATGAAATGTAGCCTAGCTTGTAGATGGTAGTGGTTGTCAAAAGTGGTAATAGATATGTGCCACTGACAACAAGAATGATGATGCGGTAATAGAGAGCTTCGGGAAACGTATAGTGATAGGTCTGTAAAAGAACCAAAATACCCAAAAAAGGCATGATGGAAGGGTGGATTAGGTAGGAAACCAAATGGGCGAAAAACCGCATATTTAAAGTTCTTTGCGAAGTCTGGCCACAGGAATGTCCAATTGTTCACGATACTTGGCGATGGTTCTCCGAGCAATGGGGTATCCCTTTTCTTTGAGGATTTTCGCCAATTTTTCGTCGGTCAATGGTTTGCGCTTGTCCTCCTCAGCGATGCTTTCTTCTAGGATTTTTTTAATTTCACGGGTTGACACTTCCTCTCCGTCTTGATTGGTCATTGACTCACTGAAAAATTCTTTTATCAAAAACGTACCGTAAGGTGTGAGAACGTATTTGCTGTTGGCTACACGAGAAACAGTTGAAATGTCCATGTTGATTTCTTCAGCAATGTCTTTGAGAATCATGGGGCGCAGGTCTTTCTCATCACCACTTAAAAAGTAATCTTTTTGGTAATTCATGATGGAAGACATGGTGATAAGCAAGGTTTGCTGGCGTTGCTGAATGGCATCGATAAACCATTTGGCGGCATCGAGTTTTTGCTTGACAAATTGCGCAGCCTCATTAACGCGTTTGTCTTTTTTCTTGCCCTGAGCCTTGTAAGCGTTAAGCATGTCTTTGTACTCGTTGCTTACATTCAGTTCAGGTGCATTCCTGGCATTCAGTGTAAGTTCCAGCTCACCGTCGCTGATGGAAATGATGAAATCTGGTGTGATGGCTTGCGAAATGGTGCGACCGCTTTCAATGGAGTTCCCTGGTCGAGGATTTAATTTGCCAATTTGCTCGAGTGCTTCTTTGAGTTGATCTTCCGAAATATTGAGCCTGCTGGTTATTTTTTCGTAGTGTTTGCGGGTAAACTCGTTGAAGTGTTCGTCAATAATTGTCTGAGCCAACTGAATAATATCAGTGGGGGTTCTTCTTTGAAGTTGTAACGACAAGCACTCTTGTAAGTTGCGTGCCCCAACACCGGCGGGATCCAATGTCTGAATGACTTTAAGTAATGACTCCAGTTTTTCTTTGGTCGTCATTATGCCAACGGAAAATGCCAAATCGTCGGTAATGGCCTCTAATTCTCTTCGCAAATATCCGTCTTCATCTAAATTGCCGATGAGGTATTTTCCCAGCTGAAGCGACTCTTCGTCCAGTTTCTTCCACCCCAATTGCTCTTGCAGTGAGTCATAAAACGAGGAAGTAGTAATGACGGGGACTTCGTATTGTTCGTCGTCCGCACTGTAATTGTTGCTGCGAAGCCGATAATCGGGAATTTCATCGTCACTGAGGTATTGGTCAATGTCGATGTCATCTGTTTCTATGCGCTCCTCTCCATCACTTTCTCCATCATTGGCGTGCGGATCCATCTCGTCATACGCATCATTTTCTTCTTCTAAAGCGGGATTGCTTTCTAGTTCCTCTTTAATGCGCTGCTCCAAATCTTGCAGTGGAAGCTGGATGAGCTTCATTAATTGAATCTGTTGTGGAGACAGCTTCTGGGAGAGCTTCTGACTAAGCGATTGTTTTAACATAGTGTAGTAGTGAAAATGCGCTACGAATATACAATACAAAACAATATGATGGCTCGGTTTTTGATAAGCAGCGGTATTTTATTTTTGCAAAATATCATAAATGCTCAGAAAGTACCATAAGTCAAACATTATGGTGACATAATCCATGCGATGATTTGTCACGCATGATCGAGATGGTGAAAGCTATATCTTGAAAGAAAAGAGATGAATTATGATTTATTTTTTCAATGGAAACAGATAACTCAAGCCTATTTCTAAAGCAATAAAGTTTAATCGCTCTGTCTGTCCCTGAAAAGTCACAAGTTCATTATCTATTGCCGGGGCTCCATCATTTATAAAGGCCGGGTTAAGTCCCAAATGGGCTCGAGCTTTTATGGAAAGTGTTTTGAAGATGTGGTATCGGAATCCAAAAACCGCTTGTAATTCTAAGAGCGCCATATCACCGTGTTGGAACCAATTATTGCGATCCAATTGTGTGTAAACGCCTTTGTTTATTTGTGCGCCGCCTTCAAACCAAAACGCTCTTGATGCCTTTAATTGCACAATGACAGG
>PXCF01000109.1 GCA_003566715.1 Cryomorphaceae bacterium | reverse complement strand
GTGGGGGTTAAACGCCTGTTGTTCGTAAAGAATCATTAACTTGGATAAGGCATCTAGGTAATCAGATAGGGTGTTTCTTGACAATTCATTCTTTTCGTTGATTTTCACATCTTTTTCTAATGTTTTATTATCTACCAAAGTGGCTATGTTTCTCGAAAGAGAACGCATTAAACTCCTAACTTTATCGGGATTTCGTTTAACTCCAGAAACTTGACTTATATCCACTTCGCAAAGTAAATCAACGTATGCTCGATTCATGTTTAGCGCGTTTTTTAATGTTTCATTTATCAAAGTAGGCCATCCACCAATACAAATTCTTTCAATGATAAAATCCAATGAAATAGCGGGTTCATAAAAATCTCCTACATCTCCGATGAGTAAGTCTGATAGTTTAACGGTGCCGTTAGAGTATCCTAATTCTTGCCAAGTCATGGTGTCCATCTGAACAATTGTGAATCGTCCTGCACCACTGTGAAGCCTTACGTTTTCGGGCGGATTTGCTGAGCCAGTAAGAATAAATGCACCTTTTTCTTTGCGTTCATCAACTTCGTGCCTGATGTAATTCCATATTTTTGGTTGTTCTTGCCATTCGTCAATTAGTCGCGGCGTTTGTCCTTCTAATAATAGCTGAGGATTAGTCGCCATAACTATCGGAACTTGTGGGTCTTGATCCATCCTTAAAATACTTTTTGCATATTGTGTTGCCGTTTCTGTTTTTCCACATGATTTTGGACCCTTTATCAATAATGCTCCAGAAGCAGCCATTTTTTCCACTATATCATGTTCGATTAATCTTTTAATGTACGTCATTATATTTTTTTTGGACATTCTATTGTGCAAAAATATGATTTTTTATTGTGCAAATATAAGGGTTTTTGTTGTGCAATTATTAGCCTACGGTGAATTTGTTTTCATCCTTAACAAGTGCAAACATAATGGGTGAGTGTGAATTTAGAATGTAGAATTGTTCACGAATGGTAAATACAGAATTGTTCGCTGGTTCGATGTATTAGTGATGAAGAATGAAGAATGAAAGATGATGACGAATGGTTAAATAAGACTATTCGTTGGTTGAATGTATAATGTAAAATGTAGAATGTAAAATGTTTGACAAATGGTGAGAACAGAATCATTTGCTAATTCGATGTAAAATTGATGAATGAAGAACCAATCATTCGTCCTCCAAAAGGATTCAACAACTCAACGACTATACACCTCAACGCCTAAACTTTAAACTTTAAACTAAACTAGTTAGATCCAATACAATAAAATCCTTCTAAAACATCCAAACTTTTCTTATACTCCAACCAAACTCCCAAACCTCCAAACCTCCAAACCTCCAAACCTCCAAACTCCCAAACCTCCAAACCTCACTTCCACTAACGCCTCAACGCCTCAACAAATAAACATTCAAACATCTAAACGCCTGAACGCCTGTGGCGTCATCCCGCTTTCATTTTTAAAAAACGTTGTGAAGTACGAGGCGGATTTGAATCCGAGGTCGAAGGCGATTTCTTGGATGTTGAGCTTGGTGGTTTTTAAAAGCCCCTTGGCCTTTTTTAGGCGCTCATTTTTGATGTAGGTGCCGGGAGAGATGCCGAGCTCCTGAGTAAAGTGTCGGTAGAAGTTGGCGCGACTCATATGTGCTTTGGCACTGAGGGTCTCAATTTTAATGTCTTCCGAAAGGTTGTTTTTGATGTATTTAATCACTTCGGCAAACGGCGAGTTGCCAAGCTCGGTGTATTTGGATTCGACCATGTTGCGCGCCTGCGTCTGCATGAGTCGGTAAACGATTTCGCGCAGTCGTAGGTTGACGATTTGGTCTTTGATGAGGGTTTGATCGTAGAAGCAAATGTTCAGCAGCTGATTGACCGATTCGGAAAAGGGGCGGCTGTTGCTGAGATGGTAAAAATCGCCGTTGACCTTCCAGTCGCCTTCGATGCCTTTCAATGGTGCCTGCTGATTCAAATGGTGGACGGTATCAATAATGAGGTCTTTCGATAGAACTAAGGCGATGCATTGGGTCGGTGTTTGGCGATCAGCTTCGGGGAAGTCGATGTTCATGGTTTCTCCGGGTGCGGTAATCACGGTTTCTCCCGGCAGGTAGTCAAAGGAAACTTTATCGGGTAGATGCATCACCTTTTTTCCCTTAACCATCCCGGTGATGGTGAGATCGTCGAAGGTGAGTCCGACGTTATACGCCTGTTGGTGGGTTTCAAAGACGTTGAGTTGCGCCCGTTCGAAGTCGGAGGTGCGCCGATGTTCAACCAAGGTTTGTAAATCGGATTGGTTTGTAAAGGGAAGGTTAATCAGTGTGTTCGACATCTATCGCGTTCATTTTAATGTCCTCAAATATAGGAAATAAATATTTGAGACGGAATTTAAATTTTTAGATACGATATCAAAAGCAAAGTCAATGCATGGTTTGGAATTTTACCATGAACAAAAAATCAAACATTATGTCACAAGAAAAACAACCGACATTTGACTTTCCAAATGTCCAGAAGAAGTACGATCATTTCATCGGTGGAGAATGGGTAAAACCGTCGTCTGGTGATTATTTTGACAATATTTCCCCGGTGAATGGAAAGGTGTTTTCCCAAGCTGCCCGTGGAAACGCAGCCGATATCGACAAGGCCTTAGACGCCGCACACGAAGCATTTGCCACTTGGTCAAAAACCGGTGCAGCAGCCCGTTCGAAGGTGTTGCTGGATATCGCCAATATATTGGAGGAGAATCTTGAGTACTTGGCTCAGGTAGAAACGGTAGACAATGGTAAGGCCGTGCGTGAAACCATGGCAGCCGACTTGCCCTTGTGTATCGATCACTTTAGGTATTTCGCCGGGGTCATTCGCGCCGATGAAAGTACCATTAGCGAGCACGATGAAAACACGGTGAGCATCAACTTGAAAGAACCACTTGGTGTGGTCGGACAAATCATTCCTTGGAACTTCCCGTTGTTGATGGCGTCTTGGAAAATTGCTCCTGCGTTGGCAGCCGGTTGTACGGTGGTGGTAAAGCCCGCCGAGCAAACGCCTACCAGCATCATGGTGATGATGGACTTAATCAAAGATGTGCTTCCCAAAGGTGTTCTCAACATTGTTACCGGATTTGGACTGGAAGCAGGTAAGCCGCTGGCCTCTTCTTCGCGGGTGGCCAAAGTGGCCTTTACCGGTGAAACGACTACCGGCCGACTCATCATGCAATACGCCAGTCAGAACCTGATTCCCGTGACCATGGAATTGGGGGGTAAGTCGCCCAATATATTCATGCCCAGCATCGCCGATCACGACGACGCCTTTTTTGATAAGTGTGTAGAAGGGGCAGTAATGTTTGCCCTTAATCAAGGCGAAGTTTGTACCTGTCCGTCGCGTATTTTGGTTCACGAAGACATTTACGAAAAATTCATGAAGCGCGTTGTTGAGCGAACCAAAGCCATCAAAATGGGACATCCTTTGGCTTCCGATACCATGATGGGTGCGCAGGCCAGTGAAGACCAGTACGAAAAAATCTTATCGTATTTCGACATCGGTAGAGAAGAAGGTGCGGAGGTACTTTGTGGCGGTAAAGCCCATAAAGGCGACGGCGAATTAGGCGATGGCTACTACATCGAGCCGACCATCCTCAAAGGCCACAACAAAATGCGTGTGTTCCAAGAGGAGATCTTCGGTCCCGTTACTTCTGTCACAACGTTTAAAACGGTAGAAGAGGCGATAGACATTGCCAACGATACACTTTACGGACTCGGTGCCGGATTGTGGACCCGAGATGCCCACGAAATTTACCAAGTGCCTCGTGCCATTAAAGCCGGTAGAGTATGGGTGAATTGCTATCACGCATATCCGGCACACGCGCCATTTGGCGGATATAAGAAGTCCGGTTTTGGAAGAGAAACGCATTTGATGATGCTGAATCATTATTTTCAGACGAAGAATATGTTGATTTCTTATGATAAGAATAAATTAGGCTTTTTCTGATAGTGGCTGTCTACAAAGTCCGATGGCTGCGTTACGCGGATTAAGAAAAATGCTCATTTACCATATGTAAACTCCGCTTTTTCTTAATACGCAAGCCTTGCCCTCGAACTTTCTAGCCTACCCACAATGGCTTATTTGCTTATTAGTGGAATGGGTCAGCCTTGTGCTGACCCAACCACCACTATCCTCTACCACTACCCCAATTGCCAAACCTTTTGAATTTTAAATGGTTAATTAAATATGGTTAAACGAATAGACATAACGGAAAAGGCGAAATCATTGATTGATGATTTGCGTGCGGAACACGGGGAACTGATGTTCCATCAGAGCGGTGGATGTTGTGATGGCTCACAGCCCATGTGTTTTACCGACGGTGAATTTATGGTTGGTGACAGCGACGTCAAGCTTGGTGAAATCCACGGTTGCCCATTCTACATGAGTCGCGATCAATTTGAATACTGGAAACACACCCATCTTACCCTGGATGTTGTCAAGGGAAGGGGGTCGAGTTTTTCATTGGAAATTCCCCTAGGCTTTCGCTTCATCATTCGTTCACGCGTGTTTACCGAAGAGGAATTGAAATCATTGGGGTAAGGGTTAACCCATGTGTTAACCCATTTTTCACCCTATTTTTAACAAATTCAATTATAGCTCCCACATCAATACGCCAACACCTGCACGCCTTTTGAATAGTGGGTAATGTCTGGTTGGCCGCCAATCAG
>PXCF01000106.1 GCA_003566715.1 Cryomorphaceae bacterium | reverse complement strand
TAAGTATTAATTTGAAATTAAAAGTTTATCTCATGAACATAAATGCTTCATCAAGGATAATTAATAGTAAACCCTGTTGACCTCAAATCATCTAAGTCATCTTTGGTTAGAATGATATGTTTTAAAATGCCAGTGTAATCACTTAATGAGTCACAATGAAGTTCTATTTGAAGATTAGAGTTTTCATAATCTAAAATAAAAAACTCCTGATCACTATATTCAATATTATCTTCCCAGCAATATCTTCGATCTGTAGTTCTATAACTTTCGTTTTCTTTTAAAGAAAACTTGTGCCAAAAAAAACAAGTATCTGAGTCGATAAAACCACCCCTAGTAACGATGTCTATTTTTAAATCACTGTTGTTTTCAAAAATTAAACTTCGATGACAATTTTCTCCTTCTTTTTTGCATGTTGAGGAAAACAAAGGTAGTAATAAAAAAATGAAAAAAATTTTGTAAGATTTCATAATATCTGTGTTTAACGGTTATTATATCTGTATGTGTTATAAAGCCCAACACCAATTGTTCCTAAAGGAAAACCTAAAGCACCTTGCCAAAAATAATCATACCATGGTAAGTGGCTGGCTTTTTTGACAAGTTGTAAATATAGTACAATTGATTGAAAATTTGCAATGTTCAACTGAAACGGAAACGAGCTCTGCTGAAACAGCATTGAAATAACAATCGATTTGCTTAACATGAAATTCTGAATGCAAGAAAAAACATTGTTTTTATGAACTTATAATCCTTTACGGAGCTAAACCTTATCGTCAATCCCACATCTGATTCAATACCTTGCATTCCTGTATTGTATGAACTATCTTTGTCGGCCACAAATTAACATTTTGTGAATGGGTGTTTCGGTGAATTTATTTTTCGCTGAAACACAAGACACTAAGTTGAATTTAAAAATCATATTTGTTTTGTATACCATGGATAACAACGACATTTTCAACATCGTCAAGGAGATTCCCGGTCCTGACGGAAAGCTTAAATATTATTCCCTTAAGCAATTAGAATCTAACGGACACCGCGTTTCTCACTTGCCGTATTCCATTAGAATTTTGTTGGAAAATGCACTTCGCAATTACGACGATTTTGGTGTGACAAAGGAAAACATCAAAACACTTTTGGGCTGGAAGCCTGAAGCGAGTGATAAAGATGTTCCTTTTAAACCTGCGCGCGTACTTATGCAGGATTTCACCGGTGTACCAGCCGTTGTAGATATTGCTGCGATTCGTTCGGAAGTCAATCGCCGTGGTAAAGATGCTGAGAGCATCAACCCGTTAATTCCGGTTGATTTGGTTATTGACCACTCGGTAAATGTAGATTTCTTTGGAACCAAAGATGCGCACAAGAAAAATGTTGCGCGCGAATATGAGCGAAACCAAGAGCGTTATCAACTCCTCAAGTGGGCGCAAAAAGCATTTAAAAACTTTGGCGTTGTTCCTCCGGGAATGGGTATTTGTCACCAGGTAAACCTTGAATACCTCGCCAGTGGTGTGATTTCACGCGATGGATTGGCTTTCCCCGACACGCTTGTGGGTACGGATTCGCACACACCTATGGTTAACGGTATCGGCGTTATTGCTTGGGGCGTTGGCGGTATTGAAGCCGAGGCGGCCATTCTTGGTCAGCCCATCTACTTTATCATGCCGCAGGTTGTTGGTCTTAAGCTAACAGGAAAATTGCCAACCGGAGCAACAGCCACCGATATGGTATTGACCATCACCGAAATGCTTCGCAAGCATGGTGTGGTTGGTAAATTTGTCGAAGTTTATGGTTCCGGTTTAGACAACCTTTCAGTGCCAGATCGTGCGACCATCTCTAATATGTCTCCAGAGTTTGGTTGTACCGTAACGTACTTCCCCATTGACGATCGCACGCTTGATTACATGCGCAACACCAATCGAAGCGAGACACAAGTAAAGTTGGTAGAAGATTATTGTAAAGCCAACCTTTTGTGGCGTGATGACAATGCCAACATCAAATACTCAAGCGTTGTTGAGCTCGACTTGGGCACGGTTGAGCCTACTGTTTCAGGTCCAAAGCGGCCGCAAGATAAAATCTTGGTCAAAGATTTCAATAACAAGTTTGAGGACTTACTAGAAGACTTTGGTCGTTCTTATGTAAAACCTTCTGAACGTCAATTGGGTCGCTGGAAAAATGAAGGTGGATCTGTATCTGATACCGCAGTGATGGAAGCGGAAATGGAAAAACTCCGTTCCATTGAAGTGGATGGAGAAAACCAAACATATAATCTTAGCGATGGCTCTGTTGTGATTGCTGCCATCACATCTTGTACAAACACCTCCAATCCAAGTGTGATGATTGGTGCCGGTATTTTAGCGCGTAAAGCTAGAGAGCGCGGTGTAAACGTCAAGCCTTGGGTTAAGACGTCTTTGGCCCCCGGCTCTAAGGTTGTTACGGATTATTTAGAAAAAGCCAATCTTCTCGAAGATTTAGAGGCACTCAACTTCCACCTTGTAGGTTACGGTTGTACCTCTTGTATTGGAAACTCCGGGCCTCTGCCTCCGGATATAGCCAAAGCTGTGGAAGACAATGATCTTATTGTTTCTTCGGTTCTTTCAGGAAACAGAAATTTTGAGGCTCGTGTACACCCACAAGTGAAAATGAACTTCTTGATGTCTCCTATCTTGGTGGTGGCTTATGCCATTGCTGGTCGGGTGGATATCGATATTAACGACGAACCCATTGCGGTTGATTCCAATGGTAATGATGTTTACATGAGAGACCTATGGCCATCTCTTGAGGAGATTGAAGATATCATGAAGCAAGTGTTGGGGCCAAAAGATTTTGCCAAGAGCTACGGAACCATCTACGACGGCGACGAACAATGGCAACAGCTTAAAGCACCAACCGGAAGCATCTTTGCATGGGATATGGATTCTACTTACATCAAGGAGGCGCCATTCTTTAGAAACCTATCGGAAGAGGTGTCTGAGCCTGAAGATATTAATAACGCCCGCACCTTGTTGTGGTTGGGTGACAGTGTTACCACTGACCATATTTCCCCTGCCGGCGCATTTGCAGAAAGCTCCGCTGCCGGTCAGTATCTCATGAATAGAGGCGTAGAGCGTAAGGACTTCAACTCTTTCGGTTCACGTCGTGGAAATGATGAGGTAATGGTTCGAGGTACATTTGCCAACGTGCGTATCAAAAATAAAATTGCCGATCGCGAAGGTGGATACTCTGTACACTTGCCTTCAGGTGATAAAGGTACCGTATACGATGTGGCCATGAAGTACAAAGCCGACAGAACCCCACTCGTGGTAATGGCCGGTAAAGAATACGGTAGTGGTTCTTCACGCGACTGGGCGGCTAAAGGAACGTTCTTGTTGGGCATTAAAGCAGTTATTGCTGAAAGCTACGAGCGCATTCACCGCAGCAACCTTGTAGGAATGGGCGTTATGCCTTTACAGTTCCCCGAGGGCGAAACACCTGAAAGCCTTGGTCTCGATGGTACAGAACACTTTACCATTGAGGGTATATCCAGTGGATTACAGCCCGGTAAAATGTTGAAGGTAACTGCGCGTAAGGAAGACGGTACGGAGGTGTCTTTTGAAGCACTGTCTCGCTTGGATTCACAAATTGAAATTGCGTATTACAAGAATGGAGGGATTCTTCAGTATGTACTACGTCAATTTTTAAAAAAATAGATTGACTGTCTATAAAGTCCGATAGCTGCGTAATGCTCGGACAAAATTCAAGTCATTTACTAATGGTAAACTCCTTGAATTTTGTCCTTCACAAGCCTTGCTCTCGGACATTCTAGAAAAGTCAATACGATAATTGGTTATAGGGATCATCCTTGCGCTGACCCTAACCTTGGCAACTGTCAGCCATTCGCTGACCCAAAAATTACATTATAAACCACACCGTTTAGGTGTGGTTTTTTTGTTGGATAAAAGTCTTGATATTTAATCAATTAGCTTAATTGTTTTCGTTTGTGAATCTTCGGAACAATAATTGTTGTTAATGATATGCAAATGGTTTCTGTGGTATTTCTTAACCATGTGATTTCGTTGTCATTTTTCATTAATCTAACAAATCCCATTGCTAATGAAACGTAGAAAGTCCCCTTTAGTTGACCTGGAGAACAAGCGTTTTTCCTTTTTTCTCATGGGTCTGTCGGTTGCTTTAATGCTGATGATTATTGTAGTAAATTGGAAGACGGTTGATATCAGACAAGCTTTTCTTGGAAATGTTGAAATGGCGTATGAAGAAGAAGAGGTTATGGTAACACAGAGGTCTTTACAAAAACCATCTCCACCACCCAAAGTGCAGTCCGATAAAGTTGAAATCGTAGACGACATCATTGATTTAAAGGTAGAATTGGTTATAGATCACAATGATATAGACGACAGCGATGAGATTGAAGATATTGATGTAGGATTAGAATCAACCGACGAGATACTTCGCATAGAAGTGGTTGAAAACAAGCCCATTTTCCCGGGTTGTGAAAATGAAACCAACGAAGTTGATAGAGCTTTGTGTTTTCAAAAAATGATGCAGCAGCACATTGCCAATAACTTCAAATTTCCCGAGTTGTCGAAGAGAATGAAGTCTGAAGGTATGGTCATTGTTTACTTTGTCATCAATAAAGACGGCAGCATCTCTGATGTAGAGGTTGTCAAAGGCGTTGACGAAGCGCTAGACGAGGAAGCGCGAAGAGTGATTAATCAGTTGCCAACCTTTGAGCCGGCCAAGCAGAGAGGTCGCCCTGTACGTATGGGATTTAAGATGCCTATCAATGCCAGAATTAAGTAGTGAAGGGATTAAAAATCCTATCAACATCTACCCCAAAATCTCCCTCACTTTTTCTTCAATCTCCTGACTGGCAAAGGGTAGTCCCTGTACCTTGTTGAGTGGAATAAGCTTTCCGAAGGCGTGCGGCTGAAGGTAGTTGAACAATTGTCCGCAGTTAAGCTCAGGAACCAATATGTGTTTGAACTTTGCAAAGAGTTCTGCTAGATTAGCCGGTAAAGGGTTGAGGTATCTCAGGTGGGCTTGACCTACGCTCATTCCTTCGATGTGGAGGTTAATAACAGCTTCTCTGATGGCGCCAAATGTAGAGCCCCATCCAAGTACCAGTAAATCGCCTTGATCTTCACCCCATTCCACTTGAATATCCGGAACGGGGATGTTTTCAATTTTCTCCGCTCTTAAGCGGGTCATTTTTTGGTGATTCTTAGGATCATAAGAAACATCTCCGGTGATGTCCTCCTTTTCGAGCCCACCAATGCGATGTTCCAAGCCCGGCATGCCGGGGATGGCCCAGCTTCGCACGCCACGATCATCTCTGCGGTAGGGTTGATAATCTGTTTCGCTTTCTTTAGCAAATGGTGGTTTGATGGCGGGTAAATCCGTTGATTGAGGGAATTTCCAAGGTTGTGAACCGTTGGCAATAAATCCGTCGGAGAGAAGCATGACCGGCGTCATGTGTTCCAAAGCCATTTTCGCGGCCACAAAGCTCATTTCGAAGCAGTCACTAGGCGATGAGGCGGCCAAGACAGGCATGGGTGCCTCGCCATTCCTACCAAAAAGGGCTTGATTGAGATCGGCCTGTTCGGTTTTCGTAGGCAAACCCGTTGAGGGGCCGCCACGTTGAACGTTTATTAAAACCAGTGGTAATTCGAGAATCACCCCCAATCCAATCCCTTCAGTTTTGAGAGCTATCCCCGGCCCGGAAGACCCGGTCACGGCCAAAGCCCCCCCGTAGGCAGCGCCAATAGCAGCTGTAATGGCGGCAATTTCATCTTCTGCTTGGTAAGTTTTTACCCCAAAATGTTTTTGTCGCGAGAGTTCATGTAAAATATCCGACGCCGGGGTAATGGGGTAACTGCCGTAAAAAAGCGGTAAATCACACTTTTGCGAAGCAGCTATCAGTCCAAGAGCCACAGCCTGATTACCCATGATGCTCCTATAAACACCAGGTTCTAAGTTGGCAGAATCCAATCGGAAGCGTACGGCAGACTCTTCGATGGTTTCTCCCAAATGATAGCCGGCGCGTAATGCACGTACATTGGCTTCGAAGGCTTGACTCCCTTCTTTAAATTTCGAAGTAACCAACTGAATGCCTTGATCAAGTGAACGGCTATACATCCAATAAATTAATCCTAGGGCAAAGAAATTTTTGGAACGCGACTTTTCTTTGGGTGAGCCTGGTATATCGATGAGCGCCTCTTTGGTTAGCTGAGTTAAGTCAAAGCGCAAAACCTTGTACTTCTCCATGCTGGGATCGTCCAAAGGATTGCTTTCCAACTTAGCCAAATCTAAGTTGCGTTTATTAAATCCGGACTCATCAATGATGAGTATACCCCCATTGCGGAGGTTTTCAAGGTTTTTAGTCAGCGCAGCGGCATTAAAGGCGACCAGCGCGTCGACTTTTGAGCCAGGAGTAAAAATCCGTTGGCTGCCGAAGTTGATTCGAAATCCAGAAACCCCTGAAACGGTGCCAATAGGGGCGCGTATTTCAGCAGGGTAATCCGGAAAGGTAGATAAATCATGGCCTTCAAGCGCAGTATTTTGCGAGAATTGAAAACCAGTTAATTGAATGCCATCTCCGGAGTCTCCGGCAAATAAAATGGCTGCGCGCTCCAGTAATTTAGGTGCACTCATAGATGTTCTTATTTTATGCGTCGGTTGATGCGCCTTCTTGTACCACTTTATTGATATTCGGAATATACTTTTTTATGGTCATTTCTACCCCACTTTTAAGGGTCATTTGATTGACGCGACATCCAATACAAGCTCCGTGAAGTTTTACCACAACGGTTAGGTCATCGGTGATGTCAACCAAGGAAATGTCACCGCCATCCGATTGTAAAAACGGACGAATCTCATCAAGTGCCGTATGGACTTTATTGGTTATTTCTTCTTTGTTCATAGCTAAATGCTTTAAAAAGCTGTTTAGATTAGGAAAGCTTATTGACCGCACTGCATCCCGCCATTGTTGTAATGCGAACGGCCTCTGTGGGTGGTAAATTGTCGTTTCGTTTGACGCATTCTTCTACCATTCTTCTCACGACACTTCTAAATGCGTCGGCTGCGGGGGTGTCTCCTTGCATGACAGCAGGTCGGCCTACATCGCCGGCTTCTCTGATGCTCTGCACCAACGGGATTTCACCTAAGAACGGTACGTCAATTTCCTCGGCCAGGTTTTTGGCTCCCTCTTTTCCGAAGATGTAGTATTTGTTTTCCGGCAACTCTTCCGGAGTGAAATAGGCCATGTTTTCAACAATACCTAATACCGGCACGTTGATGTTTGGTACGCGAAACATTCCCACCCCTTTGCGTGCATCTGCCAACGCGACATGTTGAGGGGTGCTAACCACAACAGCGCCATTGAGTGGAACCGACTGCACTACGCTGAGGTGAATGTCACCGGTTCCGGGAGGCAGGTCGATGAGCAAAAAGTCCAATTCTCCCCAATGGGCATCCCATATCAGTTGATTGAGTGCCTTTGATGCCATAGGGCCACGCCATACGACGGCTTGATCGGTGCCGGCAAAAAAGCCAATGGAAAGCAGTTTGACGCCGTAGCTTTCTACCGGCTGCATTTTGCTTTTTCCTTCCACATCTACGGCCACCGGTTTGGTGTGTGGAACGTCAAACATGGTGGGCATACTCGGTCCGTAAATGTCGGCATCTACCAAGCCAACCTTAAAGCCCATATTCGCCAATTCTACTGCTATGTTAGCGGTTAGGGTAGACTTTCCAACGCCGCCTTTGCCGGAAGCAATGGCGATGATATTGTCTACACCGGGAATGGGTTTGCCTTTGATCTCATTGGGCTTAGCTGCTTCGGGTTGCTCAACCACGTGGGTGCGTACTTTTACTTTGAGCTTGGGGTGAATGCGTTCATGAAGTCCCTTCATAATCGCCACTTCTAGTTTTTTGCGAAACTGTAGCGTGGGATTTGGACTGTCGACATCAACTTCTACTTCCTCGCCAAATATTTGTATGTTCTTTACCAATCCAGCGTCGGTAATGCTCTGGTCTTCCCCAGGTACCAATACCTTAGATAAACCGTTAAAAATATCTTTTTTTGATAGACTCATATAGATGAAAAAATTTTGTTCGTTTTTAAACGTGCAAACAAGGCAAAGATAGTGAACAAGTGGTTGGTTGCTATGGTTTAAAGTGTGTAGCTAATCATCTAATCTTTCAATATTTCCACAGATTGTTGCAGTTGCACCAGCCCACGTTTTTGTCTCAATCATCATTTTTTTAAAAAAGAAACAAATACATTGCCATGGAAAAAATTAAACTTCCCATTTTGTTAACCACCCTCTATCTCTTTATTTTCGTTGTTATATCCACGTTTGATGCGTTGATGGCGTTAACCTTCTTATTGGTCTCCCTTTCGCCCGTACCCATCATATGGATGGTGTATCGCGTATTGAGGGATGGCACACCCTCGCCGCACACTTTTGAAGAACGGTTTTACGACGATTACGAATACGAAAGGCTGCCGTAACGGGCGAAAAAGATTGTAAGTAGCTCTACTTATGAACAATGCAGCGTGTGGAACACGTAAAAAATTTAATCGTCATTAACACTTGGTCAGTTATTTTTGTCAGTGACAAAAGTCACATCAGTGCGAATACAAAATTGAAAGGGTACTTGTAACCCCATTGCCTATGAAAATTGAATCGCTGACCATCCCGGCCAAGCGTTTGTGGAGTTTAATCGTCGAAGAACGAAAAAACATCTACCCCATATTTTTCTATGCTGTTTTAAACGGTTCAACGGTTCTTGTTATCCCCCTTGGTATTCAAGCCATCTTAAATTTTATCCTCGGTGGTAGAATAAGTACCTCTTGGGTGTTGTTGGTCGTTTTAGTAACCGTGGCTCTCATCTTTTCTGGTTTTGTCCAGGTCAGTCAATTGTATTTGGTGGAGAAGTTACAGCAACGAATTTTTACTAAGTCGGCCTTTGAATTTGCCTACAGAATTCCCCGTTTTAAGTTAGAGGCTTTGGTGGGTAAGTATCCGCCGGAACTCATCAACCGGTTCTTTGATACCATCAACATCCAAAAGGGTTTGGCCAAACTATTGGTAGATATGACGACGGCTCTTTTACAAATATTCTTTGGTATACTATTGCTAAGTGCCTATCACCCTTTCTTTGTGGCCTTTAGTTTGATTCTAATATTCTTTGTTTACATATTATTTCGCGCCACCAGCCCAAGAGGGATGGAGACAAATCTCAATGAATCCACAGCCAAATACCAGACGGCACACTGGTTGGAAGAGATGGCGAGAACACTAGGCACTTTTAAATTGGCGGGACGAAGCGATTTGGCGGAAAAACGAGTAAATCACCTTGCAGACAATTACATTGCTCATCGTCAAGCCCACTTTCGTGTATTGATTCGTCAGTACATCATTATGATTGGTTTTAAGGTGCTGATTGTTGCTACGCTTTTGGTAACCGGAAGCATATTGTTAATCAATGAAGAAATAAGTGTCGGACAGTTTGTCGCAGCAGAAGTCATCATTATTTTACTGCTTGGCTCTGTAGAGAAATTAATTTTAATTCTCGATACGGTTTATGATACCTTAACTGCTACGGAAAAAGTGGGGCAGATTTTTGATATCGAGTTAGAAAAACAGGATGGCAACAAAAAGGGTGTTTCTAGCGAGCAACCATATAAAATTGAATTTGATGATGTGTCTTTCAAATATCCCGGTACATCATTATATGTGTTTAAAGGGTTAAATATGAATGTGCCATCCGGTGAAAAATTGATTATTACCGGGTCATATGGTTCCGGAAAATCAACCCTTCTACAGTTATTAGCCGGCCTATACGATAGTTATGAAGGGCGTATTTTTATCAATGATATTAATATGAGCCTAATTGATATGAAGTCCATGCGCTCTTATATTGGTGATAGTATGTCGCAGCAAACAATCTTTAGAGGTACAGTGCGGGAAAACATCACCGTTGGCAGGGAAAACACGTCTGAAGAGCTCATCAAAAAATCATTGGAACTCACGGGTCTTACAAATTATGTTCGCAACTTACCACAAGGTTTAGACGAAATGCTTTTGCCGCAAGGGGCTATGATACCCAACGATGTGGTAAGGAAACTGGTCTTGGCGCGTTCACTTTGTCATTACTCAGGCCTTTTGCTTTTAGAATCGCCCATCTTAGACATTTCGGGGGATGAGAAAAGCGAAATGCTCGATTATTTATTTTCACAGCCTTGGACGATGGTGGCTGTGAGTTCTGACGATGATTTACTTCGCAGAGCCGATCGCATTATCACACTTGAAGGTGGGATGGTGACGTTTGATGGAAACTATGCATCCTTTAAATCCAAATAAGCGATGTTAAAAGTCTCGAGAAAATCAGTCATTGAAAAGGATTTAAAGTTGGAAAACTTTTCCAGCTACAGAAGAGCCGTGGTTAAAAGTCAGGCCAAGCGTCAAATCAATATCTTGTGGGGATTAGGCATATTTGCCTTGCTCTTTGTGTTTCTTCCATGGACACAAAATACCCGCGTGAGTGGACGATTAATTGCTTTGGAGCCAGAAAAGCGTCCGCAAACCATCCACTCCATCATTGCCGGGAGAATAGAGAAATGGTATGTTCGTGAGGGCGACTATGTTGAGAAAGGCGATACCATATTATTTATTTCGGAGATCATGGATGCCTTTATGGATCCAGATCTACTCGGCAGAACACAGCAGCAAATAGATGCAAAAGGCTTTTCAGTAAACGCCTATGACGAGAGACTTGGTGCCTTACAACGCCAATTAGACGCGCTTAAAACCAATCGTAAGTATCGTCTGGAACAAGGGCGCAATCGCGTTATTCAAGCAAAGTTGCAAGTTACGTCCGACAGCATTCAGTTTCAAGCATCAAAAGTGAACTTTGAGATCGCAAAAAAACAGTTAGCCCGTTCGGAAAAATTATTTGATGATGGTTTAACTTCACTGACAGAGCTGGAAAACCGTACCAATCGCATGCAGCAGGAGCAGGTGAAAATTATAGCAGCGGAAAACAACATGATCAGTTCAAAAAACGATCTGCTTACCGCAAAAATTGAGCTCAACTCTATAGAAATGGAGTTTGACAACGCCATTGCAAAAACTGAGTCAGAATTGTATTCTACCATGTCTTCTCGCTTCGAAACCGAGATTGACTTGACAAAGCTGGAGAATCAATTCAGCAATTTTAAAGTTCGTGCGGGTAACCTTTACGTAGTGGCTCCGCAATCGGGTTACATTACTCAGGCAATTCAGGTTGGTATAGGCGAAACCATTGACCGCGGGGCGCGTATTGCAAGCATTTTACCCGATGCTTATCAATTGGCCGCAGAAATATTTATTGACCCAATAGATCTTCCGTTAGTAGATCGTGGTAATAAGGTGCGCTTCATATTTGATGGTTGGCCAGCCATTGTGTTTTCCGGATGGCCACAAATTAGCAACGGAACATTTGGTGGTGTGGTAGAAGCCGTTGATCGGTTTACCAGTCCTAATAATAAATATCGACTTCTTGTTGTTCCAGATCCTAACGAAACTCCATGGCCGGAACCGTTGCGAATCGGTACAGGTGCAGAAGCTATCATGCTTTTCAACGATGTGCCCATATGGTACGAAATATGGCGTCAGTTGAATGGTTTCCCACCAGACTTTTATGAGCAAGATTTTGGTGTGCAACCCAAAAAGAAGTTCAAATGATGAGGCGTGTTGCCATCTTGCTTTGTATGCTAGCCGCTCAAATCTCTGCGCAAGACATTCTTGATTTTGAAACGTTTATGCGTTGGGTAGGTGAAAATCATCCTATTCCTAAACAGGCCTCACTAACGGCAAAAATAGGTCGAGAGTCGGTTAAAGCTGCTCGTGGAGGGTTTGACCCGGTTGCCTTTGCTTCTATTAATGAGAAAGTGTACAATGAAATATCGTACTACAATAAGCAAACGTATGGTGTAGATGTTCCAACTTGGGCCGGACTGTCGATACACGGTATGATGGAACGTAACAGTGGGGTCTATCTCAACCCCGAAAAAGATGTGCCTCAATCGGGTTTGCTCAGTGCAGGATTGACATTGAATATTGGTCAAGGATTATTGATAGACGAACGTCGTCGCGCCTTGTTTCAAGCCAAGGCATTCGAAAAACAAACCATTGCCGAGCAGAGAAAAGTCCTCAATAATCTCTTTCTTGAGGCTGCTCGAATTTACTGGCAGTGGGCATTAGCAGTAGAGAATTATAAGGTTTTGGAGCGGGGACTAGAAGTGACTTTGGAGCGTTTTGAGGGCATTCGAGAAAGTTTTCTGCAAGGTGAATTACCGGGCATTGATACCGTTGAGGCTTATACGCAGGTGCAAACCATTGAGTTTCGTTTGCGCGAACAAGAAAACAGAAAATACATCATGCGGCAGTTGGTGTCTACGTTTACGTGGACTGATGACGAAATGCCCATGGAGCTAAACGAAGATGTGCGGCCGGAACCGTTGAGTAATTTGGATGATGCCCCTCAAGTAGGTGACCCGTATGCACAGTTGCCTAACCACCCTGAAATATTGGAATTAGACAATAGGCGTGATATTTTAAATGTAGAGCGTCGCTGGAAAGCGGAACAACTTAAACCCGTTTTATTTTTGCGTTATAATCTCTTGTCGGAAGACTTTAATGTCAATGATCATGCATTTTTCCAAAACAATTATACCATAGGTGGTGGGTTTGTATTTCCACTGTTCTTGAGAAAGGAACGTGGCAATTTGAATATTGTAAAATCGGAACTTAAGCAAATTGATTTTGAGCGGGAATTGGTTCAGTTGCAACTCAGAAATGAGCTGGATGCAGAGCTAAATAGTTTGCGTATTACCAACGAACAGGTAAACATTTTACAAGAAAATGTGCGCAATCTCGATAGGCTTTTAATCGCAGAACAAACGCGGTTTGAGATTGGCGAAAGCTCAATCTTCCTCATAAATGCTAGGGAAAATACGTTAATTGATGGAAAAGTAACCCTCAATCATACAAAGGCAACCTTTCTCATTAATCAAGCTAAAGTGCGTGTCGCGGCCGGTATAGGGTGGCAAGTATTTGAATAATATAATGTAGAGACTGAGTATGCCTAGTCTCTACATGTTGTGATAGGGTTCTCCCCGCAAAATGGTAAATGCCCTATAGATTTGTTCCAAAAAAATCAAGCGTATCAATTGGTGTGAAAAGGTCATCGAGGAGAGGGATAGTTTTGCATCACATTTTTGGTACACTTCCTCTGAAAATCCAAAGGCGCCGCCTACAACAAATACCAATCGTTTAGGGCCGCGATTCATCCAGCTCTGCATCGTGTCAGCGAATTTTTTTGAATCGTAGTTTTTTCCCTTTTCATCTAATAGAATTAAAAAGTCGCCCGATTTAATGCGTGATAAAATCTGCTCGCCTTCTAATTTCTTTAATTGTTGAGGATCTATTTTCTTTCCTTTAATCACCGGTATATCTATGATGGTTATCTTAGAGGTATAATGGGAAAGGCGCTTTTTGAAAAGCACTTCCCCCTCTTTTATAAAATCCATATGGGTCTCTCCCATTCTTAAAAATACCAATTCCACCGTAAAAAAACCGATTTAAGATTCAACGAATCACGTAAAAATGTGTTGATTGTGTATGTGTTTTTTTAAAAACATTTGCAAATGTAGTTTACTACAGCTAACCTCAATGGGGTTGAACTTAGATTTCACCTTCAGATACATTTGGTTTGTATTTTTGACGCTTTGAAAATTTACACGATGACAGCAGCAAAAAAGCAATTGCAAGCATTTATTAAGAACGCTCTAAAAGAAGATTTGGGCGATGGTGACCACAGCAGCTTGTCGTGCATTCCAGGCGATGCGGAGGGGAGAGCCAATCTCATCGTAAAAGAGGCCGGAGTTATTAGTGGCATAGATGTAGCCAAAGCCATATTCAATGAAATACAGTCGGATGTCAATTTTCAGCAGTTCATTAGTGATGGCGATACAGTAAAGACGGGAGACATTGCTTTTGAAATAAACGGAAAGGTTCATACCATTTTAGCCGGTGAGCGATTGGCTTTGAATTGCATGCAGCGGATGAGTGGTATTTCTACTTATACCAAGCGTTTGCAAGACATGATTTCCCATACCAAATGTATCTTATTAGATACGCGTAAAACCACCCCAGGTATGCGTATGTTGGAGAAATATGCCGTTCTGTCGGGCGGAGGAGGGAATCACCGTATGGGCTTATATGATATGATTATGCTGAAGGACAATCACATCGACTTTGCCGGAGGTATTCGTCCGGCTATTGAGCGTGTACGTTCCTATTTAAAAGAAAAAGAGTTGGCCCTTGCTATTGAGGTGGAAGCGCGCAATATGGAGGAGGTGTCCGAGATTCTTGCATGTGGAAATGTAGACAGAATTATGTTGGATAATTTTACACCAATAGATGTCCAACAAGCTGTAAATTTGATTGGTAAAAGAAGTGAAACCGAGGCCAGTGGAGGTATAACGGAAAACAATATTGTTGCGTATGCTGAAGCGGGTGTTGATTTTATATCTGTAGGTGCGCTAACGCATTCAGTAAAGAGTTTGGATATGAGTCTAAAAGCCTATGAATAAGGTAAAAGCTTTCTTTGTTAGGAAATACCGACAGATCAAGTATCTCGTTTTGAGATTTGTTCGTTTGAGTAGGTATATAACCATTCCCTTTTTTCAAGGGCAAAGCTTGTACGATGTCATGCGGTTTTTTTGGCTGGGTATTTTTGAGGGAAACGTGACTTCTCGCGCGGCTTCTATTGCCTTTAGTTTCTTCTTGGCGCTCTTTCCAGCATTAATTTTTCTTTTTAGCCTTATCCCGTACGTACCTATTGAAGGGTTTCAAGATAAGTTGTTTGATTTGCTGCAAGAAATCATGCCGCCCAACTCCTATGAAGCAGCGGAGTCAACCATTGATGATATCATCACCAATAGACGTGGCGGCCTTCTAAGTTTTGGTTTTTTCTTGGGGTTAATTTTTGGCGCCAATGGATTCAATGCCTTGATGACCAATTTTAATACCACCATTCATGAACTCGGTGAGCGCGGCTTCTTCAAACAAGAATTAATCGCAATTTTTCTAACACTTATCCTATCTCTTTTAATACTGTTGGGTGTGACGCTTATTATTTTTACCGAGAGTTTTACCTTTTGGTTGGTCAACAATGAGTTTATACCAAAATCTTGGACCGGACTAATACAAGCAGGGAGGTTGCTCTTAATGCTTTTTACGGTATATATCAGCATCGCTATATTGTTTTATTTTGGTCCGGCCAATAGACATCTCTATCGCTTTTTTTCTCCGGGGTCCATTTTGGCTACCGTTCTCATTATCTTCGCATCTTACGGTTTTAGTTACTACGTTGATAACTTCAATCAATACAACAGGCTATATGGCTCTATAGGAACCTTATTGGTTATCCTTTTGTGGATATACCTCAATAGTATTGTGCTTATTATAGGCTTTGAGTTTAACGCGAGTATCGCTCAAGCCAAATTGAGAAAAGAAAAGCTTGGAGCGGCTATCAGGAGAAAACAGAAACGCGACGTAAAGAAGCGTTAACGGATCAGGGAAAACGATCCTCTTTCCCGCAGCACTTCTTTAGATTCAAAGCCGGTGGCAATGATGCTGTAGACATATACCCCCGTTGGTGCTGGCTGTCCATTAACATTTCCGTCCCAACCTTCATCCAATGAATTTGTAGAAAACACCAAATTGCCCCAGCGGTCGTATATATACAAGGTGAAAGACGCAACAGTCGATCCTTTAATCAAAAAAACGTCATTTCGGCCATCTCCATTGGGGGTAAACGCATTGGGAATAAAGAGTCGAGGCAGACAATTGACAATTTCTATAAAAATGGATTCACTTTGAATGCCGCAGTTACCCGTTACTTCAACAGTATACTCCCCAGCTTCAGAAACGATTATTGAACTTGAAACGTCATTGGTACTCCAAAGAATATTGCCATCACCAAAATTTAGTACCCTTAATTGCAGTTCATCGCCGTCACATAGTTGATTGTCTTCGAAGTCAAGAATGATTTCCGGATCTTCTAGTCTATCAACCTCTAACGTGTATTCAAAATCGCAGCCTTCGGGGTTGTTGATGGTGTAGGTGAATGTCCCTCCCGCACTAAAGACATTCCCTTCGTGGACAAACGTTTCTCCGGGACATAACACAGCGGAGGTGTCTCGAGGAATGGTTTCCGGAGAGTAATTGACTTCCACCGAGTAAATGGTATCACATGCAGCTGAATCTCGAACATATTGAAAATCTGTATCGGTGAAAATAATGGTATCAAAAAACACCACGGACTCTCCTTCACAAAACGTAAGTGTGGTATCTAGACGAATGGTGTCCGGGTCTACAGTGATGCTGTAGGTTTGTGGTGTGTTTGAGCAAAATCCGTCGGCCGTAAGCGTATATGTTCCAGGACCGTTGATTATTAATTGTGCGCCTGATGTTCCTGCCGGATCGTTCCAACTTAAATTCCCGCTGGGAAAATCATTCACAACAATGGTGTCTGGAAAAGAACAACTCACAAAATCTGAAGGCATATTGGGGTCATAATCAAAAGATTCCTGCCTGGTGATGATTTCTCTGCGAAAAGGGACATCTGTTTCTACCGAATTGCCTATGCTGCCAGGAGGCGCTTGCAAAAACCAGGTTGGGGAATCGTTTCTCCCACGAATGTATTTGCCAAAGTAAGGCGATGTTGGCCCATTGATGGTCACGTTTACCCGCTGAAAGTTTGGAGGCAGGTTAGGACTGGTGAAACTGGTAATTCGAGCTAAATAAACACCGTGATAATGTCCGGGCAAACACAAAGAGTCGTTGCCCATCCCGTTGAATGTGTTCGGTGTGTCTAAAACAGTATAAATCTGAATCCCCGTGGTGCCGGTTAAATTTGGCGGAATGGCCGATGTTGTTACGGTATCACCGGTGCTGCTGATGTGTCGCAATACGCCATTAAAAGGTGAAGGGTAAATAAACGTGGATTCGTCACCAATGGCTGCTTCGGAAAGTATTTTGGGGACGCTGCCAACGGGCAAGCCAAAATAATTATTTGTACTGCTATCAACAATGGTGTCTGTGGCGTTCAATTCATCGAGCTTATAATAGGCCAAAAGATTATTGGTAGCGGGAGGGATTTTTCGGCACATGAAGGTGCGGATTTGCTGATCGGTAAGGGCCGACTCCCAAACAGAAATCTCATCTATATCGCCATTGAAAACCTCATTGCTTTGACGTTGGTGTGAACCAATTCTTGCATTATTGGCTTGTATGATCGGCGGATAACCGGGCTGAGTTACGCTTACACCTCCACTGCAAAATCCTCCTTGAAGCGTTCCGTTGATAAAAAATTGAATACTATTAGCGTTGGTTGCTCGAACGGCAACGTGAATCATTCGGTCAGCATTAATCAAATTTGCGTTGATTGTTTGAAAGCATGATTTGACACTTGCAAAATTATAAGAACTGCCATCGCCAAAATCTAACGTTAAGCGCACAAAGTTTCCTGTTGCGCCCAATCTCTGTACGCCAAAAGAAACCCCTCTAAACGCAGCTGGAATACCTTGCCCGGTAGAAAAGATGGGGTAGACGCCCGCACTGGAAGTTGAAGGTATGCGCACCCATGCCATAATGGTGAACGGAAATTGTAAGCGCGGAAAATCTTGGATTTCTACATAACCCGGATCAAAGGGTCCTGAGGCGTTACCGCTACCCGGCAAATTTTGCCCTTTTACGCCAAATGCAGCGCTTAAAAAAATCATGCAAATGACTAAAGGGGTTCGCATAAGTAGCCTATATATTAAATGCAAATTTACGACCGAAAATCATTGATGGTAAACGTGCAAGAGTAGTAAAGGTTCGTACTTATGTAACGAGCATATCGGTTATTTAACCACGCGAAGAATTGAGTTAACGCATCAAAGTTAAGCTCCCGGTTTCCGTAAAAACCTCCGCAATATCAAACCCAAGGATCGTAACCACGTACACATAAACGCCTGTAGGTGCCGGCTCGCCATTAAATGTGCCGTCCCATGCGCGGGCCAAACGGGTGGAGTAGAAGACCTCCGCGCCCCAGCGGTTAAAAATTCTGATGGAATACTGTCTGATGCCGTCGCCTTTTACCTCAAAGCGATCGTTGACGCCATCGCCATTGGGGGTAAAGGCCGAAGGAATGTATATTCTGGGCTTACATTCGCGATCTTCAATAAAAATGGAGTCTTCTTGTACCCCGCATTGTCCTTGAAACGTCACTGAATAATACCCCCCTTCGCGTATGGTCGTCGTTTCGCCCGTTTGTCCGTTGCTCCAAGTGACCAACCCCTGATTTACAGGAAAAATACTTAGCTCTGCCAACTCTCCTACACAAATCACCTCATCAAATGGTTGTATCTGTAAAACAGAATCTAGACCCCGTACAAGATTCAGTGAAATAATCGAATCGCAACCATTTTGATTGGTGATTGTGAAATTATACTGTCCTGCTTCAGAAAATGTGTTGCTGCCCCAGTCAAGAGTTTGACCTTCACATAAAAAAACGGTTGTATCTATTTCAGTTGCTCCCAACTTTAAAATCAACTCACTATTGGCATTAATATTAAAATCGATACTATTTCCCATCATTTGAAAGCCCGAAACAGCATTCCAAGCATTATCATCATTGCCATTGCGCTGCCATACATTTTCAAATGAGCCGCTTCCGGAAATAGACAGATCTGCCGAAACGTTAGTTGCCTGACTGAGTGCAAAGAAGACTCCGTGGTAGCGTGAAGGAATACAGTTTACATTGCCTAAAACACCATTTAAGTGATTGGGGTCATCATTAACAGTATATGCATGAACCCCACTTACATTATTGGACATAGCGGAAATATCAATGATTTCCCCCGACGTATTGATCCAGTTCAATCCGTTGTTAGGTGTATATGTGTATCCAGACTCATCACCGATAG